>CAZDFF010000178.1:0-5314 GCA_964504425.1 uncultured Hyphomicrobiales bacterium
GCCAACGTGCGTGCCCTGGTTTCCAACACCCAAGCCATCGCCGAAATCGCCAACCAGTGTTACTTCGAGGCTTGCAATCTGTTGGGCACCCGGTTGGCCGAGACGATCGCCGAGGCACGGCAGGACGAGCGGCACCCCAGACGGAAGCGCAGCGGTAACGGGCAACGCAATCCGAAGGCCGTCTGACCGACGATCGCGGCGATGCGGATCGAGGCCGTCATGACCGGCCGGTATCGGTTGGTGAAGAGCGAAGGTTAGTCCGGCGGTTTTCGGGCGACCGTGCGTTCGAGTTTCGCGAACGCGCGCTCGAATAGGCCGACCGCCTTGTCGACCACGGTATCGAGCGTCGACTTGATGCGCGTTCGCTGCGGCGCCGTGCCGGCGACGAGGCTTTCGATCATTTCCTCCAGTTGCAGGCCGGCGCGGACGACCTTGCCGTCCTCGACCGCGCGCGCGATCAGCATGGCGCGGCCGAACGGCAGGCGATGGCCCGCCTGAGGCGCCGACTTGCGGTGCACCTCGAAGTATTCCGCGACGGTCTGCGCCGGGTCGTCGATGGCGGCGTCGAGACCGTAAAGCGCGTCGATGTCGGCGACCTTGGCGTCGCCGTTGATCGTCATCTCGCCGAACATCGCGACCGTGCGCCCGCGCATGCCGGCGGCCTCGCCCAAAAGGCGGTCGAGGCGCGGCACCCGGTCGGGCGGCGTCAGGAAGTAGGCGTAGTCGCCGACCCTCAGGATGCCGGCTTGTTCGGGGCCGAGGATTTCGCCGTCGCGCACCACCATCACCAGGCGGGTCCACGGCGGCAGGTGCGACAGGCCCAGCACCAGACTGTCGGCGACGACGGGATAGCCGGCCATTTCCCGGTCGACCTGGCCGGGGATGTCGATTTCGGTGCGGCTGACGCTGGGCGTGGTGCGGCGGAGCGCGATGCCGAGGCGCCGGGCCAGCGGGTTGATGGTCGAGCCTTGGGCGATCAGCGAGAACAGCACGACGAAGAAGGCGACGTTAAAGAAGACGTCGGAACCGGGCACGCCGGCCAGGGTCGGGATCGCCGCCAGGAAGATGCTGACGGCGCCGCGCAATCCGACCCAGGACACGAAGAAGGTTTCCTTGGCGCCGAAGCCGAACGGCGCCAGGCACAGCCAGACCGCCAACGGCCTGGCGACGAACGTCAGCACCGCGGCGATCAGCAGGCCGGGCACGGCGTAGGACCATAAGGTGGTCGGCGTCACCAAAAGGCCCAGCACCAGGAACATGACGATCTGGCACAGCCACGTCGCGGCGTCGTGGAAGCCGACGATGGTCGGGTAGGCCCGGACCGGCCGGTTGGCGACGACCAACCCGGCGAGATAGACCGCGAGCAGGCCGCTGCCGCCGATCAGCGCCGTCGCCGCGTAGACGGTCAAGGCGCTCGCGACCACGAACAGCGGGTGCAGGCCGCCCGGCATGTCGACCCGGTTCAGCAGCCAGACGATCGCGAAGCCGCCGAGGGTTCCCATTGCCGCGCCGAGCGCGCCTTGTTCGGCGAGCCTTCCAAGCACGCTCCAGGTCGGCGTCGTCTGCCCGGCGAGGACAAGCTCGGTCAGCACGATGGTCAGGAACACGGCGACCGGATCGTTGGTGCCGGATTCGATTTCCAGCACGGCGCCGACCCGGGGTTCCAGGCGGAGCCCGCCGCTGCGCAATAGAAAGAAGACCGCCGCCGCGTCGGTCGAGGCGACGATGCCGCCCAACAGCAGCGCCTCGATCGGCGCCATGTCGCGGAACAGGCCCCAGGCGGCGGCGCCGGTCAGCGCCGCGGTGGCGACGACGCCGACGGTCGCGAGCAGCAGCGAGGGCGCCAGTGCCCCTCGGAACACGGACAGTTTGGTGCGCAGGCCGCCGTCGAACAGGATGACCGACAGGGCCAGCGAACCGACCAGATAGGTGGTCCGGTAATCGTCGAACTTGAGGCCGCCGGGGCCGTCCTCGCCGACCAGCATGCCCAAGACCAGAAAGACCAGAAGCAGGGGGACGCCGAAGCGGGTCGCGACCAGACTGGAGAAGATACCGATCAGAACCAGGACGGCACCGACCAGCAACACGGTGTGGACGAGGTCGAGGCTGGCCATGGCCGGGTCGGTCTTTCGCTATCCGTTGCCCGCAAAGGGATTGAGCGATTTTCATATGGTGACGTCGCCGGTACCGGCAACGGGCGTTCGCAAAAATTCCTCCGGAAAAGAAGGCCCTTATCGTACTGAATCGAAATTAACTTAAATCAAGTTAATTATCACCGACTTGTAACCGCCGTCGTCTTGCCACGGCGAGTCCGTCGCGATAACGTGGCGCGATACGGTGCCAAAATGCGCCGCCGCGACTCGACCAAGCCCGCCCCCGTAGAGGCGGGCATTCTTGGAGGAAGCATGGCGAAATCCCAAAAAAGCGCCGCGTCCGGCGGCAAGGGCAAGGCCGCGTCGGCGATCAAGCCGCCGAGCGACGCCGAGATGGTCGACTACTATCGCCGGATGCTGCTGATCCGCCGCTTCGAGGAAAAGGCGGGCCAGCTTTACGGCATGGGCCTGATCGGCGGCTTCTGTCACCTCTACATCGGCCAGGAAGCGGTGGTGACCGGCATGCAGTCGGTCGCCAAGCCGGTCGACACGGTCATCACCAGCTATCGCGACCACGGCCACATGCTCGCCTGTGGCATGGACCCGAAGGGCGTGATGGCGGAACTGACCGGGCGGCGCGGCGGCTATTCCAAGGGCAAGGGCGGCTCAATGCACATGTTCAGCCGCGAGAAGAATTTCTTCGGCGGCCACGGCATCGTCGGCGGCCAGATCCCGCTCGGCACCGGGCTGGCCTTCGCGCACAAGTATCGCGGCGACGGCGGCGTCTGCATGGCCTACATGGGCGACGGCGCGGTCAACCAGGGCCAAGTCTACGAGTCCTTCAACATGGCCGAGTTGTGGAGCCTGCCGGTCGTCTACGTGATCGAGAACAACAAGTACGGCATGGGCACGTCGGTCGAGCGCGCGTCGTCGACGGTCGAACTGCACCGGCGCGGCGAGGCGCACGGCATTCCCGGCATGCCGGTCGACGGCATGGACGTGCTGGCGGTGCGCGAGGCGGCGGCGGAGGCCTAGGATCACTGCCGCACCGGCCAGGCGCCGATCATTCTGGAAATGATGACGTACCGCTATCGCGGCCACTCGATGTCCGACCCGGCCAAGTACCGATCCAAGGAAGAAGTCGCGAGCATGCGCAAGGAGCACGACCCGATCGACCAACTGCGCGACATGCTGATCGCCCAGAAGAAGGCCGACGAGGCCAAGCTTCGCGACATCGACAAGGAGATCAAGGCCATCGTCACCGAAGCCGCCGAGTTCGCCCAGGCCAGCCAGGAGCCGGACCCGAGCGAACTTTACACCGACGTGCTCAAGGAGGCCTGAGCGATGCCGACCGAAGTGCTGATGCCGGCGCTCTCGCCGACCATGACCGAAGGCAAGATCGCCAAGTGGCTGAAGAAGCCGGGCGACCAGGTTTCCAGCGGCGACGTGCTGGCGGAAATCGAAACCGACAAGGCGACCATGGAGGTCGAGGCCGTCGACGAGGGCACGCTGGCGCAAATCCTGGTGCCGGAAGGCACCGAGGGCGTCGCGGTGAACACCCCGATCGCGACGATCGCCGCCGACGGCGAGGACGTGTCGGCCGTGCAGGCCGCGAAAAACGAGACCGCGCCCGCGCCGGCCGCGAAGAAGGCGGCACCCGCGCCCGCACCCACGGAAAAGAAAGCCGAACCCGAACCGAAGAAGGCGGAGGCGGCCCCGAAGGCGCCGACCGCACCCAGCCCGGCGTCGCCGCCGGAAGTCGCCTATGCCGGCGAGACCAAGGCGATGACCGTGCGCGAGGCGCTGCGCGACGCCATGGCCGAGGAAATGCGCCGCGACCCGGACGTGTTCCTGATGGGCGAGGAAGTCGGCCAGTACCAAGGCGCCTACAAGGTCAGCCAGGGGCTGCTCGACGAATTCGGCGACAAGCGCGTGATCGACACGCCGATCACCGAACTCGGTTTCGCCGGGCTCGGCGTCGGCGCGTCGATGGCCGGCCTGAAGCCGGTCGTCGAATTCATGACCTTCAACTTCGCCATGCAGGCGATCGACCACATCATCAATTCGGCGGCCAAGACCCTTTACATGTCCGGCGGCCAGATGGGCTCGCCCATCGTGTTCCGCGGGCCGAACGGCGCCGCGTCGCGGGTCGGTGCGCAGCATTCGCAGTGCTACGCCAGCTGGTACGCGCATTGCCCGGGCCTCAAGGTCGTTTCGCCGTGGTCGGGCGAGGACGCGAAGGGATTGCTGAAGGCCGCGATCCGCGATCCGAACCCGGTGGTGGTGCTGGAAAACGAAATGCTCTACGGCCAGAGCTTCGAGGTGCCGACCGACCCGGATTTCGTCGTGCCCATCGGCAAGGCGAAGATCGAGCGCACGGGGACGCACGTCACCATCACCGCGTTCTCGCGCATGGTCGGGCTCGCGCTCGAAGCCGCCGAGACGCTGGCGGGCGAGGGGATCGAGGCCGAAGTCATCAACCTCCGCACGCTGCGGCCCTTGGACGTCGACACCATCGTCGCCTCGGTGAAGAAGACCAACCGGCTGGTCAGCGTCGAGGAAGGCTGGCCCGGCTACGGCGTCGGCGCCGAACTGGCGGCCGTGATGATGGAACACGCCTTCGACTGGCTGGACGCGCCGGTCGCGCGCGTCGCCGGCGCCGACATTCCGATGCCCTATGCCGCCAACCTGGAAGCCCTGTCGCTGCCCCGGCCCGCCGACATCGTCGCCGCGGCCAAGGCCGCCTGTTACGTCTAGGGGGACTGGATCATGCCCATCGACGTATTGATGCCCGCGCTCTCGCCGACCATGACCGAGGGCACGCTCGCCAAGTGGCACAAGAAGGAAGGCGACAAGGTGGCGAGCGGCGACGTGATCGCCGAAATCGAAACCGACAAGGCGACGATGGAAGTCGAAGCCGCCGACGAGGGCACGCTGGCCAAGATCGTGGTGCCTGCCGGCACCGAGGGCGTGAAGGTCAACGCGGTGATCGCGATATTGACCGAGGAAGGCGAGGACGCTTCCGCCGTTGCCGCGCCGAAGGCGGCACCCAAGACCGAAGCGCCGAAGCCCGAACCGAAGAAAGCCGAAGCGCCGAAATCGTCGGCGCCCGCACCGCAAAAGCCCGCGTCGGCCCCACCTTCCGGCGGCCGCGTTTTTGCCAGTCCATTGGCCAGGCGCTTGGCCGCCGAGTCGGGTGTGGATATTTCAAGGGTGCCCGG
>CAZDFF010000178.1:5336-7422 GCA_964504425.1 uncultured Hyphomicrobiales bacterium
ATCCGGCCCGCACGGCCGCGTGGTGAAGGCCGACGTGGAACAGGCCAAAACCTCGGGCATCGCCGCCGCGCCGACGGCGGCCTCGGGGCCGACCGCGCTGGCGACCATCGCCGCCAAGGCGCCGCCCATCGATGCCTCGATGCCGTTCGACGAGGCGCCAAATTCGACCGTGCGCAAGATCATCGCCCGGCGGCTTCTGGAATCGAAGCGCGACATTCCGCATTTCTACCTGACGGTCGATTGCCGCATCGACGCGCTGATGGGAATGCGCAAGCAGCTCAACGACAAGGCGCCGGAAGGCGCGGGCGCCTACAAGCTGTCGGTCAACGATTTCGTCATCCGCGCGGCGGCCTTGGCATTGCGCAAGGTGCCGGCGGCGAACGCGACCTGGACCGAGGAAGCGATCCGGCTCTATCAAAACGTCGATATCTCGGTCGCGGTGGCGACGCCCGCCGGGCTGATCACGCCGATTGTGCGCCGCGCCGACAACAAGGGCCTGGCGGCGATCTCGAACGAAATGCGCGATCTCGCGGCGCGCGCCCGCGACGGCAAGCTGAAGCCCGAAGAATTCCAAGGCGGCGGCTTCTCGATCTCCAACCTCGGCATGTTCGGTATCAGGGAATTTTCCGCCATCATCAACCCGCCGCAGTCGTGCATCCTCGCGGTCGGCGCGGCGGAACAGCGCCCGGCGGTGGTCAACGGCGCGCTCGCCATCGCCACGATGATGACCTGCACGCTCTCGGTCGATCACCGCTCGGTCGACGGCGCGGTCGGCGCCCAGTTCCTCCAGGCCTTCAAGGCGCTGATCGAGGAACCGCTGACCATGATGCTGTAGGGGATCGCCATGGCCGACACCTCGTTCGATCTCATTGTCGTTGGCGGCGGGCCGGGCGGCTATGTCGCCGCGATCCGCGCGGCGCAACTGGGCATCAAGACCGCGCTGGTCGAGCGCGAGCATCTGGGTGGCATCTGCCTCAACTGGGGCTGCATCCCGACCAAGGCGCTGCTGCGCACCGCCGAGGTTTTCCGCAACATGCAGCACGCGGCCGACTTCGGGCTCAGCTGCAAGGATATCGGCTTCGACCTGGCGAAGGTGGTGAAACGCTCGCGCGGCGTCGCCGGGCAGCTTTCCGGCGGCGTGAAGCATCTTCTAAAGAAGAACAAGGTCACGGTGTTCGACGGCCACGCCAAGCTGGCCGGCACCGGCAAGCTGAAGGTCGAAATGGCGGATAAATCCATCGTCGACCTGATCTGCAAGAACATCGTCCTCGCCACCGGCGCCAGGGCACGCAACCTGCCGGGGCTGGAAGCCGATGGCAAGCTGGTGTGGTCGTACAAGGACGCGATGGTGCCGGACGTCATGCCGAAGTCGCTGCTGGTCGTCGGCTCGGGCGCCATCGGCATCGAATTCGCGTCGTTCTTCCGCGCGCTCGGCGCCGAGGTCACCGTGGTCGAGGTCGTGCCGCAGATCCTCCCCGTGGAAGACGAGGAGATCGCCGCCTTCGCGCGCAAGCAGTTCGAGAAGGACGGCATGAAGATCCTGACCGGCGCCACGGTCAAATCCCTGAAGAAGGGCAAGGACAGCGTGACGGCGACGATCGAGCAGGGCGGCAAGACGACGGAACTGACGGTCGATCGGGTGATCTCGGCGGTCGGCATCACCGGCAACGTCGAGAACATCGGCCTCGAAGGCACCCGGGTGAAGGTGGAAAAGACCCACATCGTCATCGACGAGTGGTGCCGCACCGGCGAGCCCGGCGTCTACGCCATCGGCGACGTCGCCGGCCCGCCGTGGCTGGCGCACAAGGCCAGCCACGAAGGCGTCGTTTGCGTCGAGAAGATCGCCGGGGTGAAGGGCGTGCATCCGCTCGCCACGTCGCGCATTCCCGGCTGCACCTATTGCCATCCGCAGATCGCCAGCGTCGGGCTCACCGAAAAGCGGGCGAAGGAGAAGGGCTACGACGTGAAGGTCGGCCGCTTCCCCTTCATCGGCAACGGCAAGGCCATCGCGCTGGGCGAGCCCGAGGGCATGGTCAAGGTCGTGTTCGACGCCAAGACCGGCGAACTGTTGGGCGCGCACATGGTC
>CAZDFF010000179.1:0-7397 GCA_964504425.1 uncultured Hyphomicrobiales bacterium
GTATCTGTCGGTCGCCATGGGTTTCACCGGAATTCCGGCGAAGCTCGCGTCGTGGATCGGCACGCTCGAGCTTTCACCATACATGCTGCTTTTCGCGCTGACCATTTTCTTCGTCGTGCTCGGCTGTTTCCTCGACGGCATCTCGGTCGTCGTGCTGACCACGTCGGTGATCCTGCCGATGGTCGAGGCGGCGGGGATCGACCGCATCTGGTTCGGCATCTACATCGTGCTGGTGGTGGAGATGGCGCAGATCACGCCGCCGGTCGGCTTCAATCTTTTCGTGCTGCAGGGCCTGACCGGACGCGACATCTTTTTCGTCGCCAAGGCGGCGATTCCGTTCTTCTGCCTGCTGCTGCTGGCGGTCGTGCTGATCACGCTGTTCCCGGAGATCGTAACCCTGCTGCCGAACCGCATGGGAGCCTGACGGGCTGTCGTGATCGCCGCAACCTTCGCCTTTCTGGTTCGCCATGCGACCCTGGTGCTTGCGGGCGGGGTCCTGCTCGGCCTGGTCGTGCCGGCGCTCGCGTCCGTGTTCCGCCCGGCGCTGCCGGCCGCCGTGTGGGGCATGCTGTTTCTGGCGATGGTGCGCGTCGACTGGAATCAGGTCGCCGGCCATCTCGCCAAGCCCGCGACGGCCATTGCGGCGACGGCGTGGCTGTTGATCGCCTCGCCGATCCTGGCGGCGCTCGCCGTCAAGGCATTCGATATTTCGCCGGGGCTTGCCGCCGCGCTGGTGCTGTTCGCGGTCTCGCCGCCCTTGATCACGACTCCGGCGCTGGCGGTGCTGCTCGGTCTCGATTCGGCGCTGGCGCTTGTCGTCGTCGGCGCGGCGACCTTGCTGGCGCCGATCGCCGTGCCGGCCGTCGGCTTCCATCTGTTGGAACAGAGCATCGGCATCGACGGGTTCGCCATGCTGCAACGGTTGGCGCTGTTCGTCGGCAGCAGCGTGGTCGCCGCATGGATCGTGCGTCGTGTTTTCGGCCGCGCGCGGGTGGTCTCGGCGCGCGGCGCCATCGACGGTTCGGTCGTCACATTGCTGGCGGTTTTCGCGGTCGGGATCATGGATGGCGTCGCCGCCCGGCTGCTGGCCGATCCGGCCCATGTGCTCGGCGTCGTCGCGCTGGTTTTCCTGGTCTATGCGGGGCTTCAGGCGGCCGGCGCGCTTGCCTTCGTCTGGACCGGGCGGCGATCCATGCTGACGCTCGGCTTTGCCACGGCCAACCGCAATTTCGCCCTCACGGTCGCGCTTCTGCCCGAAACCGCGCCGCCGGACCTGTTCCTTTTTTTCGTCGTCATGCAGTTGCCGATCTACTTGTTTCCCATGGTCCTCAAGCCCATATACGCCAAGGTCCTCGCCGGCCATGGCCGCGAGGGCGCGACGTGAACGGCCCGTCTTGCCATAATCCCTTCAAAGTTTCGTGTTCGTTTGGCGCCGGGACTTGATCGGGCGGCGGTTTTGTCGCGTTATGGCGCGGGCGCCGGCCTCGGAAACTGAAGGCGCGGAGAGCGGAATGGTATGGCGGTGGAGCGGCCTTGCGGTCGGTGTCGGCGTCGCGGCCATGGTCGGCGCGATCTATGCGGTGGGGACGCGCGCGATGGGCGCTGACTGGCGTACGGCGAGCCGCGAATCGGCGGGCATCGCGCCCGATCCCAAAACCACGAACGAGGCGGTCGTGCAGGTCTACGGCGCGCGCGCCTGGAGTTGGCGCGGCACCTTCGGCGTGCACACCTGGATTTCGGTCAAGCCGACCGGCGCGGAGAATTACACCGTTTATCAGGTGATCGGCTGGCGCGCGCGATACGGCGGCTCGGCCATCGTCGTCGACGGCCGGATGCCCGACGAACGCTGGTTCGGCGCCATGCCGGAACTGCTGGCCGATCTTCGCGGCCCCGGCGTCGACGCGGTCATCGAGAAAATCGACGCGGCGGCCAAGCGTTATCCCTACCCGGAGGAGTATCGCGTCTGGCCGGGTCCCAACAGCAACACCTTCACCGCCTTCGTCGCGCGCGAAGTGCCCGAACTTCGACTCGACCTGCCGCCGACGGCGATCGGCAAGGATTACCTGCCGGGCGGCATGCCGTTCGGGCCGACGCCCAGCAACACGGGCTATCAATTTTCGCTGTTCGGGCTGCTCGGCGTCTTGGCTGGAATGGAAGAAGGGATCGAGATCAATTTTCTCGGGCTGGTGTTCGGCATCGACGTCAAGGACCCGGCGCTGAAGCTGCCGATCGTCGGCCGAATCGGTTTCGGCCAGACGTGATCCGCCGTTCGACGCCCGGGTGAGGTCGGCATGAGCGTTTGGGGGAAGGTGATCGGCGGCGTCGCGGGATTCGCGTTGGGCGGTCCCCTGGGCGCGATCATGGGGGCGGTCGCGGGTCATGCCGTCGATCGGATGCGTGAAAGCAACGACGCGTCCGGTCCGCGCGCGGGCACCATGGACGACACCCGCCAGGTCGCCTTCACGACGGCGATCGTCGTGCTGGCGGCCAAGATGGCGAAGGTCGACGGTTACGTCACCCGCGACGAAGTCAATGCCTTCAAGCAGATTTTCGACATCCCGCCGCACGAAATAAAGAACGTCGGGCGCCTGTTCGACGAGGCCAAGCAGGACGCGACCGGGTTCGAACCCTACGCCCAGCAGATCGCGACGATGTTTCGCGGCAATCCGAACGTCCTGGAAGAATTGCTCGGCGCGCTGTTTCATATCGCCAAGGCGGACGGCGGATACCATCCGAGCGAAAAGGCATTTCTCGAACGCGTCGCGCGGATTTTCGGTTTCGACGAGGCGTCGTTCCGGCGCATCGAGGCGACGTTCACCGGAACGGAAAAAGCCGATCCCTATCAGGTGCTCGGGGTCGAGCGGGCGATATCGGATGCCGACCTGAAGGCCCGCTACCGCAAGCTGGCGCGCGAAAACCATCCCGACATGTTGACGGCGCAGGGCCTGCCGAAGGAATTCATCGAACTCGCGAACGAAAAATTGGCGGCGATCAACGCCGCCTACGATTCGATCCGCAAGGAGCGCGGCATCCCGTGAGCCGCCGCATCGAAGACACCCCGTCGCCCAACCACGATGCCCGTCCCGACGGCGGCGCGATCGACATGCTGGTGATCCATTACACCGGGATGCAAAGCGCAAAGGCGGCCCGGGAACGGCTGTGCGATCCCGCGTCCAAGGTCAGCGCGCATTACGTGATCGACGAGGACGGCTCGATCGCCGCCCTGGTGCCGGAAGATCGCCGCGCCTGGCACGCGGGCGTTTCGTTCTGGCGCGGGCATACGGATATCAATGCTCGTTCGGTCGGCGTCGAGTTGGTCAATCCGGGGCACGAATACGGTTATCGTCCGTTTCCGGAACCGCAGATGGCGGCTTTCGAGGAACTGGCGAAGGCGATCCTCGGGCGCCATTCGATCCCGGCTCGGAACGTGGTCGGTCATTCCGACGTCGCTCCCCGGCGCAAGGAACACCCCGGCGAACTGTTCGATTGGCGGCACTTGGCCGGGTGCGGCATCGGCCTGTGGCCGGATGCAACGGCGTCCGCCGACGCCGATGATGTCATGCAAATGCTGGGTCGTTTCGGATACGAAACGGAAGATGCGGCGGCCACGCTTCGGGCTTTTCAGCGCCGCTTTCGCCCGGCGCGGATCGACGGCGTCGGCGACGCGGAAACCACGGGCCTTCTGGCCGACCTGTTGCGACGGGTTGGGTAAGAGACTAGGTTAGCCACGCCAGACGGCTGGATGACTGCCTTTCGGGTGCCGCAAGGTCCGAGGGGAGGAAAGTCCGGGCTCCACGGAAATGCGGTGCCGGGTAACGCCCGGCGGGGGCGACCCCAGGGATAGTGCCACAGAAAGCAAACCGCCGTCGGCTTCGGCCGCCGGTAAGGGTGAAAGGGTGCGGTAAGAGCGCACCGCGTCTCCGGCAACGGCGACGGCACGGTAAACCCCACCGGGAGCAAGACCAAATAGGGGCGGCAAGCCGGCTTCGCGCCGGCAGGCGGATTTCCGCGCCGCCGCCCGGGTCGGTCGCGCGAGACGCTCGGCAACGGGCGTCCCAGATGAATGGTCATCCATCGCCGGCAACGGCGGGGACAGAACCCGGCTTACAGGCCGTCTGGCTTTAATTCTTTGTTATAAAACAAGAAATACTCTATCGACGGGACGCCGGCGGGGGCCTTTGCGGACCCCCATTCGTGCCACGGAAATTCCACGAAATCTGCTCACGGCGGCCGCAATTGAATGTTCCGATGCGTCCCGGGGGCGCCTGGTCCGATGAGTGTTGCCGACCCTCCGGTTCGGTTTCGCGCCTGCGGCCAAGACTTTGTTAACCCAAGGAATCCCATAGTGTTGGCATTGACGCCCATAGCTTCCCATGATATCCCAATTATGCCCATTTTTCGGCCTCGGCGGTGGGCGGCGGATGAATACCTGGGACATCGGCGGGACGGGGCGGCGCGACGCGTTTTCGGAACGGGCCAGTACGGTTCCGGGCGGAACGCGCCGGGCGATGTATGGGGGCCGGAATGGCGCTGTTGGTCGGCAAACAGCACGTCAACAAGGTCGACAAGAAGGGCCGTATCTCGGTCCCGAAGCGATTTCGCGACGCCTTCGAGCAGCAGGGCTTCCGCGGCCTGTTCGCGTTCCCGTCGTTCAAGTTTCCGGCGATCGAGACCTGCGGGCTTTCGCTGATGAAACGGATGAGCGATAGCCTCGACGATCTCGCGCTTTTTTCCGACGACCGCGACGATCTCGTCACCGTCATCATGAACAACGCCGAGGAATTGCCCTTCGATCCCGAGGGGCGCGTCGTGCTGCCGAAGGAATTTCTCGATCACGCCGGAATCGAATCCGACGCGGTCTTCGTCGGCGGTGGTACGCGCTGCCAGATCTGGGATCCGCAGAAATTCGCCGCGCACAATAAACAGGCGTTCGCCAACGCGCGCGCGCGCGGCGCGACGCTGCCGATGCGCGCATCCGAACCGAAGGGTGGGGACGAATGACCCAGCCCCATACCCCGGTGATGGTTCGCGAAGTCCTCGACGCGCTGAATCCGCGCGACGGCGCGGTCTTCGTCGATGCCACGTTCGGCGCCGGCGGCTACACCAAGGCGCTGCTGGATGCCGCGAAGTGCGTCGTTTGGGCGATCGATCGCGATCCCGACGCCGTCGCCGGCGGCGCGGATCTGGTGCACCGCGCCGAAGGCCGCCTCACGCTGCTGGCCGGTCGCTTCGGCGAGATGACGTCCCTGCTCGCCGATCTCGCGCGCCGGGTCGACGGCGTTGCCTTCGATCTCGGCGTTTCGTCGATGCAGCTCGATCGCGCCGAGCGCGGGTTTTCGTTTCGCGGCGACGGGCCGCTCGACATGCGCATGGAATCTTCGGGGCCGACCGCCGCCGACGCGGTCAATCGCATGCCCGAAAAGGAACTCGCCGACATCATCTACCGCTACGGCGAGGAGCGTCATTCCCGCCGCATCGCCAAGGCCATCGTCGAGCGCCGCGCGGACGAACCGTTCACCCGCACCGGTCAGCTCGCCGAGCTGGTGCGCCGCGTGGTCAAGCGCGCCAACGACGGTATCGATCCGGCGACGCGCACGTTTCAGGCGCTGCGCATTCACGTCAACGACGAGCTCGGCGAGATCGCGCGCGGACTGGCCGCCGCCGAAGCGATGCTCGGCGAGGGCGGCCGCCTCGCCGTGGTTTCGTTCCACTCCCTCGAGGATCGGGTGGTGAAGGACTTCCTGCGCGAACGCAGCGGGCGGGCCGCCGGGCCCTCGCGGCACGCGCCGGCCGCGCCGATCGCCCAGGCACCGACGTTCCGGCTCCTCAGGTCGGGCGCCGTCAAGCCCGCCGCCGACGAGGTCGCCGTCAATCCCCGCGCCCGATCCGCCCGCCTTCGCGCCGCCGAGCGCACCGCCGCGCCACCCTGGCCCGACGGCGAACGCCAAGCCGCGTAGGAGACAGCACCATGCGCGGCGCCACCATCCTTTTCGTTGCCATCGCCGGCCTTCTCAGCTTCGCGCTCTTCTCGGTCAAGTACCAGGTGGCGGATCTCGAGGGAGAGCTCAACGACATCAACCGTTCGATCGCGCGCGACCATCAGGCGATCCACGTGCTGAAGGCCGAGTGGAGCTTTCTCAACGATCCGCAGCGTCTTCGCGACCTGGTCCAGAAATATCTGACATTGGTTCCGGTCGAGGGTGCGCAGATCGAAACGTTCGACATGCTTCCGTCGCGTGTTGCCGTCCATCCCGCCGCCGTTCCCGCGGTCGAGGGCAATGCCGTCGTCGTTCCGGCCGCCGCCGGAAGGCAAGCCCGATGAAAAATCTCGCCGCGCCCGCGCCCCTCGCCGCCGCCATCGTGCGCCCCGCCGGCGATACCGCCCATCCCGTCCATTTCGAAGGCATTCGCAAGCAGGCTCTCGATACCGGCCGCACGCGGCTTCTGGTCGCGGGCGTCGTTTTTTCGCTGGCCTTTCTCGCCATCGCCGGCCGTCTTGTCGATCTCGCGATTCTCAAGCGCGCGACCGAACCTTCGCTTGCCCGCTCGACGACGACGCCCGTGGCGCCCGTCGGCCGCGCCGATATCGTCGATCGCAACGGCATCGTCCTGGCGACTAGCCTGCCGGTCGTTTCTCTGTACGCGAATCCCAGCAGCGTGCTCGATCCCGACGAAGCCGCGCGGCGCCTGGTCGAGGTGGTGCCGGATCTGACCTATGCCGAGGTTAAGGCGAAGCTGGAATCGGAATCGAAATTCGTATGGCTGCGGCGAAACCTCACGCCGCAGCAGCATTACGACGTCAATCGGCTCGGCATTCCCGGATTCCAGTTCCAGCGCGCGGAACGTCGCGTCTATCCGCACGGCCGGACCGTCGCGCATGTCCTCGGCACGACCGACGTCGACGGGCGCGGCATTTCGGGAGCGGAACGCGCCTTCGACTCGGAACTCGGGAGCGGGACGAAACCGGTGAAGCTGGCGATCGACGTCCGTGTGCAAGACGTGGTGCGAAACGCGCTCGGCGCGGCGATGATCGAGTTCCGCGCCATCGGTGCCGCCGGCGTGGTGCTCGACGTCGAGACCGGCGAGGCCCTTGCCATGGTTTCGCTGCCCGATTTCGACGCCAACGATCCGACCTCGGCGGTCGGCGACGCGGCCTTCAACCGGGTCACCAAGGGCGTCTACGAGATGGGTTCGACGTTCAAGCTGTTCACGACGGCGATGGCGCTCGATTCCGGCACGGTCGGCCTGCGCGACGGCTACGACGCCAGCAAGCCGATCCACATCGCGCGCTTCACCATTACCGACTACAAGGGCAAGAACCGTTGGCTGTCGGTGCCCGAGATCCTGGTCTACTCGTCGAACATCGGCACCGCGAAAATGGCGCTCGACGTCGGCAC
>CAZDFF010000180.1:0-7379 GCA_964504425.1 uncultured Hyphomicrobiales bacterium
AGAATCAACACCGTGCAACCTGTCCACTAAAACTAAACCGGACAGCCGTGGGACAAGCCCGGCCATGACGGTGTAGGATTGCTGTCGGTTATGGGCGCCCTCAGCTCAGTTCGGCTCGTTCGCGGCCTGCCTGAGTTTCGCTAGGCACGCCGCGCGGTCGGCGCGGTAGTCGCCGTCCTCCCACCACGTCTCGACCGCCGCCAGCAGACGGCCGACGGCGGCGCCCGGCGGCACGCCCATGTCGAGCGCGTCCTGGCCCTTGACCGGCAGTTCGACCGGCGTCCAGGCGTCGGCCTGTTCGATCAATTCCCGCCACGCCTCGTTCCGGCCCTTGGGCTGGTGCGGCATGACCGCGACCGACATCGCCCATGAAAGGAGCGCGAGATCGCGCACGGTCTCGGCGCCCAGACGGTGGAACGCGCGGCGCCGCGTCTTGGCGTCGAGTTCGGGCGACACCTCCATCGCCGGCGCGGCCAGCGCGCGCAGCCGCTCGGTCTCGCGGTTCGACAGTCTTAAGCGTCGCGCGCAGGCTTCGGCGCCCGCGGCGTCGGCGTCGATCACGGCGGCGAGGCGCCGGATCGGATCGGGCGCGACGGTTTCGATCTTGACCGCCGTCGTTTCCAGCCAGGCCAGCGCGCGCAACTGGCCGACGTCGCCGGCCTCGGGCAGGATGCGCTCCAGCACGCGCTCGCCGCGCATCAGCACCAGGATTCCGCCCGGGTCGGTCGAGAGCAGAATCCGCCGCAGCTCGCTCCACACCCGTTCGGCGGAAAGCCCGTCCAGCATCGGCGCCATCTTGCGGCACGCGGCCAAGGCATCCCTGTCCGGCGGCGGCCGGCCGTAGGTGGCGAAGAAGCGGAAGAAGCGCAGCATGCGCAGCGCGTCCTCCTCGATCCGCTCGACCGCGTTGCCGACGAAGCGAATGTGTCCGTGCGCCAGGTCGCCTAGGCCCTCGAACGGGTCGTAGACGTCGCCCGCCGGGTTGCACGAAAGCGTGTTCACGGTGAAATCGCGCCTGGCCGCGTCGGCGACCCAGTCGTCGGTGAACGCGACCTTGGCGCGGCGGCCGTCGGTCTCGACGTCGACGCGCAGTGTGGTGATCTCGAAATGCTTGTCGCCGACCACGGCGGTCACCGTGCCGTGCTCGATCCCGGTCGGGATCGCGCGGATGCCGGCGGCTTCCAGCAGCGCCACCACCGTTTCCGGCCGGTCGGTCGTGGCGATGTCGATGTCCTTGACCGGCCGGTGCGCGATGGCGTCGCGCACGCAGCCGCCGACGAAGCGCACCTCGGCGCCGCCCTTGGTCAGCGCGGCGATGGCCGCCTTGGTCTCGGCGGCCTCCATCCACGGCTGCGGCGCCAGCTTGCCGGTCGGACGGACGGGCTTGGTGCGATCGAACACGGATGCGCCTCTACTCGATAAACCTATTTCGCGGGCTCGACGTAGCCGGGCACGATCTTGCCGTCCTTGTAGACCGGGGCATGATAGACGCCGGGCTCCACGCCGCGGGTCAACGCCATGACTCCAAGCGCGATGCCGGCCAGCACGATGCCGACGGCGATCAACCAATACCAGGGCCCTTCGCGCCAGTCCCGTTCGTCGGTGCCGGCCATGCGGGCCTTGCGGTTCTCGCTCCACACCCACAGGAAATAGACGCCGAAGGGCGCCAGCAGCGGCAGCAATATCTCGAAGACGACGCGGATCATCGGGCACTCAGGAACGCGTGCAGGCACTTCACCATGCCGGCGGTGGCGCCCCAGATGAATCGATTTTCGTAGGGCATGGCCCAGTAATGCCGTTCGCCGGTGTCGGTCTTGCGCACATGGCGCTGATGATTGGCGACGTCGAGCAGGAAGTCGAGCGGCACCTCGAACACCTCGGCGACTTCAATCGGGTCGGGCGTCAGCACGAACGGCGGCTGCACGATGGCGACGATCGGCACCACGTCGAACCCGGTGCGGGTCACGTAACTGTCGAGCCGGCCGATGATGGAAATATGGCGCCGGTCGAGTCCGATCTCCTCCTCGGTCTCGCGCAGTGCCGTTGCCAGCGGATGCGGATCGCCCGCCTCGACGTGGCCGCCGGGAAACGAAATCTGTCCGGCGTGGTGCATCAGGGTGTCGGTGCGCTGGGTGAACAGGACCGTCAAGCCCGGCTTGCGCTCGACGATCGGCACCAGCACCGCCGCCGGGGTCAATTTGTCGGCCAACGTCATGCCCGGGTTCAGGTCGTGATCGCCGGCCGGCGGCGCGCCCTGGACGCGCAGACCCGGCGCCCGGCCCTTGAGCGGCCGGAAGCGTTCGACCAGGAGGTCCCGTGTCAGAATACCGTTCGTCTTGCCGCTCACGGCGTCTCCTCGGGGCGGCCCAGGGCGTGGAAAACGCCGCCGCTCCAAATGCCGTAAATGTGATCGCTTTCCGCCCGTTCTTCCACACCCAAGGCGACCATCTCGTAATAAACTGCGCGGGCGAGCCGGGCTTCGATCCGGTCGCGCACGGTGACATAAGGGATCGGCGTCCCGGTCGACGGATCGGTGGCGATGCGCAAGGGATGATCGGCATCGATCGTAACGACATCGTCGACATTGGTCCGGACCGTCACCGTCTGCTTGCGTCCGCTGCCTTCCCGATTCAATTCGACGGCGACGAAGGGCACGTCCTCGACCGCGATTCGGCCCTTTTCCGCCGGCGTTTGCAGCCAGTATTCGCCGCTGTCGTCGCGCCTGAGCACGCCCGCGAACAGGCGGACAAGCTCTTTGCGGCCGATGGGGGAACCGTGGTAGTACCATTGACCGTTAACGTCGATGCGCATGTCCAGATCGCCGCACAGCACGGGCTCGCGACGGCCGGATCGGCCGCTTTCGCGGATATCCGCGCCGGTAGGGGGGACGGGGTTCTCGGGCTTTTTCGCCATCTTTCGATTCCGCCAGGAAACCGGGAGGGAACGTCGTGACGACCACTACCGCCAAGCATAAGGATAATGCACCGGCCGACAATACGGATGCGCTCCTTGCCTCTATAGAAGAGTTAGGCAGCGATCTCGCCGCTGCCAAGCGCTCGATCGGCCAGGCCATCTTCGGCCAGACGCGCGTGATCGAGGAAACGCTCATCACCCTGATGGCGGGCGGCCACGTCCTGCTGATCGGCGTGCCGGGCCTGGGCAAGACCCGCCTGGCCGAGACGCTGGGCACCGTGTTCGGGCTCGACGCCAAGCGCGTGCAGTTCACACCCGATCTGATGCCGGCCGACATCCTCGGCTCCGAAGTGCTCGAGGAATCGGAAAGCGGCCGGCGCTCGTTCCGCTTCATCCGTGGCCCTGTCTTCTGCCAGGTCTTGATGGCCGACGAAATCAACCGCGCCAGCCCGCGCACGCAATCGGCGCTGTTGCAGGCGATGCAGGAAGGCCGCGTGTCGGTCGCCGGCCAGTACCACGGGCTGCCGGTGCCGTTCCACGTGCTGGCGACGCAAAACCCGCTCGAACAGGAAGGCACCTATCCGCTGCCCGAGGCGCAACTCGACCGTTTCTTCATGCAGATCGACGTCGACTATCCCGACCTCGCGGCCGAACGCCAGATCCTGGTCAACACCACCGGCGTCGCGGAAGCCGCGCCCGTCCGGGTGATGGATTCCGATCGCCTGATGGCGGCGCAACGCCTGGTACGCCACGTGCCGGTCGGCGAAAGCGTCGCCGAGGCGATCCTGAAACTGGTCCGCGGCGGCCGCCCCGAAACCACCGACATCGACGCGGTCCGCGCCCACGTGTCGTGGGGACCGGGGCCGCGCGCCAGTCAGGCGCTGATGCTGGGCGTGCGGGCGCGCGCGGTGCTCGACGGCCGGCTCGCGCCGTCCGTCGACGACGTGCTGGCGCTGGCGCATCCGATCCTGCGCCACCGCATGGCGCTGACCTTCGCCGCCCGCGCCGAGGGCGTCACCGTCGGCCGCGTCATCGACCGTCTTTGCGAATCCGTCGCCTAGCCGGGCGAAACTATTGTCATGACGCCACGCCAGGCGGATATCCAACACCGCGCCGAGGAACTGGCATCGACCCTGCCGGCGCTGCTGGTGGCCGCCCGGCGCGTCGCCAGCACCGTGTCCCAGGGCGTGCACGGGCGGCGCCGGGTCGGGCAGGGCGAAACCTTCTGGCAATTTCGCCGCTACGAACAGGGCGATTCGACCCAGCGCATCGACTGGCGCCAGTCGGCCAAGTCGCAGCCGGTCTATATCCGCGAAACCGAATGGGAGGCGGCGCAAAGCGTCTGGCTGTGGCGCGATTCATCGGCATCGATGGATTACGCCTCCGGCCCCGGCCAACCGCGCAAGATCGACCGCGCCAACTTGCTGCTGATGGCGCTTGCGGTCCTACTGGTGCAGGGCGGCGAGCGCGTGGCGCTGCTCGGCACCGGGCTGCGGCCGTCGTCGGGGCGCGGTACGCTCGACCGCATGGCGCAATCGCTCGAGGACGGCGAGCCCAAGACCGAAAGCCTGCCCCGGGTGGAAGCGCTGCCGCGCTATGCCCGCATCGTCTTCGTCGGCGACTTCCTGTCGCCGCTCGACGACGTCAAGGCCTCCATCGCCGCGTTCGAGGGCCTGGGCGTGCGCGGACATCTTTTGCAGATCGTCGATCCCGCCGAGGAATCGCTGCCGTTCACCGGCCGGGTCCGTTTTCAGGGGATGGAGAACGACGGCGAAGTCCTGATCGGCAAGGTCGACACGCTGGCCAAGGAATATCGCGAAACGATGCAGGCGCGCCTGACCGCGCTGGCGCGGCTGGCGCGGTCGGCCGGCTGGACGTTCGCCACGCATCACACCGACAAGCCGCCGGAAACGGCGCTGCTGGCGCTCTACATGCACATGTCTCAAGCACTCCATAGGTAGGGCGATGCTTGCGCTCGGGCCGCTGTCGTTCATGGTGCCGTGGGCGCTCGCCGGGCTGGCGCTGCTGCCGGTCATCTGGTGGCTGCTGCGCCTGACGCCGCCGGTGCCGCTCCGGCTCCGCTTCCCGCCGATCCGCATTCTCATGCGCCTGAAGCCGCGCGAGGAGAGCGCGGCGCAGTCGCCCCTTTGGCTCCTGATCCTGCGCCTGCTGCTGGCGGCGCTCATTATCTTGGGCGCCTCGCATCCCTTGATGAACGCGCGCACCGATTTGAAGGGCGAGGGACCCTTGGTCCTCGTGGTCGACGACGGTTGGGCCGCGGCGCCGCGCTGGGAACGGCGGACCCAGGCGATGGAGGGGCTGCTGGATCAGGCCGACCGCCAGGGCCGGCCGGTGATCGTCGAAACCACGGCGAAGGCCGTGCAGCAAGCCGCGCCGGCGCGCATGTCGGCCGCCGACGCGCGCAAGAAAATCGCCAACCTGCAACCGAAGCCGTGGTCCACCGACCGCCGTGCGGCGCTGGCGCGGCTGGCGGAGTCCGGCGCGCTGACCGGCGCGTTGCAGGGTCACGTCGTCTGGCTCGCCGACGGCTTGGAGGAAGGCGACACGGCGGCATTCGGCGCCGCGCTCGCCCGCTTCGGCGCGCTCGGGGTGATCGCCGACCCGGTTCAACGGCTGCCGATGGTGCTGCGCCCGCCCGAAAGCGACCGCGACGCGCTGAAGGTCGCCGTCGAGCGTCCGTCGGGCGAGGGCGAGGCCGTCGTTCATGTCGTCGCCGTTGGCGCCGACGGGCGCCCGTTGGCGCGTCAGGAATCGCGCTTCGCCGCCGGCGCCACCCGCGCCGAGGCCCGCCTGGTGCTGCCGCCGGAACAGCGCAACCGTCTCGCGCGTCTCGAGCTCGACGGCGCGGCGACGGCGGCGCACGTGGTCCTGGTCGACGAACGCTGGCGGCGGCGGCCGGTCGGGCTGGTGTCGGGCGGCGGCGCCGCGGCCGATCAGCCGCTGCTCAGCGATCTTTACTATATCGAACGCGCGCTCGAGCCGTTCACCGAAATCCGCCGTGGCGCGGTCGGCGATCTGTTGAAGCGCGAGATCGCGGTGATGACGCTGGCCGATCCCGGCCGGATTCCCGAGGCGGAAAAACGCGCGCTCACGGAATGGATCGAACGCGGCGGGGTCGCCGTCCGCTTCGCCGGGCCGCGCCTCGCTCAGGAATCGGCCGAGGCGCAATCGGCCGCCGCCGATAATTTGCTGCCGGTCAAGCTGCGCGGCGGCGATCGGGTCATGGGCGGTAGCATGTCGTGGAATCGGCCGGCCGAACTGGCGCCGTTCGCCGAGGAAAGTCCGTTCCATGGGTTGGCGATTCCGCCCGACGTGCGGGTCAGCCGCCAAGTCCTGGCGCAGCCGGCGCTCGACCTCGCCGAGCGCACCTGGGCGCGGCTCAGCGACGGCACGCCATTGGTCACCGCCGAACGGCGCGGTCGCGGCTGGCTGATCCTGGTGCACACCACCGGCAACGCGCAGTGGTCGAATCTGGCGCTGTCCGGCCTGTTCGTCGGTATGATGCAAAGGATCGTCGCGCTCAGCCAGGGCGTGGTCGCGGCGCCGGGCGGCCCGCCGCTGGCGCCGCTCGAAACCATGAACGGCTTCGGGCGCCTGAGTCCGCCGCCGGCCAACGCGCTCGCCATTCCGGCCGAGGCCTTCGCCAAGACCCGCCCCGGGCCCGAGCATCCGCCCGGCATTTACGGGGACAAGAGCCAGCGTCGGGCGCTTAATCTGACCGATGGCCTTCCAGCGCCGACGCCGATGGCCGCGCCGCCGGCCGGCGCGACGCGCGAAGGCTACGCCGGGTCGCGCGAAACCGATCTCAGGCCGTGGCTTCTCGGCCTGGCCCTGTTGCTGCTGCTGGCGGATCTGCTGGCCAGTCTGGCGCTGCGCGGACTGGTCGCGCTCAGGCCGCGCGCCGCCGCGATCTTGGCCGCCGCCTTGTTGGGACTCGGCGCAACGGGCGCGCTTGCGCAAGGCGCCGACGATGCCGCCGCCAAGGCGGCGGGCGAACCGATCCTCGCCTACGTCGTCACCGGCAGCAGCGAGATCGACAACGTCAGCCACGCCGGCCTCGCGGGCCTCAGCGTCATCGTCCGGCGCCGCACGGCGGCCGAACTGGGCGAGCCCATGGGGGTCGACATCGAACGCGACGAACTGGCGTTCTTTCCGCTGCTCTATTGGCCGTTGGTGCAGGGCGCGCCGCCGCCCTCGCCGGCCGCCGCCGCGCGCATCAATGCGTATCTGCGCAACGGCGGCGTGATCCTGTTCGACACCCGCGACGAATCCGGCGCGCAGGTTTTGGCGCTGCGGGATATCGCCCGGCGGCTCGAAATTCCGCCCTTGGTGCCGGTCGACGCCAACCACGTACTGACCCGCGCGTTCTACCTGTTGCAGGAATTCCCCGGCCGCTACGCCGGCGGCGCGGTATGGGTCGAGCGCGCCGGAGAGCGGGTCAACGA
>CAZDFF010000181.1:0-7268 GCA_964504425.1 uncultured Hyphomicrobiales bacterium
GGCGGCGGGCGAAAGCGTGTTGAACGTCGCGCTCGATCTCGGTTATGACAGCCCAAGCGCCTTCATCTACATGTTCCGCCGCACGTTCGGCGTGACGCCCTATCGCTACTTCCGGGACGACCGGCTGCGAAACGCGGTGGCAGCGGCGGCGAACTGACGCTTATCCCTTTTTCTTCGCCTCGCCCAAGAAGGCCGCGATGCGCGCCTGAAGGCCCGGGATCGCGACCGAACGAACAAGCGCGGCCATATCGGCGTCCCGGGTATCGGGCGTCGTCCGTTCCAACAGCGCGCGTTGCGCGGTGAGGGGTAGGATTTCGGCCGCTGCGCGGGTCCGCTCGACCAATTCCGGCCAAGCGTCTTCGGCGACGATATCCGTGAGAAAACCCAGATCGCATGCCTCTTCCGCGGCGAACACGCGGGTCGTTTCCAGCAGGGACCGCGCCTTGTCGGGACCGATCAAATCGGCCAAACGCCGCGTCCCGAGAACGACGTCGAAGCGCAGTCCGGGCATCCGGAAGGTCGCGCCCGGAACGGCAACGCGCCGGCTGCAAGCGGCGACGATGTCCGCCGCGGCACCGAAACAAGCGCCGTGAACCAGTGCCAGCGTCGCGAACGGCGCGTGGCGGATGGCCTGCAGCATCTGTTCGACACGCACGAACCGGTGAACCAGGTCGGCGTCCGATTGCGTCTCGATGCCGGTGAAATCGAAGCCGGCGCAGAACCCCTTGCCCGCCCCTTGAAACACGGCAAGGCGCGTGCCGTCGCGACCGGCCGCCTCGATCCCGTGGAGCAAAGCTTCGACCAAACCGGCCGAAAGGGCATTCCGCTTTTCCGGCCGATTGAACGTAAAACGGGTCAATGCGCCTTCGCGCCGAATCAGCAGGTCATCGGACATTCGTTTCTCCCCATCGGCAAACAAGACCGAACGTTAGGCCTTTTTCGAAAGCCACTCGTCGAGAACCGATCGATTGTGCGCCCCAAGTTCTGGCGGCTCGCGGAAGATGTCGAAGCGATAGCCCGACATGGCAACCGGGAATGCCGTCGTTTTGGTTTCGATGCCGTTCGGCAGCGTCAACGGACGCACCAGTTCCATCGATTGGACTTGCGGGTCGGCAAGAATTTGCGGGTAGTCGTTGATCGGCGCGCACGGCACGCCCCGACGATCCATTTCTTCGAGCCATTCGGCGGCGGTCTTCTGGAGAAACAGCGGGTTGAGAATTTCGCAAAGTTCGCCTTGATTCTTGGCGCGAAGCATCTGCGAGGTGAACCGCGAATCGCGCGCAAGATCCGGTTTTCCGACGGCGCCGCAGACTTCTTCCCACAGCTTGTCGTTGCCGGCGGCGATGATGAAGTACTCATCCTTGGCCTTGAAGGCTTGGTAGGGCGCGTTGCGCGGATGGGCGGAGCCGAGCGACCGTGGCGTCTTCCCGGTACCGAAATATTCGCTGGTCTGCAGGGCCGCAACACCGATCAAGCTGCCGAGCATCGAGCAGTCGATGAATCGGCCCTCGCCCGTTTCCTTCGCCTGCATCACGCTGACGGCGATGCAATAGGCGGCGTAAAGCCCGGCGCAAAAATCGCCGATCGGCACGCCGCATTTCACGGGCGGACGGCCATCCTCGCCGGTCACGCTCATGATGCCGCTGATGCCTTGGACGGTAACGTCGAAGGCGCCTTTCTTGGCGTAAGGTCCGGTCTGGCCGTAACCCGAGATCGAGCAGTAGACGATCTTCGGGTTGATTTTCTTCAGTTCGTCGTAGCCCAACCCCAAGCGCTTCAACACGCCGGCGCGAAAATTTTCCACCACGACGTCGGCAACGGACGCCAGATCGCGCAGTTTCTTCAAGTCGCCCTCGTCCTTCATGTCGAAGGCGACGCTTCGTTTATTGCGGTTAAGCGACGCGAAGTTTTCCGAATAGACCGACCCGTTGCCGTTGGCCGAAAGCGGCGGCCAATTTCGCATGCCGTCCCCGCCGTCCGGGCGCTCGACCTTGACGACGTCGGCGCCGAGATCGGCCAGAAGCGATCCGGTGAACGGCCCCGCGGCGATCTGGCCGAATTCAAGGACGCGCAACCCCGCGAGCGGCGCGGCGCCGTTCATTCCGTTTCCTATCATAACGATCCGCCCCCGAGATGCGGTGCGTCTATTCGGCGGCTTTTGCCGAACGGGCTCGATCCGCCTGTTCTTCGCGCAACATCGATACGAAGATCTGGCGCGCGCGACGCAACGCCTTGTCGGCCCGCAGGAACAGTTCCGAATAGCCTTCGTCCGGCAGTTCGAACATGTCCTGCTGCTTTTCGAGCGCCCAGTGATCCTGTTCGACCACCGCCGGGAACATCGAGGCGACGCGCTTCGCGGCCGATACCTTCGGGTCGCCGGCGGACATGTGGTCCGCCTTGCAGTTCACGATCCAGCGCCAGACCATGTTGCCGTCGTCGACCGGTGTGTGCGTGTGCAGCAGCACGTACCCGCGCTCGGCATCGGTGCCCAACTGGCCCGGAGGCGCGTTGTGCATCTCGACCCGCGTCAGGCCGCAGCTGACCATGTGGTGCGTGTGCAGGCGATCGACGATCGGATAGACGAACCAATCGACTAGGTACGGCGGCTGCGTGTAGTTCGTGACCTTGCGAATCTGCTTCACGTACTTGTTGCCGTCGACCTCGCCTTCGTCGATCTCGATCGGAATATGGGTGCTTGCGTAATCGCCGATATTGCCGTCGTGCAGCGGATAGAAGTGCGTGATGTCGAGCAGATTCTCGATCAGCAGCAGGTAGTTGCACGGCACTTCCATGGCGCCGGAATCGATCGTCTCCCACGCGGGATCGGCGACTTCGGGCGTGCGCGGCGGCTTGCGGTCGTTGCACTTGGCGGGATCGCCCGGCCATATCCAGACGAGGCCGTCCTGCTCGATCAGCGGGAACGACTGCACGCGGGCCTGCGGCGGAATCGGCATGTCCTCCTGCGAAGGGATCTTCACGCACTTGCCCGACGGCTCGTAGCAAAGGCCGTGATAGGCACATTCCAGGCGGCCGTCATCCAGGAGCCTGCCCTGCGACAACGGAAATCGCTTGTGCGCGCAGCGATCGTCCAGCGCCGTCATCTTGCCTTCCTTGTCGCGCCAGATAACCATGCGCCGATCGGCGATCTTATGGCCGGTCAGCTTGCCTCTCTCGAATTCCTTCGACATGCCGGCGACGTACCAGCAGTTGCGGACGGACGTGTAGGGGCGAATCTGTTCCATCGATGTCTCCATTCGGCTCGCGGGGCCCGCCGACGGGGTTAAGGCGGCGGTTCGGCCCGGCGGTCTGTCAAATAAGGGTTCGGCTCAGGCTTCCTTCAAACTCTCACTCAAAGGTCCAGCACCAGGCGGTCCGACTTGGCGCGGGCGCAGCAGATCAGCACGTATTTCTGGCGGTCGGATTCGTCCAGCACTGTGTCGCGGTGCTCGGGTTCGCCTTCCACGTAACGGGTCAGGCAGGTGCCGCAGAAGCCGTCCTCGCAGGACGTGTCGATGTAGTGGCCGTGCTCGCGCAGGACCTCGACGATCGACTTGTCGGCGGGCACGTCCAGCGTCTCGCCGGTGCTCTTCACCGTCACCTGGAATGGCTTGTTCTCGCGCGTCTCGCCCGGCTTGTCTGCGGGCGCGGCGAAATACTCGAAATGAACCGTGCCGCTCGGCCAATGCCGAGACGCGGTCGCCACCGCCGACATGAAGCCCCCCGGCCCGCAGTAGTATAAGTGCGCGCCAGGGACGGCATTGGCCAATGTCGCCGCGATATCGAGTCCCTTTTTCGGGTCGCCGCCGTCGTGGTGCACATGCACCTTCCCCCTCGCGATCAGGGGCTTCAAGCGATCGATGAACGCGGTTTTTTCCGGGGCTCGCGTGCAGTAATGCATCTCCCAATCGGCCCCATCGGCCTCGAGGACGTGAATCATGGCAATCATCGGCGTCACGCCGATACCGCCCGCCAGCAGAAGATGGCGCGTAGCTCCCCCCACCAACGGAAAATGATTGCGCGGCGTCGAGATCGTCACGACCTTGCCCGCATGGAAAGTTTCGTGCAGCGCCTTCGAGCCGCCCCGGCCCTGACGTTCGTTCAAGACGGCAATCTGGTAAGAATTCCGATTCGCCGGATCGCCGCACAACGAGTATTGACGGATCACGCCATCGGCGACATGCACGTCGACATGCGCGCCGGCGGCAAAGGCGGGAAGCTGGCTGCCGTCCAGGGCGGTTAATTCGAAGCGCAGAATGTCATCGGTCTCGTAAACTACGGACCGGACGCGCACGTCGAGCGTCGTCTTTTCCTTACCCGAGGACATCGCGCTTTCGTTGCCGATCGAAAAGCCAGCTTTGCTCGCAACGTTCATGGTTACCGCCCATTCCTACCCGAGAAACGTCGAAAGGCGGCGGCGTCGCCGCACTCGGGTAATTTGACGGACTTATTCATCAAAACAAACGAATTAAATCTATATTTTCAATTCAATAATTTTGATGTTTTTCGACTCATTGCCGGTTACGGGCCCCATCCCGCCGTACCACGGCGAGCCCCAATCGGAAACATCCGGCCGCGCCAAGGCGCGGCCGGAATCCCATGCCGCCGTTAGCTCGGGAACTTGTACTTGAGCTTCCGGGCGTGGATGAAGGAGCCTTCGGTGACGTCGGTGTAAGCGATCTGCTCCTGACGGACCTTGGCCATGCTCTTGAACACCTTGGCGCTCAGCTTGTCCTTGGCGATCAATTCCGAGATCACTTCGCCGGTCGTCTCGCCCAGCTTCGCCACAACTTCGTCCGAAAGGGTCTTGATGATGACCCCGTGCTGCTTGATGAACTGCTGCAGCACCGGACCGGAGCGAAGCTGGAACTCGCTCAGCATCACGACGTTGGTCGCGGCGGCGCACTGCTCGACGATCGCCTTCAGTTCGCCGTCCAAGCCGTCCCACTTCTTGGCGTTGACGAACAATTCCAGCGCGGTGCCGGATTCGTGCCAGCCGGGCGTATAGTAGTATTTGGCATGGCGCCAGAACCCCATCGACGCTTCGCCGTAAGGATTGTTCCATTCGACCCAGTCGATCGCGCCCGACGCCAGGGCGGAAGCGACTTCCGAACCCGGCAGGTTCACGACCGTGGCGCCGACCCGCTTCATCACTTCGCCGGGAATGCCCGGAATGCGGATTTTCAGACCTTTCATGTCGGCCAAGGAGTTTACTTCCTTGCGCGACCAACCTGGGTGCTGAACACCTGTGTTACCGCAAAGAATGAACTTGCAGCCCAATTGCGCACGATAGACTTCATCGCACAGCGCCGCACCGCCGCCGAAATAATACCAAGCGTTATATTCCTGGGCGGTCAAACCGAACGGGAAATTGCTGAGAAATTCCGACGCCGGCGACTTGCCTTTCCAATAGTAGGGGCAGCCGTGCCCCATCTCGACGGTGCCGGACCCGACCGCGTCGATCGATTCGAACGCCGGCACGATTTCGCCTGACGCGAACAATTGAATGCTCAGCCGTCCGCCGGAGCATTTCGTGACCTGATCGGCAAAATACTGGGCACCGGTACCGAGTCCCGGCAGATTCTTCGGCCATGTCGTGACCATGCGCCATTTCAGCTTGTTCTGCGAAATGGCGGGCGACGGAAACGACGAGGCGGCGGCGACCGCGGCGGTTGCCGCGGCAGTGGTCAAAAGCGTTCTCCGGTTCATGATTGTCTCCCCATGGTTCTGTTTTAGGCCTCCGTTGGTGCGGCCCGTTGCGGTGAAATCGCACGGCCCCGCCATCGAGACGAGGGCCTGAATTCCAAACGGACGTGGTCGATAAAAGCGCCTTCGCAAAGCCCCACTACGTAAGTATGCGAAGGGACAAACTTCATCACAAACGATATTTTCCAATCGAACCCAACCAGCTATTCTGATGTCAGAATATCCCGGTTACCTAGTCCGAAGTCGCCGAAACGGTTGCGGTTGGCCAGGTAGGGTTATTTTTCGGCATTTTTCGAGCTAGAAACCCGACGGGGAGGAGCAAATGGCGCGCGTGAGCGAAGTACCCGAGGCGGCCGTTCCCGAAGACCTACGCGACCTTTACCTCAAGTTTACCCGCGAATACGGCGATTTCACCAATCAAGTCAAGGTCATGGCCCATTCGCCGGATGCCTTCCGGCATCTTTATGGCCTGATCGACGATTGGCGCCGGACAGGCACTCTCTCGCGCCGGGTGGTCGAAATCGCCGTCGTCACCGCGAGCCGGGTCAACGAATGCACCTACTGCGTCGGCCACCATGGCGCCACCCTGATCGACCTTGGCATCCCGCGCGAAACGGTGGACGCGATCCTGGAGCCGGAACCGCCGGGGTTGGACGAAAAGGAACGGCTGGTGCGCGACTACGCACGCCTCGTGACCGAACGCGCCTGGGGCATCCGGGACAAGGTGTTCGTCGATCTGAAACGCCATTTCACCGACCAGCAGATCGTCGAACTGACCGTCCGCGTCGGCATCTGCATTCTGTTCAACAAGCTGAACCAAGCCTTGGGATTAGACATCGAAGACAGCGTCGCCGCCGATGCCGCGGCGAAGAATATCGATCTGGGACGGGAGGCGGGCTCGAACGAGCATTAGTCTCTGGGCCGGCCTCGGGAAAATGCCGGCAAAAGCGGGGGGACGCTAGACGATGAACATCAAGCAGCTGGAAACGTTTTACTGGGCGGCCAAGCTCGGCAGTTTCACGGCTGCCGCCGAGCGCATGAACTCGACCCAGTCGACCGTGTCGATGCGCATTCAGGATCTCGAACAAGACTTCGGCGTGGAACTTTTCGATCGCTCGCAACGGACCGCGCGGGTCACCGCGCGCGGGCGCGAGTTGATTCGCTATGCCGAGCAAATGCTGAACCTGTCCGCCGAGATCCGCGACCGGATTTCGGCGCCGGACACGATCCCCGGTTCCGTGCGCCTGGGGGTGGCCGAGGTCGTTTCGGTGACTTGGCTCCCGAAGCTGATCCGCACGCTGCACGAACGCCATCCTAAAATCGTTCTGGAACTGGACGAGGCGCTGACCGAGGAATTATTCGAGCGACTGCGCGCCGGCCAATTGGATCTGATTTTGGCGCCCGGACGAATGCCGGGTTACAGCTTGATAACGCGCTCGTTGGGATTCGTCGATTTCGCTTGGATGGCGAGCCCCGGCCTCGCCGTGCCGAGCGGCCGCCTCGGCCCTCAGGACCTACAACAATTCCCGATCATCGCGCTATCGCCGAAATCGGTGCATCACGCC
>CAZDFF010000182.1:0-7256 GCA_964504425.1 uncultured Hyphomicrobiales bacterium
ACCGAGGATCGGACCGCTTGAATCCCGGTCATGAACGGTGCCGTCGCGTTACGTAAAATATAATAAAATCAAATGATTGGAAGACCGATCCTCGCCATACGGCGGGGGGGGCGTCCGACTGATGGCGCCCATCCCGACGAGGGTAGCACCGACATCCGTATGATCCCGCGATACCCCTGAATAATTTCTCGATTGAGCGTCGCCGCATAGTGTCCACCGTACGCTTCTATGCGCACTGGGGAAGGGTCCTCGGTGCATGCACGGAAACGTCGGCATGGCGCGATGGGCGCGCCGCGACCAGGACGAAGGAACGTTGGAACATGTTGCAGATTTTGAGAAGCGGTCGTCGGGCGGCGGCCTCGGCCGCCGAATCCCATGGAACCGTCGAACAATTCAAGCAGATGATCGAAAGCGTCCCGATCGGCGTGATGATGTGCAACGCCAAGGACCTGGTGATCAACTATCAGAATCCGTTCAGCCTACAGGCATTGCGGAAGGTGGAACAGTATCTGCCGTGCCGGGCCGACGAGGTCGTCGGTCAATGCATCGACATCTTTCACAAAAATCCGTCTCACCAGCGGCGCCTTTTGGCGGATCCGCGCAACCTGCCGCATAACGCCCTGATTAACGTCGGCCCGGAAATCCTCGACCTTCTCGTGACCGCGCTCGTCGATTCAAGTGGGAAGTATATCGGCCCGATGGTCACGTGGAGCATCGTCACCGACAAGGTCAAGTCGGAAAAGGAAGCGGCGCGTCTCCTGCAGATGCTCGACAACATGCCGATCAATATCATGACCTGCGATCCGCAGGACTTCAAAATCAACTACGCCAACCAAACCAGCCTCAATACCTTGCGCCAAGTCGAGAAGTATCTGCCGATCAAGGCCAGTACGGTGGTCGGTACGTGCATCGATGTCTTCCATAAGGCGCCCTCGCACCAACGAGCGCTTCTCGGCGATCCCAAGAACTTGCCGCATAGCGCGAAGATCAAGGTTGGACCGGAAACTCTCAAACTGGACGTGACCGCCATCGTCGACAAGGGCGGCGAATACCTGGGCCCCATGGTTGCTTGGTCGATCATCACGGAACAAGTAACAATGGCCGAAAACGTCAGCAATGTGGTGAAGGTCGTCGCCTCGGCGGCGGCGGAGTTGCAGGCCACCGCCGAATCGATGTCTGCGACCGCGGAAGAAACCAGCCGGCAGTCGCAGTCGGTTGCGGCGGCATCCGAGCAGGCGACAAACAACGTCAACACCGTCGCGGCGGCGACCGAGGAGATGGCGAACTCCATTTCCGAAATCGGTCGCCAGGTTTCCCAGTCGGCGACGATCGCCAAGCGCGCGGTCGACGAAGCCGACCGAACCAACGCCACCGTGTCGGGCTTGGCCGATGCCGCCCAGAAGATCGGCGAGGTGGTCAACCTGATTAGCGACATCGCCAGCCAGACTAATCTTCTGGCGCTCAACGCGACGATCGAGGCCGCGCGTGCCGGCGATGCCGGCAAAGGGTTTGCAGTCGTCGCGTCCGAGGTGAAGAGCCTCGCCAACCAGACGGCGAAAGCGACCGAGGACATCGCGGCTCAGATCGGCGGGATCCAGGAAACCACCAAGGGTACCGTCGATGCGATCAAGAGCATTTCGACGACAATCGCCGAGATTAGCCAAATCGCCGCGACCATCGCCTCGGCCGTCGAGGAACAAGGTGCGGCGACCCAGGAAATTTCGCGCAACATCACGGAAGCGGCGACAGGCACGCAGGAGGTTTCGAGCAATATCTCCGGCGTCAACGAAGCCGCCACGGAAACCGGCCGTGCCGCGAATGAAGTCCTGAACGCGGCCAAGGAACTCGCCCGCAACGGCGATACCTTGCAGGGTCACATTCAGAAGTTCATGGCGGACAACGGTTAACGGCCGCGATGGCGGAGGCTATCAAGAAGGCGCGGCCTCACATGGACACGGGGCGCCGGGCGAGATGCCTCCGGATTGCCGGAGGCGGCGGGTCTTCCCCGGCGGGCAGGGCGACGCACCCAGAACAGCGCTTCTGGCCGGCGAGGGAGCCGACGGGAACGCGGGGGCGGTGCGATTGGAACGTGCGATGGCGATGGAATCTATTGGGACTATGACCAGCGTATCGAACGCATCGGCGGTCCTGAACCAATCCGCAGGGACATCCACCGCAATTCTGTCGTCCGGCGGCGGCGACTTCGAATTGCGCGACGAGGATCGGGACACGCTTTACATTCTCCCGTTGTCCATCATCCCGTTGAGGCTGCCGGCTCTTCGCCGGGCGCGTTTGATCAAGAACGTGCGATTGGAAGGCGTCGTCGAATTCTTCGTCGATCCGCAAACGGGCAGCGGCCAAGTCGACATAAAGGACCTGCCAATGGTCTTCGGGTGGCCCGACGGCCAGGCGAACGCCGATTTCAAGCTTCTCAAGCGTCTCGCCGATTTACCGAGCTACGACGTTTACAGCCTGCGTATCCTTCTCCGCGACATGAATATCCCGATCAGCGACGCCCGTGGGCTGAGCCTTTCCGAATCGAAGATCGCGTCCCTCGATGCCTACATGTCGAAATTCACGCGCCCGTTGGTCGCTAAGGTCTTCGGCGGCAAGGAGGTCAACATGGGAGGGTCGGAGGATCTGGTCCGCATGTTCAGGGAAACCGATTCGGCGCAAGTTCGCGACAATCTTCTGACCATTGCCGGGACCCTTGGCATCCATGTGATGGAACTACCGCGGTTCCTCGAAGATTGCGGCGATATCTTCCTGGCGTTGTCCTACTACCGGCAATGTCTCGACGAAATCGAGCCGACGGTGGGGGGACTCCTGGACTCGATCCACGATATTCGCGCCAATCGTCTGTTGTCGGAAAACGCGAGCGTGATGGAAGCGTGCGACAAGATCGAATCCACGATCGGAGGGCAAATGGCGTCGGTCGGCGGCCGGGTCGAAAAATTCGACCGCGTCACCAACGCCATGTGGGCCGACGTGTCGGCCCAGCGCTTCCGCGAAGTAAAGGAAATGATCCAGAACTATCATACCGCGGTCGGCGGCGTGTTGTGCGCGTTGACCGTCAAGATAAAGGCGTGGGCGACTCAGTTTCCCAATCCCGAATCCGTGGGGGCGAAGCGCCGCGCCGACTTCTTGATGTCGGACATGAAGCAAGGGATAGAAAAAATTCTGAAAATGGATGGAATGGCGCCAGCCTCGGGACGCGTTCTCCAATGATCGAAGGAATGCGGGAGATGAAAAATCGACCAGAGACATCCGGAAAGGAGAAAAAAGGCGTCGCCGCCGCCGCTCGGCGCGATGCGACGGCGCCATCTGCGGCACTCGTTAATCCGGCGGCGAGTTCGCAGAACGACGCCCATCTGGTTCGCTTGCATCAGGAACTGACCGGCTTGTTCGCCCATCTCAATCGATTGCGCGATGAACTGGCGGCGATCAAGAACCCGGCGATCGAGGATCTTCATTTTTCGCGAACCGGGTCGCAGCTTCAGGCGATCGTCGCGGCGACCGAACAAGCGACCAACACGATCATGGAATCGATCGAGAAGAACGAGGAACTGGTGACGGCTCTGCGGGCGCTGATCAAGACGCCGGCGCAGGGCAAAATTCTCGACCAAATCTCGGCGAACAATTTCACGGTGCTCGAGGCCTGTTCGTTCCAGGACATCACCGGCCAGCGGGTCAACAAAGTCATCAAGTTCGTCACCCATGTCGAGGGACGGATCGATGCCTTGTGCGAAATCTGGGGGCTCGATGGAATCGCGAGCGTTCCGGTCAATGGCGAAGACGCGCGCAGCGACGACGAAAAGCTTCTGCGTGGCCCGGCATTGAAGAACGAAGGCGTCAGCCAAAAAGACATCGATGCGTTGTTCGATTGAGCGGGGGGGGTAAAATCATGCTGACGCACGAAGACGTGGAGGGATTGCTGGCGGACCCGTCCGCCGAGCATCGCTTGGCGATCGCGCAAAAAATCGGGCACCAATTCGTCGAACGAAATCTGTCCGAGAGCGAACGGATTCTTGCCAAGGAAATATTCCGGATTCTCGCCGCCGATGCGGAAATTCGCGTGCGCGAGGCCTTGTCCGAAGCCCTGAACGACTGTCCGGATCTGCCGCGGGACCTCGCCGTCGCCCTCGCGCACGACGTCGATTCGGTTTCGTTGCCGGTGATCATGAATTCGCTCGTCCTGACGGACGACGATTTGATCGAGATCATTCGTTCCGGCGAAGAGGAAAAGCAGCGCGGCGTGGCGAAGCGGCCGTCCCTGTCGGCCGCGGTTTCGTCCAGTTTGGCGGAAACCGATAACGAGGAGGCGATCGCGACGTTGATCGCCAATCCGGGCGCCGACATTCCCGAAGGTTCGCTTCACTCGGTGCTGGATCGGTACGGTTCCCGCGCCGCGGTTCAGGACGCCATGGCGGAACGGGCGCGACTGCCGGTTGCGGTCTCGGAAAAGCTGGTCGCGTTGGTCGGCGATCGGCTTTACGACCGCCTGCTGAGCCAGAAGAGCATTTCCGACAAGGTGGCCACCGACATCATTATGCGCATGCGGTCTCGGCTCATCATGTCCCTTTCGTCCGAGTCCGACGACGAGCGCCTGCGGGCGTTGATCGACAGCTTGCACCGCAACGGGCGTTTGGCGCCCGCGTTGGTGATCCGCAGCGCTTGCATGGGCGACATGCGCTTTTTCGAGACGGCGATGGCGGTGCGCGCCGGGATTCCGATCGAAAACGCGATTCAGCTCATTCAAGATCCCGGGGGGCGAGGGCTTGCGGCGTTATGCCGCAGGGCCGACATACCCGAAACGGCGTTGCGAGCGCTTTGCGCCGCCGTCGAAGTCGCCCGGGAAACGGATTACGACGGCGGAGAAAACGATCGCGACCGATTCACCCGGCGGATGGTCGAGCGCATTCTTACGCAATGGGGCGATCTCGGCGTGTTTCTCGAAGAAGGCGATCTGGATTATCTGCTCGGCAAGGCGGCGAGGCACAATACGGTGTCGGCCGCAGGCCACGGGTACGCGGCGAAAGGCTAGATATTTAGCTCGGAAGCTGCGATTCGCGATGAGTTGCACATTCGGTGGTGGGATGCCCGGATCGCCGCTTTTGAAGACTCTCGGTGGTTCTCGTGGATTATAATGTAGAAATGAGCTTGGAAAGGTTGCCGACCGGCAAGGTCGCGAGCGCGCGACTTTCGGAAATCTTCATGGGTGCGGACCGTCAGATACTCGACAAGGCCGCGGTCGTGGTGCGTCCCCATCTCCAGCGAATCGTCAACGTGTTCTATGCGGAACTGATCGCGCATCCGGACGCCGGCGCGTTTCTCGACAGCGAACTGGTCGCGGGTCGGCTCACGAAATCCCTCGTCACGTGGATCGAGTGCATGTTCCTGCCGAGAACCGAGGCGGAGATCGCCGAATTTCTCGAACAGCAGTACGCAATCGGCCGGGTTCATGCGCGGATCAACGTACCGCTGCACCTCGTCGTCGAGGGCATGCGGGTTCTACGGCGAGAAATCGGCGAAGTCCTGACTGACTCCGACATCGGCCGGGCCGACCTCGCGCGCGCGGTGATCTGCATGAACGATTTGCTGGACCATGCCGCGTCGCAAATCAACGAAACCTACATATCGGAGATCGCGACTTACGAACGTCACATGAAGTCGATGCGGATGCATATTGAACCGTATGCCCTGGTATCGGAATTGGAGGGCTGGCGTTCGTTCCTTTTCGACTGGCAGCGACGTGTCGTAATCCATCTATACGCCAACGAGGACGCGCGACCGTCCACGGACGCAACCTTGGGCCGTTCGGATTTCGGCCTTTGGGTTACTCATAAAGGCGACCTCATCTTTCACGACCCGGACGAGAGGGCGAAGCTGGCATCGATCGTTTGCGACGTCGATCGGACGTACGCGGAGGCTTGCCGTTGTCGGGACACGAAGAAAATGCCCTCGGCGATCGAGGCGCTCGGCGATGCCGTCACGCGCGGCGCGTGGATTCTGCAAACGCTGATCGACAACGTCTTGGTATTGGAGCGCGGACGCGATCCGCTGACGCGCTTGTTCAATCGCCGCTATCTTTCGACCATCGTGAAGCACGAATCGACGCTGGGTATGGCGCATGGCATTCTTTACGGCATTCTCCTTCTCGATATCGATCATTTCAAAAGTATCAACGATCGCTACGGACACGAAGGGGGCGACGTCGTTTTGCGGGCGTTCGCGGAAGTTTTGATGCACACGATCCGGGCGAGCGATTTTGCCTTCCGATACGGCGGCGAGGAATTCTTGATCGTTCTCGGCGATGTCGACGAAACGCGGCTCCGTCAAATCGCCGAGAAAGTGCGAGTGGCGGTTGCCGAACACGAATTCCGTCTCGACGACGGCACCATAATCGCGGTCACCACGAGCGTCGGAGGATCTCTTCACGACGGCCGTTCCGATTACGAACAGATCGTTAAGCAGGCCGATCAGGCCCTTTATGAGGCGAAGAGAACCGGGCGCAACCGATGCGTCATGGCCGGACACAGCGACGGCGCGAACGCGAATACTCGAAAGCCCGCCGTCACCCTTGTGCCGCCTGGATCGTGACTGGAAATGTCCGGGCGCGGCGAAGGCGGGGGCATTTGGCGCCATCCGCCGCGCTCTGCCAGTGCGCTTGGGGCGCCCTCCTTACATTGTTTTGGGCTTGTGGAAGTTTCGAGCGCACGGAAAAATCGCGGTTTGTGGATGATGAGTCTCATGCGTTCGACGGTATTCGATAGGCCCAGAAGGAGTAATACGGAGTCGACATAGTTCAATTCGATTTTGTATCGCTAGGGACAACAGATTTTGTCTAACTCGACCGCCGATGGCACCGGATAAATCCGTAACTCGGTTCGCTCCGAATGCGTTGAGCGCCAGGCGATTCCACGCGTCCAAAGCGACGACGAACCTAGCCTGCTGGTTCTGGCGAAGAGTCGAGATTCGAGTCGCGTGGGAGTGATAAAGAGTGCCGTCACGCGATCCGGCATCGAAACCGTTGAGGCTGTAGCGATTCGAGAGTCGACAGTCGATCGGGCATCGAAAATCGATCTCCGAATTTGGGACAATTTTGGGACACTCAGATTAAAAATTGCGGGATTCGCCGGTATACCCCGAGATACCAGCGCATTGATTTTTCTGGAAAGCCGCCCATAACCCCTTGATGTAAAAGGGCAGATTCCCCCACTCAAAATCTGTTATCCGCAAGGATGTGGGAGTTCGAC
>CAZDFF010000183.1:0-7172 GCA_964504425.1 uncultured Hyphomicrobiales bacterium
GCTGTTCTGCGGCGACACGCTGTTCAACGCCGGCGCCGGCAATTGCCACAACGGCGGGCACCCGAAGGAGCTGTACCGCACCTTCGCCGGGCAACTGGCGAAGCTGCCGGACGCGACGCTGGTCTATCCGGGCCACGACTACATCGCCAACAATCTGAAGTTCACGCTCGACCGCGAGCCCGACAACGCCAAGGCGAAGTCACTGCTGGGCATGGTGGCGGACCAGGACCCGGCGAAGGCGATGGTGTCGACCCTGTCGCTGGAGAAGGAGATCAACACCTTCTTCCGCCTGCACAGCCCGTCGGTGATCAGGCGGCTAAGAGAAGCGTTCCCCGACCTGCCCGACGATCCCGGCCCGGAAACCGTGTTCCTGAAGCTGCGCGAACTCAGGAACACGTGGTAACGGAAAAGGCCCCGCCTTGCGGCGGGGCCCTGTCGTTAAAAATTCAACAAGCCGAAGCGGTCAGATCACCGATTCGACCCATTCGACCAGCTTGCCCTTGGGCAGCGCGCCGATCTTGGTCGCCGCGACCTGGCCGTCCTTGAACAGCATCAGGGTCGGAATGCCGCGCACGCCGTACTTCGACGGCGTCATCGGGTTTTCGTCGATGTTGATCTTGGCGACGGTGACCTTGTCCTTCATTTCACTGGCGATTTCCTCCAACGCCGGCGCGATCTGGCGGCACGGGCCGCACCATTCGGCCCAGAAATCGACCAGCACGGGGCCGCTCGACTTCAGGACATCGGCTTCGAACGAGGAGTCGGTGACCTGCTTTGGCATTGTTCAATCCTATCAGTGAATTACGGGGGGCCGCGCCTCCCGGCGCGGCATGGATAGTCAATCCTGGGTCTGAAGGTATTTAGGCAGGACACCCCCTAAGCGTCAAGCCGTGCTCCCCGTGGGTGGTTTACGGATAAATGCATCGAGCACGGCGTCGTCGAGCGTCATCGAGCGTGCCTCGACGGTCCACAAAAGGACGCAGCGGACGTTCTTGCCCGGGAACACCTGGCGCAACAGATCGCGATAGAGCGCCATCTGGCGCACATAGATCGGCGCGACGTCGGCGGCCGACGTCGGCGGCGGCCGGTTGGTCTTGAAGTCGACGATTTCGACCGTATCGTCCGTCACCGCCAAGCGGTCGATTTGCGCCGAGACGACCGCGCCCGCGACCACCCCGGTCAGCGGCACTTCGGCGACGCTGTCGGGACCGAACAGGTGCCGCAGCTCGGGGCGGTCGAGCACGGCTTCGACTTCGTCGATCGTCGATTCGCGCATCCCCTCGTCCCAATCGGCGGCAGCGTGTTTCAGCCAGCGCGCGGCGGCGGGACGGCGTTTGGAGGCCGCGATGTCGGGCAGGCTTTGCAACAGACGATGGATCAGAATGCCGCGCCGGAAACGGTCCTTGTCGTCCGGTGCCAAGGGCGAAAGCACCGCCGGTTCCTCGCCCTCGGGGCGCGACGGCGCCAGCGGTCGCGACGGCGTCGGTTCCGGCGCGGGCGGCGCGAACGCCCACGCGGGCAGCGGCGCGCGCGCGCGTTCCGCCGCTTCGGTCGGCGGCTCGACCGGCACCGCCTGCGGCGACGTCATGCGCTTGACCCCGACTCCTTCGGTCAGCGCGCCGTCGAGACCGGCCGAAATCCGCTCGTACCAGTTGCCCACGGGCGGCTTGTTGCGGGTTTCCCAGCCGGCGACGTAAAGCCGGTCCTCGGCGCGGGTCATGGCTACATAGAGGAGCCTTTTGTGTTCCTCTTCTTGCAGCCGCGTCGCCCGGGCGCGCTCGGCCTCGGCGACCGTGCCCTCGAAGTCGCGTTTCGGCGGCCACAGCAGGATTTCATCGCCGTCGGGGCCTTCCGGCCACAGCAGCTTCGGCCCACCCTTCGGCACTTGCAGCGTATCCGGCATGAACACGATCGGCGCCTGAAGCCCTTTGGCGCCGTGCACCGTCAGCACGCGCACCGCGTCGCGCCGACCGTGTTCCAGGTCGCGCTTGATTTCGACCGCGCCCGCCTCCAACCAGTGCAGGAACGCCTGCAGCGACGGCGCGTGGCCGCGTTCGAACGACAGCGCCAGATCGAGAAAGACGGAGATGGGGTCGTCGGCGTCGGGACCGAGCCGGCCGAGGATCGCCTTGCGCCCGCCGAGCCCGCCCAGCACATGGGCATAAAGTTCGTAGGGCGGCGTGAAATCCGCCATGGCCAGCAACCCAGCGAGATAATCGTGCGCGACGGTAAACCCGGCATCGGCCTTTGCCGCGTCGATCAAAGCGCGCCACAGCGTGCCCTTGCGGCCGTGCGCGATGCGGAACAATCGTTCGTCGTCAAACCCGAGCAGCGGCCCCTTCAGCACACAGGCCAGCGTCAGATCGTCCTCGGGCAGCAGCAGAAACCGGCCCAGCGCGATCAGATCGATCACTGCCAGTTGTTCGGTCAGCACCATCCGATCGACCCCGGCCACAGCGACGCCTCGTTCCTTGAGCGCCTTCACCAGGGCGTCGACGAACCCGGTGCGGCGCCGGACCAAAACCATGATGTCGCCGGCGCGAACCGGCCGGCCCTTGGATTGCAACATGTCGGTACCGATCATACCGGTGAGACGCTGCGCCAGCAGTTCGGCGAGGCGGACTTCCGGGCTGTCGGCGTCGGACCGTTCGACCGGCGGTTTCCACGGCGGCGACGGATCGCCGGCCTTGGGCTTCAGCGGCGGCCAGATTTCGACCGTGCCGCCCTCGCCCGCGCGCTTCGCCACGTGCTTCACGTTCTCGCCTTCATCCGCCACGCCCGAAGCCGTGTCGCCCGTGAACACCCTGTCGACCGCGTCCAGCACCGCCGGCACCGAGCGGAACGAAACGACGAGCCCGACCGGCCGCCATTCGCGCCCGGCATTTTCCACCAGCGCCTGGAACCGTTCGCGCATGCGCCGGAAGGCCGCCGGATCGGCGCCTTGGAAGCTGTAGATCGATTGCTTCATGTCGCCGACGACGAAGATCGTGCGCGCGTCCGGCGCAATCTCCTCGTGCCGTCCCCGGCCGGCGAAGAATTCGGCGGCCAGTGCGTCGATCACCCGCCACTGGTCCGGGTTGGTATCCTGGGCCTCGTCGACCAGGATATGATCGATGCCGCCGTCGAGCTTGAACAGCACCCACGACGCGCCGCCGCCCGCCTCCAGCAAGCGCTTGGCGATCAGGATCAGGTCGTCGTAATCGAGCAGCGCGCGGGCATCCTTGTGCTTCTCGTAGGCGGAAAGCAGCGCGTCGGCGACCGTCAGCAGCCCTTCCGTCGCCTCGGCGGCAACGGCGTCGCGGCGCTTCAGGGCAATCCGGCGCAGGCGTTCCGCTTCCGCCATGATCGTCTCAAGTACCGCCGGATGCTTCGCGGCGACGTCCTTGGTCAGAAGCTTGGCGCGGATGTCTTCGTCGCCGGTCAGGAACGCCAGGACATAATCGCCAAACTGGCGCATTCGTTCCGCGTCGTCCTTGGCCGCGAGCCAGGCGGCGATTTTGACGGCGGCCTTCGCGTCGGTCGATTTGCCCGACGCCATGGCGTCCGCCCCCGCCTTCAGGCCCTTGCGGTCGAACTGGCCTTCTTCAACCGCTGCCGCCAGGATCGAATCCGGCGTGTCGGATGGTTTCAGATCGAGTCGCTTGCGCAGCGCGGTGACGGCGGCGGCGACCGAGCCGAACCGGTCGAGCAGCCGCTTGACCCGCCCGCGCGCGGCGGCGAGCGCCGCCATGACGTCGTCGAACGTGGTTTCGTGCACATGCAGCGTGACGACGCCGAGCGCGCGCGCCAGTTCGCCCGCGCCGTCGCCTTGCACCCGCGACAGCACTTCCTCCCGCGCCAGCAACAGCATTTCGGCGGCGTCCCGTTCGTCCATCACCTGGGAATGGGGGGCGACCCCGGCTTCCAACGGAAAGCGCCCGAGAAGCGACTGGCAGAAGGCATGAATCGTCTGGATGTGCATGCCGCCGGGCGCGTCCAGCACCTGGGCGAACAGCGCCCGGGCGCGACTCATGGTTTCGCGGTCCGGCGCGCGGCCGAGCATGGCTTCGAGGGTTCCGGCGAGATCGCCGTCGGCGGCGACCGACCATTTGCCCAGCGTTTCGGCGATGCGGTTGGCCATTTCCGCCGCCGCCGCCTTAGTGAAGGTCAGCGCCAGGATGCGGCCCGACGCCACGCCGGCAAGCAGCAGGTTCAAGATACGGTCGGTCAAGACCTTGGTCTTGCCGGTGCCGGCCGACGCCGTCACCCACACGGATGCTGCCGGATCGGCGGCGCGACGCTGCGCGCGTTCGGAAAGGACGATCGGATCGACGGCGGCAACGGGCTTTTTCATTCGCCCTCCCCGCCGCCGCCGCCCGCGCCCCATTCCTTCACCCGCGCCAGATGTTCGTAATCGCTGTACTTCGGCGCGTGTTCAGGATGGGGCCGGGCCTCGTAGGCCGTGTTCGAATCGTCGAAGCGCGCGATCAAGTCCGCGAACCCCTCTTTCGCCTCGTCGATCAGGGTGCGCGGATCGTCGCCCGCGCCCTTCACTTCGCCCGCCGGGGTGCCGCCGGACAGGCGCCAGAATTCGAGCGCCGAAATCTGGGCCTTGGGCACGTAGGCGAAGCGGCCTTCTTCCGCCATCCAGCCTTCGAGCGGCAGTTGCGGCGCGAAGCCCGCCTTGACCTCGGTCTTGGAGGGCGGCTGGCCGGTCTTGTAATCGATCACCGCCAGCGTGCCGTCGTTCAAGCGATCAATGCGGTCGGCCTTGGCCTTGAGCGCGAACGGCCCGCCCGGCGCGGCGATGTCGATTCGCCCCGACACCTCGCACGCGGAGGATTTCAGATCGTGCCGCCGCGCGTTCTCGGTTTCGACGAACCATGCCGCGACCCGTTCGAAGCGCGGCCACCAGAACGCCCAGACCCCCGGCCGGTCCAGGAGTTCGTCGAAACTTGCGCGGCCGAACGCCAACAGGCGATCCATGGCATCGGCCGGCAAGGGCGCGGGCGGCGGATGGGCGGCGACGAAGGCGTCCAAGGCGCGATGCACCAGCGAGCCGTAGTCGGCCGCGCCCGGATCGGCATCGACGGGATCGAGCGCCTTTAGTCCGAGAACCTTCTTGGCGTAGATCCCATAAGGATCGCGCATCAGGGTTTCGACTTCGGTGACGGACAATTCCCGTGGACGCGCGCCGACCGGCGGCGTCGGGCGCGGCGGCTTGCACGGTTCGACCTTGGCCGGTTCGTCGAGCGCCAGCGCCCAATCGAGCAGCGGTAAGCCGTCGTGCAGCGCGCCCTGAAGGTCCGTGCCGTCGATCAGATTTTCCAGCCGCAGCAGCCAGCGCGAGGCGACCGTCGGCGTGCCCTCGACCCGGGCCGATCGCGTCAGCAAAACCCGCGGCGCGTTGAAGGCCTGAACGAAATCGTGCGCCGTGAGCCCGATGCGCCGTTCCGGCGCCGGCAGCCCGAACGCCGCCATCATCGGCCGGCTCATCCATGGACTGACGTGCGCTTCCGGCGGCCATGTGCCTTCGTTGAGCCCGGACAGGATCGCGACATCCGTATGCTGAAGGCGGGCTTCCAGCAGGCCCCAGACATGGACGCGCGGATGACGGCCGTAGCGCGGCCGGACCTGCGGCCGTTCCAGCAGCGCCTCGAACAGGCCGGGATAGGCGCCGGGCGCGATGTCGCCCAGGGCATCCGCGGCTTGGTCCAGTTCGCCGACGAAGGCGGCGGCCGCTTCGCCGGCCTCGTCCGTCCACAGGCGCCGCGCGCCCGCGCCATTGTCGTCGGCCGCCAAGGCTTCGGCGAAGGCAACATGCAGGCCGAGCATAGACTTCACGGATATCGCCGGACCGTGCATGGCATCCGACAAGGGTTTTGCCATGGCGGTGATGCGGGCGACCAGCGCGCGCAGGTCGGCCGCGTCGTCCGGCAGCACGCGCGACAGGCCGTCGATTCCCGGTGCCGGACGCGGACCGCGCAACGCCGCCATTTCGAGCTTGCGGACCAGGGCGCGAAACGGTGCCGTCGCCATGCCGCCCGAGGCCAACGGATGCTTGAGACAGGCCAGCAGCGCGACCGGAGCGAAATCGTCCTCGACCATACGCAGCGCGAGATCGAGAAACGCGCCGGGCGGCGTTTTGGCGAGCGGCATGCCGGCGGAATCGTCGACCGCGACGTCCCAGCGGCCGAGTTCGGCGGCGACCCGGCGCGCGAGATCGCGATCGGGCGTGACCAGCGCGACCGTCGCTTCCGGCTCCTGCAACGCCTGGCGGATCGCCAGCGCGACGACCAATGCTTCCTCGCGCGGGCCGGGACAATCGATCCGCGCCACGTCCTGAAGCGCCTGGGGATGGAGCTTCTCCTCGCGGCCGCCGGTGCCGGCGGGGCGCAGCGCGACGTTCAACAGGTGCGCCCTTCCTCGCCGCGCGGACGAGGGTTCCGGTGCGGGCCAGTCCTTCACGTCGGCCCGGTCGATTGCCAAGCGATCCAGCAGCCGCGCCATGCCGAATTGCGGATGATTGGAACCGAGCGACGCCCATACGGTGTCCGGCGCGTCGCGATCCAACCCCGGCAACACCACCTGCCCCGCCGGCAACGCCGCGACCACGGCCAGCAGATCGGCGGTCGCGGGGATCGTGCCGGTCGACCCGGCGGCGATCACCGGTGCCGTCGGCGGTGTTTTCTTCCAAACTTCCGCCAAACGGCCGAGCAGAAGATTGCGCCGGTGCGCCGGATCGACCGCGCCTTCGGCCTTCAATATCTTCGGCCACTTCGCGGTCACGATGTCGAGGAATCTGAGAGTCAGTTGCCAATGTTCGGCGTATTCGGCCGGCGCCAGTTTGTCGAGATCGGCGAAGTCGAGCCGTTCCGTGTGCACCTGATCGATCAAGCGAGCCAGTTCCTCGGCCAGGCGCACCGCCTGGTCGGGCGACGCGGCGCGGGCCTTGTCGGCCAGCACCAGCCGGGTCAGCAGCAGTTGACGCCGCAGACCGGAGATCGCCGGCGGCAGGTCGAACCCGTCTTCGTTGAGAGAACCGTCGTCGGCCGCATCCAGGATGAGATCGTCTTCGTCGACGTCGCCGAGCGGCCGCATGCGCGGCAGCAGCAGCGCGCCGCCGACCGATCGGCGCAGGAAGGCTTCGCGCAGCGCGCGGCTGGGGAGCGCTGCCAGGAAGCTGTCGCGCT
>CAZDFF010000184.1:0-7133 GCA_964504425.1 uncultured Hyphomicrobiales bacterium
TGGGCGAGGTGCAGCCCGGTTTCCTGATGGCGCGGCATGCGCGTAACCAGCGTGCGCAGGCCGCGAAGGCCGAGGTAGCAGTCGTCCGGGCCTGGGGCGATGCCGAGCCTGACGGTCGTCCACTTGATTTTCTCGTAGAGGTCGCTGCGGGTCGTGATGGTCCCGAGCATCGCGTCTGAGTGGCCGCCGATGAACTTCGTTGCTGCCTGAAGCGCGACGTCGACGCCGTGTTCGAACGGGCGGAAGTAAAGGCCGGCGCTCCAGGTGTTGTCCATGATCGTGACCACGCCCTTGGCTTTCGCGGCGCGGGTCATGGCGGGAATGTCTTGAACCTCGAAGGTCAGCGATCCCGGCGATTCCAGGAACAGGACCTTGGTGTTGGGGCGGATCAGATCGGCAATCCCGGCACCGATGACAGGATCGTAAAACGTGGTCTCGACGCCGAGGCGTTTCAGCATGTCGAGCGCGAACTTGCGGGTCGGAAAATAGACGCTGTCGGTGATCAGGACATGGTCGCCGGCGCTCAGGAACGCCAACAACGCGGACGTGATGGCGGCGAGGCCGGAGGGCGTCGCGACCGTGCGATCGCCGCCTTCGAAGGCGGCGATGGCTTCCTCGAAAGCCATCGTCGTCGGCGTGCCGTAGCGGCCGTAATGAATGTGGTCCAGCGGCGCCGCCTGGGATTCCTCCAAGGCCTTTACCGTCGGGAACACCACGGTCGACGCGTGGTAGACCGGCGGATTGACGATGCCGTGGTTGTCGCGCGGGTGGCGCCCCGCATGCGCCACGATCGTGGCCGGATGCCGATTGTCTTTGCGCGCCATCAGACCTCGACCGGCGCGTCTTCGCGGCCGCCCCACTCGGTCCAGGAGCCGTCGTAGACCGCAACTCGATCGTGGCCGAGAAGATAAAGCGCGAAGGCGACCGAGCATGCCCACACGCCTGAGCCGCATGTGGCGACCAGCGGCTTCTTCGGATTGATGCCGGCGCGATCCAGGGCGGCCTTGATGTCGTCGGCCGAACGCATGGTGTAGTTGTTGCCGGTGTCCAGCAACTCGTTGAGTGGAAGGCTGACGCTGCCCGGGATATGTCCCGACTTCAGGCCCGCGCGGGGTTCGGGGGCGGCGCCGTCGAAGCGCCCGCGGCTGCGCGCGTCGGCGACCTGCTCGCGGCGGCTTTCGGCGTTGGCCAGCATCTGATCGAAGGTGCGGACCAGCGAGTGATCGACGCGGGCGGTAAAATGGCGCTCGCGCCGCATCGGCTCGGTGTCGTCGGTCGGCCGCCCTTCGTCGATCCATTTCTTGAGGCCGCCGTCGAGGACCGCGACGTCTTCATGGCCGAAAACACGGAACGTCCACCATACCCGGTGCGCCGCCATGCAGCCGCCGTTGGAGTCGTAAACAACGATGCGGTTGCCGTCGCCAAGGCCGAGCTTGCGCACCCGGCTCGAGAATTTTTCGGGGCTCGGCAGCATGTGCGGCAGCTTGGTGTCCGAGTCGCAGATTTCGTCGATGTCGAAATAGACCGCGCCCGGGATATGGCAGGCCTCGTACTCCTTGCGGCCGGAACGATCCACGTTGGGCAGGAACCAAGTCGCGTCGACGACACGTACGTCCGGCGCGCTCATGAGGCGCGACAGCGTTTCGGTGTCGATCAAGGCGTCCGAATTGACGTACTTCATGCCATCCACTCCGGTATTGGCAGGCCTTTTCCCCTTAAGAAGGCCGGATTGAACATCTTGCTCTGGTAGCGCGTGCCGTAGTCGCAAAGAACGGTCACGATGGTATGCCCCGGGCCAAGATCCTTGGCCAGCCGGATGGCGCCTGCGACGTTGACGCCGCTGGATCCGCCCAGGCAAAGGCCTTCGTGCTTCAGAAGATTGAACACGATCGGCAGCCATTCGTCGTCGGCGATCTGGTAGGGACGATCGACGGTCAACCCGTCCAGGTTCGCGGTGATGCGTCCTTGGCCGATGCCTTCCGAAATCGATGAGCCTTCGGCTTTCAGGGTGCCGTGCTTGTAGTAGTGATAAAGCGCCGCGCCCATCGGATCGGCGAGGCCGATGGCGATGCCGGGTTTCTTTTCGCGCAGGTACTTTGCAATGCCTGCGAGCGTGCCGCCGGTGCCGACCGCGCACACGAAGCCGTCGATCTTGCCGTCGGTCTGCGACCATATTTCCGGTCAGGTGGTCCGATAGTGGCCTTCACGGTTGGCGACGTTATCGAACTGGTTAGCCCAGATCGCGCCGTTCGGGTCCGACATCGCCAGTTCTTCGGCCAGGCGCCCGGAGTATTTCACGTAGTTGTTCTTGTCCTTGTAGGGAACCGCCGGCACCTCGCGCAGATCCGCGCCGCACAGCCGGAGCATGTCTTTCTTTTCCTGGCTCTGGGTCTCGGGGATCACGATCACGGTGCGGTACCCCCGGGCATTGCCGACGAGCGCCAAGCCGATACCGGTGTTGCCGGCCGTGCCTTCGACGATCACACCACCGGGCTTCAGCAGTCCCTTCTTTTCGGCATCCAGCACGATGAACATGGCGGCACGGTCCTTGACCGAGCTACTCGGGTTCAGGAATTCCGCCTTGCCGAGAATGGTGCAGCCCGTAGCCTCGGACGCGGCCTTCAGCTTGATCAGCGGCGTGTTGCCGATGGAATCGAGAAATCCGTCGCGAACGTTCATCGATCGGCGCCTCCCAACGCCTTATCCGCCTCCCGAGGGCGGGACAGGCGCCGGAAAGACTAGCGATGGCCTTCCTCGCGATCAAGAACGGTGGGGTGTCCCTCCGTTCAAGCGCACGTGACCGTCTAGACAAAATCGGGGCGGGGAACCATGCTTCGTCTCCTTGATCGGTTCGGAGCTTTTATCCCATGGATTATCCAGCGCATTTGCTGGCCATCGCGGTCTTTTGGACCATTGCCGCAGTCATTCCCGGTCCGAATTTCCTGATGGTGGCGCGGACCGCGGTGGTCCACTCCCGGAGCGCGGCGCTTCGCGCGACGGCCGGCATTGGCGTCGGTACGGCGACATGGGGATTCGCCGCGTTCTTCGGCGTACACGTGCTGTTTACCGTGGTGCCGTGGCTTTATGCCGGCCTAAAAATGGCTGGCGGCATCTATCTCGTCTGGGTCGGCGTTCGATTGCTCTGGCAGAGTTTTGCGGCGGAGGACGCCACAGCCGGGTCGCCGCCGGCTATTTCGAATGGCGCCGCGTTTCGCCTGGGATTTGCCACCAACATGGCCAATCCGAAATCGGCGGCGTTCGCGGCGAGTCTGTTTGCCGCCACCTTGCCGCCGGAACCGACGCTCGATCTGGGCTTGATGGCGGTCGCCGCGATGGTTGCGATATCGCTTGCCTGGTACGCGCTCGTCAGCGTCGTCTTCGCCAGCCACCGGGTCAGCGGCGCGTATGGGCGGTTCCGGCGGTGGTTGGATCGCATTGCCGGGGTTGTTTTCGCGGGCTTCGGGGCCAAGATGGCGAGCGACGTCTAGATCGTTCGATCCGGGATCAGGGTCGTCGCCACCCCCGGCGCAAGGCCTCGCGATGTTGGCGAAACCAGTATAGGCCGATCAGCGCCATTGAATTCGCGATGCGGCCCTCATCGACCCATTTGAACGCTTGATCCGCATCGACGGCCATGACCCTGATGTTTTCGTGTTCGTCGCTCAGTCCGTGGATGCCGCCGACCTTTGAAAGATCGGCCTGCGCGACGAAAATGTGCATCGATTCCGACGATGCGCCGGGCGTGACCAGATAGCGGCACGCGGGAACAATTTCGCCGATAGTGCAACCGGCTTCCTCGATGGCCTCGCGGCGAACGACTTCGGTTGGATTTTCACCCGGATCGATGATGCCCGCGATCAATTCGATCAGCCATGGAGAGTCCTTTTCGTTGAACCATGGCGACGCGAGGGCGGCGAAGGCGCCGACGCGGAACTGTTCGATCAGGACGATCTTGTCGAGATCGGCGTCGTAAGGAATGACGGAAGCCGCGTGCCCGCGTTCGAAAACCTCGCGGCTCATCTCTCCGCTCCAGCCGCCCTCGAACAGCCGGTGCTTCAAGCGATAGCGGTCTATCCGAAAATATCCATTGAAGGGCGTGGTCTTTTCGACCACATCGACGTCATCGGCGTTCATCGGACCTCTCTTGCGGACTGGAAGAGCAGGGTTCGTTTGTCCGATACTCCGACGATGTTGTCCAGCGGCTGGCGCCCCTTCGCGCCGCCATTGTTCCTGAAAGGAAACACCGATGGCCGAACGGCGAGAGAACATCACCTTCCCCGGATCGCAAGGCCAAGCCTTGGCCGCCCGCCTAGACCTTCCCGCTGGATCGCCGATTGCCTACGCGTTGTTCGCGCATTGCTTCGCCTGCACCAAGGATATTTTCGCCGCCGGACGGATCGCGGCCGGCTTGGTTCGGCATGGCATCGGTGTGCTTCGGTTCGATTTTACCGGCCTGGGCGCCAGCGAGGGTGAGTTCGCCAATACCAGTTTCTCCTCGAATATCGAAGATCTGGTGGCGGCTATCGCTCACATGCGCGGCAGCGTTGGCGCACCGACGATCCTGATCGGGCATTCGCTGGGCGGTGCGGCCGTCCTTGCCGCCGCCCATCATGCGCCGGAGGCCAAGGCTGTCTGCACCATCGGTGCACCGGCCGACCCGTCCCATGTCGTGCATCATTTTAAGGAGCACTTGGCGGAGATTGAGGCGACCGGCGAAGCCGAGGTGCGCCTGGGCGGCAAGCCGTTCCGCATCAATAAGCGTTTTATCGACGATCTCAAGGGCCAGGCGCTGGAAACGGCCGTTGCCGGCCTGCGCAAGGCGCTTCTGGTCATGCACGCGCCAACCGACCAGATTGTGGGAATCGAGAACGCAAGTCGCATCTTCCTCGCCGCCAAGCATCCGAAAAGTTTCATTTCCCTGGACGATGCCGACCATCTGCTAAGCCGCAAGGTGGATGCAGCCTATGTCGCCGACGTTATTGCCGCGTGGGCGAGCCGCTATGCGGGCGGCGCCGCCGAGACCGCGCCGGCGGGACCTGTAGCGGCGCCGGGTATCGTGTTGGTGCGAGGCGCGGGTCGCGGGCGTTTGCAACAGGCGATTTCGGTCGGCGGGCGCCATGCCTTGTTGGCCGACGAACCGACATCGAACGGAGGCGACGACGCCGGCCCGGATCCCTACGAGTATCTGATGGCGGCGCTTGGGGCCTGCACGGCGATGACCGTGCGTCTTTATGCGGCGCGTAAGGAAATTCCGCTGGCGGACGTCGCCGTCGAGATTGGCCATAAGAAGGTCGATGCGGAAGACATCCCGGGAGGCGCCGGTCGGGAAGGCATTGTCGATCTGTTCACGCGGACCATCGATGTCAAAGGGGATTTAGATTCCGCGACGCGTGGGCGCTTGCTCGAAATCGCCAACAAATGCCCGGTGCATCGAACATTAAGCGCTTCGAGCGTGATTGAAAGCCGCCTCAAAGAATAATCCATACCCTCACACCCCCCAGAAACGCCCCGACGCACCGATGGCAACGGTGAGAAGGCCGAGGATCAAATTCGTGCCGACAAGACGTCGGATCGTCGGCAATCGGGCGCCGGCGGCGGCCCAGTCGCCGGCCATGGCGGCCCGCGCATAAGCCCGGTAGGGCACGAAGTACAGAAACACGAATAGGCCGACCATGACGAGCCCGATCCAATGCATGAGCGCGACATGCGGGCCTGCGTTCGCGAATCCGCCAGATATGCCAAAGACTTGCAGATAACCGCTGGCTGGAAGCGCGACGACGGCGACCCAGACCCATTTAAAAAAGCGACGGAAACAGCCGTCCCAGGTCTTGAGACGAACCTGAGCCTCCATAAAGCCCAATGAAGGTCGGAGAATCACGTAGGCGAAAAACATGCCGCCGACCCATATGGCGGCAGCGAGGCCATGGATGGCGGCGAAAACAAACGAAAGGTGGTCCATGACGGGCTCCAGTGCTGGCTCTTGGGTTACGATTTGTTATCCACTCGGTGTTTCAATCGATTACCATAACAAAAATTAACGCTTAGGCGCAGGAACGACCCGATTGAGATCAGTATAATGGGCGTCGTGGGATAGGATGGTCGGACAACGGAGCATATTCCGATCTTTTGAAAGGTCCGCTAATCATGTCCAATGGAGCGGCGAGGGCGTCAAGCAAGTCCCGCCAGGGCAGCGACGGGGAGAATGGTCAAGCCGTGAATAAGGCTACTGTGGCAGATCGGTTTGACAGCGAACATTTGCTGAGTCTTGCGCGCGAGAAGTCCAAGGAAAGTCGCGCGCAGCTAACCGATATTATTCTGGAACTGTTCGACGATCGTCGCGGTTCGCTGAGCGATCGCGAGCGCTCGCTGATGTACGGTATCCTGCAGGGCGTGATCCACGATATCGAAATGGCGGTCAGACGTAAGGTCGCCGACGAACTGTCCGAACTCAGCGATGTCCCGCGCGATCTCGTCACCGTGCTCGCAAACGACGAAATCGACGTTGCCTATCCGATCCTGACGAAATGTGGCGTGCTGCGCGACGCGGAGTTGATCGACGTCATCCGCATGCGGACGATGGAATATCAGCTCGCCATCTCCATGCGCCATGGACTCAGCGAACAGGTTTCCGGCGCGCTGGTCGAAACGGGATCGGAGCGCGTGATCGTCGCATTGTTGAAAAACCAAAACGCGACGATTTCCGAACGGACGATGGAATATCTCGTCGAGCAGTCGAAACGGGTCGATTCGTTCCAAGAGCCGATCCTGCAACGTGAGGACCTGCGCCCACAACTTGCGAAGAAGATGTTCATGTGGGTTTCGGCGGCGTTGCGCCAGTATATTCTGGACAATTTCCCGCTCGATCAGCAGACCGTCGACGACCTTTTGGAAGAAGTCGCGGCGTGCGAAATCGAGACGACGAGTGCGCCAGCTTTGCGCAAGGCGGGCGATCTTGCCGAGGTGCTGCGCAACGAGGGATTGGTCACGCCGGATATGCTGGTGACGGCGCTGCGTGAAGGCGAAGTTCCGCTGTTTGTCGCGATGTTCTGCCGTTTGAGTGATCTGCGCGAATACTTGGTGATGCGCCTGGTATTCGAACCGGGTGGCGAAGGGTTGGCGGTCGCGTGCAAGGG
>CAZDFF010000185.1:0-6489 GCA_964504425.1 uncultured Hyphomicrobiales bacterium
CGAACCCCGCGACGACGGCATACTTCAGGAAATCGACGAAGAACTGCGCCACGAGCGTTACGCCAAGCTGTGGCAGCGCTACGGCAACGTCGTCATCGGCGCGGCCGTGCTGCTGGTCGTCGGCGTCGCCGGCTATCAGGGCTGGCGCCATTACGACGTCACCACCCGCCAAGCGTTGGGCGAAAAATTCACCATCGCCATGCAGGCCGAAACCGCCGGCAAGCTCGACGACGCGGCCAAGCAGTTCGGCACCATCGCCGCCGAGGGCCGCGCCGGCTACGCGGTGCTGGCCCGGCTTCAAGAGGCCGCGCTGGCCGGCCGCCAGGGCGACCGCGCCAAGGCGGCGTCCCTTTACAAGTCCATCGCCGCCGACAGCGGCGTCGACGCGATCTATCGCGACCTCGCCGTGGTGCTGGGCGCGATGAACGAAATCGACACCGCGCCGCCCGAGGAATTGAAGACGCGCCTGATGCCGCAGACGGCGGATACCAAGGCGTGGCGGTTCACCGCCCGCGAACTGGTCGCGCTGCTGACCCAGAAGGCGGGCCAAAAGGAAGAAGCCGCGAAGCTGTTCAAGGCGTTGGCCGAAGACACGGCGGCACCGCAAGGCGTGCGGACGCGCGCCGGCGACATGGCCGCCGTATTGGGGAACGGTTGACGATGGCGCGAACGTTCTCATCGAAGGTAGCCCGCGCCGTCGGCCTCGCCGCCGTGGGCGCATTGGTGTTCTCGCTCGGCGCCTGTGACTGGTTCGACAAGAAGAAGGACCCGCTGCCCGGCGAGCGCATTTCGGTGCTGGTCCATTCGCGCACCTTGAAGCCCGATCCCGGCGCCGCGCCCAACATCATCCTGCCCGCGCCCGCGCCCAACCGCGACTGGCCGCAGGCGGGCGGCTATCCCAACCACGCCATGCACCATCTGTTGGTGAACGACCAGTTGAAGCGCGTCTGGAAGACCGACATCGGTTCCGGCGCCAGCGACTACGAACGCCTGGTCGGCTCGCCGGTCATCGCCGGCGGGCGCATCTTCGCGGCCGACGCCGAAAACCGGATCAGCGCCTACGACGTCAAGGACGGCTCGCGCATCTGGCGCGAGGACGTGACGCCGAAGCGCGAGGACTCCGGGCACATCGTCGGCGGCCTGGCGTTCTATCGCGACCGCATCTACGTCTCCGCCGGCTTCGCCCAGGTCATCGCGCTCGACGCCAAGGACGGCAAGGAAGTCTGGCGCCAGCCGATCCCTGGCCCGATGCGAACGGCACCGACCGCGCACGGCGGACGCATCTTCGTGGTCACCGTCGACAACCAGGTGTTCGCGCTCGATTCCGAAACCGGCAAGGCGTTGTGGACTTACGCGGGCATCGCCGAAACCGCCAGCATCCTGGGCGGCGGCAGCCCGGCGGTCGACGGCGGCGTGCTGGTGGTGCCGTTTTCCTCCGGCGAACTGGTGGCGCTGCGCGTCGAGAACGGTCGGCTGCTGTGGTCGGACTCGCTGGCGACCGCGCGGCGCACGGACCAGGTTTCGACTCTTTCGCACATCCGCGGCCGGCCGATCATCGACCGCGGCCGCGTCTTCGCCATGAGCCACGGCGGCATCATGGTTTCGATCGACCTGCGCAGCGGCCGCCGCGTCTGGGACCGCGAGATCGGCGGACTGGAAAGCCCGTGGGTCGCCGGCGACTACCTGTTCGCGCTGACCTCGGACGCCGAGATCGCCTGCCTGAACCGGGCCGACGGCCGCATCCTGTGGGTCCAGGAATTGCCCCGCTTCAGCGACGAGAAGAAGAAAAAAGGGCCGATCGTGTGGACCGGGCCGATCCTGGCGAGCGACCGGCTGATCGTCGGCGGCTCGCACGGCCAGGCGCTGGCGGTTTCGCCCTATACCGGCCAGATCATCGGCCGCGAGGAAATGCCGGACGGAGTCGCGGTCGCGCCGGTGGTGGCCGACGGCAGCGTCTATTTCCTCGCCAACGACGCCGACCTGGTCGCCTATCGCTGATTCCTCGCGGGCGTCGTTCGCGCCCGTAACCCGAGTCCGACCATGACTTTTCGCGTTGCCATCGTCGGCCGCCCCAACGTCGGCAAGTCGACCCTCTTCAACCGCTTGGCGGGCAAAAGGCTTGCCATCGTCGCCGACACGCCGGGCGTGACGCGCGACCGGCGCGAGGCGCCGGGCCGCCTCGGCGATCTCGAGTTTATCCTGATCGACACCGCCGGGCTGGACGAAGGCGAAGGCCTGGAAAGGCGCATGACCGGTCAGACCGAAATGGCGCTGGGCGACGCCGACGTGGCGCTGTTCCTGATCGACGCCCGGGCCGGCGTCACGCCCTTGGACGAACACTTCGCCGGCTGGCTACGCAAGAAAAAGATTCCGGTGCGGCTGATCGCCAACAAGTGCGAGGGCGGCAAAGGCCGCGACGGCGCGATGGACGCCTATCGCCTGGGGTTGGGCGACCCGGTCGAGCTTTCCGCCGAGCACGGCGAAGGGCTGGACGGTCTTTACGAGGCGCTCCAACCCTTCGGCCCGGCGCAGCCCGACGACGACGCGCCGTACGAGGAACCGCCCGACGAAGACGACGGCGAAATCGGCATTGCGGAACGGCCGCTGAAGATCGCCATCATCGGCCGGCCCAACGTCGGCAAATCGACGCTGGTCAACCGCCTGGTCGGCGAGGAGCGGATGCTGACCGGCCCCGAGGCCGGCATCACGCGGGACGCCATCGCCGTGCCGTTCGAATTCGACGGCCGCGCCGTCAGCCTGATCGACACCGCCGGGCTGCGTCGCAAGGCCCGGATCAGCGAGGCGCTGGAAGGCCTGGCGACCGCCGACACGTTGCGCGCCACGCGCTTCGCCCACGTCGCCGTGGTGGTCATCGATGCGGAATTGGGCGTCGAGAAACAGGACCTGGCAATCCTCAGATTGGTTTGCGAGGAAGGCCGCGCCCTGGTCGTCGCCGTCAACAAGTGGGACGCGGTCGCCGAGCGCGACAAGGCCTTCCGCCATATCCGCGAGCGGCTCGAGATTTCCCTGCCGCAGGCCAAGGGCGTTTCGATCGTCATGTGTTCGGCGCGCAACGGCAGCGGCATCGACAAGCTGATGAACGCCGCCTTCGACGCCTACGCCGTGTGGAACAAGCGCATCGGCACCGCCGATTTGAACCGCTGGCTCGGCGCCGTCACCGACGCCCATCCGCCGCCGCTGGTGTCCGGGCGGCGCATCCGCATCCGTTACATGACCCAGATCAAGACCCGGCCGCCGACGTTCGTGCTGTTCGTCTCCAAGCCCGAGGACCTGCCGGACTCCTACATCCGCTATCTCGCCAACGACATGCGCCAGACCTTCGACATGCCCGGCGTGCCGCTGCGCTTCTCCACGCGCAAGGGCAAGAACCCCTACGTCAACGAGAAGGATTAGACCCGCCGGACGTTTGCTGGAAGAATAGCGAACGGGCAAAGATCGGGGTGGGGTCGATGCTGAACTACCTGACGCTGATCCTCTGCTGCCAGTTGGCGGGCGAACTGTTCGTCGCCGCGACCGGGCTGCCGGTGCCGGGCCCGGTGTGCGGCATGGCGATCCTGTTCCTGGGCCTGATCGTTAAAAAAGGCATCCCCGACGACCTGGCGCACGTCGCCGACGCGCTGCTCGGCCATCTGTCTCTATTATTTGTCCCGGCTGGCGTCGGCGTCATGCTGCACGCGAAGCTGCTGGGCAAGGACTGGCTGGCGATTTCCGCCGGGCTGGTGATCAGCGCCGTCGTCACCGTCGCCGTCACGTCGTGGCTGATGGAACGCCTGAATCGCGCGACGGGCGCGGCCGTACCCGAGGACCGCAAGCCATGACGTCCATCGAAGAATTCCGCGACATCTGGGTATATCTCGCCGCCAGCCCCTTATTGCATCTGACGCTGACGCTGGCCGCGTTCGCCGCCGGCACCTGGGTCTATCGCAAGCGCAATTTGAATCCGCTGTTGAACCCGGTGCTGTTGGCGGTGATCGCCATCGTCGCGGTGCTGCTTGTGACCGATACATCCTATGCGGTCTATTTCGAGGGCGCGCAGTTCGTCCACTTCCTGCTCGGCCCAGCGACGGTCGCGCTTGCCATTCCGCTTTACCGCCAGTTCGAGAGGGTGCGCCGGTCCGCCGTCGCCGTGCTCGTCAGCATCGTCACGGGCTCCCTGACCGCTTCGATCACCGCCGTCGGTGTCGCCTGGGCATTGGGCGGTTCCATGGACACGCTGGTGTCGCTGGCCCCGAAGTCGGTCACTGCCCCGGTCGCCATGGGCATTTCCGAACGGCTGGGCGGCCTGCCGTCGTTGACCGCCCTGCTGGTGATCCTCACCGGCATCCTGGGCGCGATGCTCGGGCCCCCGGTGATGAACCTGATCGGCGTGAAGGACTGGGCGGCGCGCGGACTGGCCATGGGTACCGCCGCGCACGGCATCGGCACGGCGCGCGCCTTGCAGGTGAACGAACTGGCGGGCGCGTTCTCGGGCCTCGCCATGGGGCTCAACGCGCTCGCCACCGCGATCCTGCTGCCGCTTTTGTGGCGGCTGGTTTTCTGATCGAAAATTATTTCCTGCCGCCGGCCATCTTGACGGCGTCCGGCGCCTGGCGCAGGCGCAGCATCGCGTACGCCCCGAGCAGCGGACCGATCGCCAGCGGCACGAACGCGTAGCGCCATCCGACCGCGTCGACCAATTGCGGGACGATGTGAATCGGCAGCATGGTCAGAAGGAAGCCGACGCAGGTCTGCACCGTCAGCATGGTCCCGACGTAGGACGGGTCGGCCAGTTCGATGACGCAAGCCGACGTCTGCGGCGCGTCGGGCACCACGACGAAGCCCCAGACCAGGCAGACCGCCAGCACCAACCACACGTTGGCGCCGAACAGGAACCCGACGGCGAGAGCGCAAGTCCCGCTCGCCAGCATGACCGACGCGGTGACCATCGTGCGCCCATAGCGGTCGGCCAGCCAGCCGACGACGAAACTGCCGACGGCGCCGATGCCGACCACGGCAAAGGTCGAGACGTTGGCGAAGAATTCGACGTCGGCGTCGTCGCGGCCGAGATTGGCAGCGAAGCTGGCGTGCAGGAACAAGGCGATCCAGGCCCACATCGCGTACAGTTCCCAGAGGTGGCCGAAGTATCCGAAATTGGCCAGGCGGATCGCCTTGTCGGTCCAGGCCCGCGCAACCGAGCGGGGATCGAACGGCGGAATGCGCCCGTAGGCGGGACCGAGCCCGATCAGATTGACCGACAGCCCGGCGACCGCCGCCAGGATCGCCGACGCGATCAGCGTGAAACGCCAATCGAGCCCGCCGACGGCGTTGAACAGATGCGGCACCGCCGCGCCCAGGGTCAGCGCGCTGACTAGAACGCCGATCAGCAGACCGGTGTCGCCCTTGGCCCAGGTCGAGGCGATCTTCATGCCGACGGGATAAAGCCCCGCCATGCACATGCCGGTGACGAACCGAAGAAACACGATCCACCAGGACGTCGGCTCGAACAGGAGAATGCCGAGGTTCGCGCCGGCCGCGAGGATCGCCGAGGCCATGAAGAAGCGCCTGGGATCGAGCCGGTCGGCCAGCCCCAGGAACGCGCTTCCCATGGTTCCGGCGACGTAGCCGACGGCGACGATGCTGCTCAGCAGCGACGCCCGGGTGTCGTCGATCGGGAATTCGCGCCGGAGCACCGGGATAATGGCGGTCGCCGAAAACCACAACGAAAGGGACATCGCCTCGCACGCGACCAGCAAGGCCATCGACGACCGCTTGGATCGCGTTTCGAGGGAAGAAACAAAAAGACGGAAGCGCGGCACGCTTGCCTCGCACAGGAAAGACGGGGCGAAAGTCCCTCAACCATGCGCCCGAACCGGATTCCGGGCAATCCTGGAATCCGCATGCAGGCATACCCCCGGCGCTATCCGCCGCCGCGCTGGAACGCACGATCGAACCGGGCGAGCGCCTCTTTCGCTTCGCCGGGCGCGTAGCCCGCGAGCCTGAGCCGCACCGTCATCGCCGGAACCTCGAGCAAGGCGATGCGCCGGATCCGTTCGTCCCCCATGACGATTTCGAACCGCTTGCGGCCGTCGGTCAGAATAGCCGTATCGCCGTCGACGCGGAAGCCGTCCGTGCCGAGAGCCGATTCCAGCCCGCGCAGCAGGTCGGCCCGCTTCAGGGCCATTTCCTTTTCAACGACGATGGGCTCGGCTTCCGTCATCCTCCCGCAACCGGCGGCCACACCGCCAAATGATCCCCTTCCGCGAAGGTGCGGGTCGCGCGTTCGTCGGGGGCGACGAAGACGCCGTTGATCAGCACCAGATGGCAGTATTTGGACGGTAGGTTGAGGGACGCCATCACCGACGCGGGCGTGGCGTCGGGCGCGACCTCGAGCGCGACCTGATTGTCGGCCGCGCCGGGCGGCAGGAACTGGTCCAGCATGGCATAAAGCTTGACGACGATCTTCATGCCGGCACTTTAAACGTCTTATTG
>CAZDFF010000185.1:6499-7122 GCA_964504425.1 uncultured Hyphomicrobiales bacterium
TATTGCGTGCAGGCCACGTAGGCGTCGGCGATCCGGTGCGGGTCCTCGATCAGCCGGGCCTTCCAGTCGCCGAGCGAGATCCCGGTCTGGATCAGGCCGCGCACGACGCCGATCTGGTCCGTGCGCCCGAGGCTGAGCGCGCCGACCAGTTTATCCCCGGAGAATTCGAGCCGGATGTAGCGGAAAGCGCCCTCGTCCAGCGCCATCGCGCGCTGGCCGCCCTTGACCCCGTCCCAAAGACCGAACGAGGCCGAGACCAGCCCCGCCGTGTCGAGCACGTTCATCGACAGGCTGCCTTTGTAGCGGGCGTCGCCGCCGGTCATGTTGATGCCGGCGATGCGGCCGTGATCGGCGGACGTCGGTTGCACCGCGTGGACCGAATAGCCGCCGGAGATGTCTGGGCCCTGGGCGCAGTCGCCGGCGGCATAGATACCCTCGACCGAGGTGCGCAGCCGGTCGTCGACGCGGATGCCGTCCTCGACCTTGACGCCGCTGCCTTTCAGGAAATCCGCGTTGGCCTTCACGCCGGTCGCGACCACCAGTAGATCGGCGTCGACGGCCGCGCCGTTGTCGAGCGAGACCTTGAGCGCCTTCTTCGCCCCCTTCTCGACCGTGGCGACGCC
>CAZDFF010000186.1:0-7029 GCA_964504425.1 uncultured Hyphomicrobiales bacterium
TTCGATCTCGGCGACGGCGGCCAAGGGCATGGCAAGGCCGACGACGACGCGCCCAAGCAGATTCCCCTGAAGGACGCGCTCGCGCGCCTGAAGCCGCTGCTGGAAGACCCGGCGGTGCTCAAGGTCGGGCAGAACATCAAGTACGACATGGAGGTGCTCGGCCGCCTCGGCATCGACGTCGGCCCCATCGACGACACCATGCTGCTGTCCTACGTGCTCGAAGGCGGCCTGCACGGGCACGGCATGGACGAACTCGCCGACCTGCATCTCGGCATCAAGACCATCAAGTTCGGCGAGGTGACCGGCTCGGGCAAGAACCAGGTCACCTTCGACCAGGTGCCGCTGGACAAGGCGCTCGCCTACGCCGCCGAGGACGCGGACGTGACCCTGAAGCTGTTCCACGCGTTCAAGCCGCGCCTGGTGTCGGAAAGCATGGCGACCGTCTACGAAACCTTGGAGCGGCCCCTGGTGCCGGTGCTGAAGCGGATGGAAATGCTGGGCGTCAAGGTCGACGCCAAGGTGTTGAAGGGCTTGAGCGAGGACATGGCCGTGCGCATGGCCGACCTGGAGGTCGCGATCCACAAGCTGGCCGGACGCGAGTTCAACGTCGGCTCGCCGAAGCAGCTGGGCGAGATTCTGTTCGACGAAATGAGCCTGCCCGGCGGCAAGAAGGGCAAGACCGGGGCATATGCCACCGGCGCCGACGTGCTCGAGGACTTGGCCGGGCAGGGCCACGACCTGCCCGCTCGCGTGCTCGACTGGCGCCAATTCGCCAAGCTGAAAAGCACCTACACCGACACCCTGATCGCACAGATCGACCCCGCGACCGGGCGCGTGCACACGTCTTATGCCCAGGCCGTGGCGTCGACGGGGCGGCTGTCGTCCACCGATCCCAATTTGCAGAACATCCCCGTCCGCACCGAGGAGGGCCGCAAGATCCGCCAGGCCTTCGTCGCCGAAAAGGGCATGAAGCTGCTGTCGGCGGACTATTCCCAGATCGAGCTTCGCCTGCTCGCCCACGTCGCCGGCATCGATTCCCTGAAGAAAGCGTTCAAGGACGGGCTCGACATCCACGCCATGACCGCGTCCCAGGTGTTCGGCGTGCCGATCGAGGGCATGGATCCGATGGTCCGCAGGAAAGCCAAGGCCATCAACTTCGGCATCATCTACGGCATTTCCGCGTTCGGCCTGGCGCGCCAGTTGAGCATTCCGAATTCCGAGGCCGGCGCCTACATCAATGCCTATTTCGAGCGCTATCCGGGCATCAAGGACTACATGGAACGGACCAAGGAACAGGCGCGCAAGACCGGCTTCGTGACGACCCTGTTCGGCCGCAAGTGCCACATGCGCGGCATCAACGAAAAGAACCCGAACGTGCGCGGCTTCGCCGAACGCGCGGCGATCAACGCGCCGATCCAGGGCGGCGCCGCCGACATCATCAAGCGCGCCATGATCCGCCTCGACGCGGCATTGCCGTCATCGGGGCTGAAGGCGCGCATGCTGCTGCAGGTTCACGACGAACTGATCCTCGAGGTGCCGACCGCCGAGGTCGAAAAAACCGCGGCGTTCGTGAAGAAGATCATGGAAGGGGCCGCCCGCCTCGACGTGCCGCTGATCGTCGATGCCGGCGTCGGCGACAGCTGGGACCAGGCACACTAGGCCGCCCGTTTCTGGGCCCGCTTGTAAAGCCGCCAGCCGAGCAGGCAGGCGAGAATCCCGGCGTAGATCAAGGGCTCGCGCACGTCCGCCTTCACCATCATGTAGAAGTGCACGACGCCCAGTATCCCGGCGACGTAGACCGCGCGGTGCAGCGCCTGCCAGCGCCTGCCGCCCAATCGCTTGACCATGCCCTTGGTCGACGTCGCGGCCAGCGGCACCAGGATCGCGAAGGCGATCATGCCGATGGTGATGTAGTTGCGCTTGACGATGTCCTTCCAGATCGCCGCCCAGTCGAAGAACTGATCGACGGCGATGTAGCTGGTCAGGTGCATGAAGGCGTAGAAAAAGGCGAACAGCCCGAGCATACGCCGGAAGCGGGTCAGCGTCGCGATTCCGGTCAGGCCGCGCACCGGCGTGACCGCCAGCGCGATCAGCAGGAACCGAAGCGCCCAATCGCCGAGATATCGATTGATGTATTCCTGGGGGTTGGCGCCGAGCCCGCCCGCCGTCGCCCGCCACAGCAGCACCGCCATCGGCAGCAAGCAGACGGCGAAGACGACGGGCTTGAGAACGAAGCGGACGCGCGCGTCGGGGGTCAATAGAACTTCTTCAGGTCCATGCCGGCGTAAAGGCTCGCCACCTGGTCGGCGTAGCCGTTGAACATGAGCGTATCCTGCTTCGGCGTGAACACCGAATCGCCGATCTTCCGTTCCTTGGCCTGGCTCCAACGCGGATGGGTGACGTTCGGGTTGACGTTGGAATAGAACCCGTACTCTTGCGGCCCGGCGATGTTCCAGGTGGTCGGCGGTTCCTTCTCGGTGAAGGTGATCTTGACGATCGACTTGATGCTTTTGAATCCGTACTTCCACGGCACCATCAGGCGGATCGGCGCGCCGTTCTGGTTCGGCAGGGTCTCGCCGTACATGCCGACCGTCAGCAGGGTCAGCGGGTGCATCGCCTCGTCGATGCGCAGGCCCTCGACGTAGGGCCATTTCAAGAAGCCGCGCTTCTGCCCCGGCATTTCCGACGGGCGCACGATGGTTTCGAAGGCGACGTACTTGGCCTTCGATGTCGGCTCGAACCGCTTCAGCACGTCGCCCAGCGGAATGCCGACCCAGGGCACCACCATCGACCACGCCTCGACGCAGCGGAAGCGATAGATGCGCTCTTCCAGCTTGTGCGGCTTGATAATGTCTTCGTAGGCGACGGGACCGGTCTTCGCCGCCTCGCCGGCGATCTCGACCGTCCAGGGCAGCGGCTTGAAGTCGCCCGCGTTCGCCTTGGGGTCCGACTTGCCGGTGCCGAATTCGTAGAAGTTGTTGTAGGACGTGGCCGCCTCGTAATCGGTCGGCTTCAGGCCTTCGCCGTAGGGCGTCTTGACCAGGTCCTTGATCGCGGTCCCGCGCAGCGCCGCCGCCGCGTCGCCGGGCAGCAACGCGGGCCCCAGCGCCAGGCCGGCGCCGGCCGCCGCCGCCGTTTGCAGGAACCGTCGGCGGTCGCGGAAGATCCGTTCCGGCGTGATTTCCGACGGCTTGATCTCGTTCGGCCCCTTGATCGAAATCAGCATGGCGTTCCCATCCTCTCGTCCAATGTGTCGGGATCACACCAATACACGCCCGAGATGACAATAGTTATCACATGGGCGTGACGGCCATCACATCGGTGTGAGGCCCAATGCGCCCATTTTTCGCGGCGCTCGGGCGGGGGCTGTATCGGCCGGGCGCCACGCGCTATATAGGGGCGAAGCGTAGGCGAAGAATGCGAACTCTCTATCATCTCTGGCTTTCCCCGGTTTGTCGCAAGGTGCGGATCGTCCTCGCCGAAAAGAAGCTGGAATTCCAGATGCAGGTGGAAAACATCTGGGATCGGCGCGAGGAATTCCTCGGGCTGAATCCGGCGGGCGAGGTGCCCGTGCTGGTCGAAGCCGACGGCACGGCGCTCTCGGGCGGCGACGCGATCTGCGAATTCCTGGACGAAGTGCACCCCGAGCCGCCGCTGATCGGCCGGGCGCCGCTGGAACGCGCCGAGGTCCGTCGCCTGGTCGCCTGGTTCGACGGCAAGTTCGACCGCGAGGTGACCGACAACCTGGTCGGCGAAAAAATCATGAAACGCTTTCTTCGGCTGGGCGAGCCGAACTCGAAGGCGATTCGCGCCGGGCACGCCAACCTGCGCCACCATCTCGCCTACGTCGCGTACCTGGCGGAACGGCGCAAATGGCTGGCGGGCGATGCCATGTCGCTCGCCGATATCGCCGCGGCGGCGCAGCTTTCCTGCATCGATTACGTCGGCGACGTGCCCTGGGACGACCATCCGGCGGTCAAGGACTGGTACGCGCGGATGAAATCTCGGCCCAGCTTCCGGCCGGTGCTGTCCGACCACATTCCCGGCGCCGCGCCGCCCAAGCATTACGCCGATCTGGATTTCTGATCGAAATTATTTCGGCAACTTCACGTCCATCTTTTCGAGATTGGTGCGGGCCATGTCGGCCGCCGCCGTGCTCGGCGCGCGGTTCAGCACCGCCAGCCAGTCGCGCCGGGCGCCGGCGGCGTCGCCCGCCATCCGCCGAAGGATGCCGCGCTCCAGCAATGCCTCGACGTGCTCGGGATCGAGCGCCAGCGCCTTCTCGACGGCCGCGGCGGCTTCCTTTGGAGGGTCGTTCTGGCGCAGCGCGCTCGCCATGAAGGCGTGCGCGTCCGGGCGTCTCGGGTCGATCTCGATGGCGCGCTCCAGATCCTTCACCGATTCGTCGAATCGACCCAATTGCGCGCGGGCGCTGGCCCGGTCGATCAGCAGATCGGGATCGTCGGGCGTCAATTTCAACGCCGCCGTCAGCACGCCGTCGGCGCGGTCGGCCTGGCCGGCCAGCAGCCAGCCCTGCGCCGCCTGCCCCAGAAGCCCGGCCCGCACCTTGTCGCCCTTCTTGGTCTTCTGGGCGATGGATTCGAAGCGCGCGGCCGCCTCGTGGTAGATCTTCAGGCTCATCAGCGCGGCGGCGATGCAATGCTGCGCCGGATCGCCGCCGCCGAGGCCTTGCCAGCCGAGCGCCGTTTCGAACGCCTGCTCCGGATTGTCGCGGGCCTGCGCCATGCACTTGGCGTAACGTTCCGCGTCGCGGGCCTCGTCGGCCGGCCGTTCCGCCGCGCCCGCGCCCGGGGCGACGAGACAGAACGCCGCCGCAAGAATCGCCGGCCGAAGCGGTGAGTGAATATCCATCGCGATATACTATATGATCCGCCGGTTTCGTCCCGGCAATGTTGGAAAGCCGCCATGGCATCGCGCCTGTTCTGTTTCGGTTTCGGCTACAGCGCCAAGGCGCTCGCGAAACGCTGCCTGGCGGGCGGCTGGTCCGTGGCCGGCACGGCGCGGTCGCCGGAAAAGGCGGAAGCGATGCGCGCCTCCGGCATCGAATCCTTCGTCTTCGGCGATGGCCGGCCGCTCGAGGATTTCGCCGCCGCCCTCGACGGCACCACGCACCTTCTGATTTCCGCACCGCCGGACCGCGCCGGCGATCCGGTGTTGAACGCGCACGGCAAGGATATCGGCGGCCTGAAGAATCTCGCCTGGGTCGGCTACCTTTCGACCACGGGGGTCTACGGCGATACCGGGGGCGCGACCGTCGACGAAAATTCGCCGCTGGTGCCGACGTCGGCGCGCAGCCGCCAGCGGGCGGACGCAGAAGCCGCTTGGCTTCGGCTCCACCGCGATTCGGGCGTGCCGGTGCATATCTTCCGCCTGGCGGGCATCTACGGACCGGGACGCAGCGCCTTGGATCAGGCGCGCAACGGTTCGGCCCGGCGCATCGACAAGCCGGGCCATCTGTTCTCGCGCATCCATGTCGACGACATCGCCAATGTGTTGTGGGCCTCGATCGCCCGGCCCGACCCCGGTGCCGTCTACAACGTCTGCGACGACGAACCGGCGGCGCCCGCCGACGTGACCGCCGAGGCCTGCCGCCTGTTGGGCGTCGCGCCGCCGCCGTTGGTGCCGTTCGACGAGGCCGAGAAGGGCATGTCGGAAATGGCGAAAAGCTTCTGGCGCGACAACCGCCGCGTCGCCAACGGCCGGATCAAGCGCGACCTCGGCGCGAGGTTGCGCTATCCCGACTATCGCGCCGGGCTGAAGGCCGTGCTCGCCGCTGGCGGGTGATTTTACAGGGTATCCAACAGCGCGCCGGTGACGCGGCACAGCCGATCCAGATCCTTCGGCTCCGACAGGCGATGATCGCCGTCCTTCACCAGCAGGATTTCGACGTCCTCGCTCGCCAGGCGCTCGGCCAGGCGGATCGACGTTCGCCACGGCACGTCCTCGTCGGCGGTGCCGTGGATCAGGCGCACCGGCACGTCGATGGCGATGGGGTTGTCGAGCAGCAGGTGATCGTCGCCTTCCTCGACCAACGTTCGCGCGATGGCGTAGGGCTCGGTGCCGTAGCAATTCGGCACCAGCACCCGGCCGGTTTCCGCCATCTCGCGTTTCTGCTCGGCGTTGAACGCTTTCGCCAGCAGGTCGCGGGTGAAATCGGGTGCGGCGGCGGTGCCGACCAGTCCGGCGACGCGCCGCGGGCGGGCCAGCGCCGTCAGCAGCATGATCCAGCCGCCCATGCTGGACCCGACCAGCACCTGCGGTCCCTTCGTGAGGCTATCGAGCGCGAAAATCGCGTCGGCGGCCCAGCGGCCGATGGTGCCGTCCTCGAACGCGCCCGAGGACTGGCCGTGGCCGAAATAATCGAAGCGCAGGAACGCTTGTCCCCGTTCGCGGCACAGGGCTTCGAGCGCCAGCGCCTTGCCGCCGGTCATGTCGGACTTGAATCCGGTCATGAACACGACCCCGGGGCCCTTGCCTGGAGTCAGGCGGTAGGCGATAGTCGCGCCATCGGCCGCGACGAGGGTCCGCGGCGCTGGGTTTTCGGTTGCGTCGGACGAATTGGGGCTGTCGGGCATTCCTGCGCTCGAAACCATGGACAATGACGGCGACAATAACATCGATGCCGCGCGCGCGGAACGCATGAGTGAGCGGCTCGAACCGGCCGCCGAGGGCCGACTCGCGACCGTGCTTCAGGTGCTTCCCGCGCTGGGCGCGGGCGGCGGCGTGGAGCGCGGCACGATCGAGGTCGCCCGCGCCATCGTCGAGGCCGGCGGGCGCGCCATCGTCGCCTCGGCCGGCGGGCCGCAGGCCCACGACCTGATCCGCATCGGCGCCACGCACGTCACGCTGCCGCTGGCGTCCAAGAATCCGTTCGTCATGTACGCCAACATCCAACGGCTGGCGGACCTGATCCGCGCCGAAGGGGTCGACATCGTGCACGCGCGCTCGCGCGCACCGGCCTGGAGCGCCTGGTTCGCCGCCAAGCGCACGAAGACGCATTTCGTCACC
>CAZDFF010000187.1:0-6999 GCA_964504425.1 uncultured Hyphomicrobiales bacterium
GCGACGACGATCTGGCCCATGCGCCGCTCGAGATCGGCGATCGAGGTCGACAGGCAGAAGATAGCCATGATCTCGGAGGCGACCGTGATGTCGAAGCCGTCTTCGCGGGCGTAGCCGTTGGCGACGCCGCCCAGGGAATTGACGATCGAGCGCAGCGCGCGGTCGTTCATGTCCATGACCCGGCGCCAGGCCACGCGGCGGGTGTCGAAGCCGAGTTCGTTGCCCCAGTAGATGTGGTTGTCGATCAGGGCCGAGAGCAGGTTGTGCGCGGTCGTGATGGCGTGAAAGTCGCCGGTGAAGTGCAGGTTGATATCTTCCATCGGCACGACCTGAGCGTAGCCGCCGCCGGCCGCGCCACCCTTCATGCCGAAGCAGGGGCCGAGCGACGGCTCGCGGATGCAGATCATCGCCTTCTTGCCGATGCGGTTCAGGCCGTCGCCGAGGCCGACCGTGGTGGTGGTCTTGCCTTCGCCGGCCGGCGTCGGCGTGATCGCCGTCACCAGGATCAGCTTGCCGTCCTTCTTCGACTTCAGCGAATTGATGAAGTCGAACGAAATCTTGGCTTTGTAGGGGCCGAAATGCAGAAGATGCTTGGCCGGAATGCCGACCTTCTTGCCGACGTCGGCGATCGGTTTCATCGTTGCGGCGCGGGCGATCTCGATGTCGCTGCCGACCTTCTTCCCGCCCTTGGCGGCCTTCTTTGCCATCACTATCACTCCCGGAGGTTCATAGACGTTATCAATGCCGCGATTGCTTTTACATCAATGGCTTAGCGGCAACCGCGTACAGTTACATGGTTCGCGCCCGGGGATCAACCGAGTCGCTTGCCTTTTATGAGCCCATGCTGGGCGGCGAACTCGCCGGCGGATACCTTGCCGCCGCCTTCGGGCCGCACCCGCAGGATCTTGATCTGGCCGCCCCTGGCGGCGACGGTGAAGCTGTCCTTGCCGATGGCGGTCACGGTGCCGGCGGTGGCGCCGGTCTTGGCGACCTTGGCGCAGTCGTAGACGTCGACGCGCTTGCCCTTGACGACGATCCAGGCGCCGGGCTGCGGATTGGTGCCGCGGATCAGGTTGTAGACGTCCTTATAAGGCTTTTTCCAGTCGACCTTGGCGTTTTCCTTGCGGCACCAGCCTTCGTAGGACCCCGCCTTCGGGTCCTGGGGAATGCGGGGCGCCTTCTTGGCCTTCACCAGATCGACCGATTCCAGCATCGCCTGGACGCCCATCGGGAACAGCTTGTCGAAATAGATGCTGCCGAGCGTGTCCTTGTCGCTGACCGCCACTTCCTTCTGCATCAGGATCGGGCCGGTATCGAGGCCGTTGTCGGGCCAGAAGATCGACAGGCCGGTCTTCTTCTTGCCCATGATGATCGGCCAGTTGATCGAACTCGGCCCCTTGTGCCAGGGCAGCAGCGAGGGATGGTACTGGATCGTGCCGTGGGTCGGAATCGCCAGCGCTTCCTCGGGCACGAACAGCAGCACGTAGGCCATGACGCCGAGATCGGGCTTCAGGCTTTCCATCTGCGCCCACACCGCGGGATCCTTGAACGACGCCGGCTGAAACACCGGCAGGTTCTGCGCCAGCGCGTACTCCTTCAGAGGGTCGATCTTCTTGCCCTCCTTGTCGGGCGCGCAGTAGACGCCGACGATGTTCTCGCCCCGCTTCACCAGGGCTTCGAGCACCGCTTGGCCGAACGCCTGCTGGCCGTTGAAGATGATGCGCATGACGTGATCTCCCCCTTAATGAGACGAAGCGGCGCTTAGACAGCGCCTTCCTTCTTCGCCGCCTCGATTTCCTTTTTCGAGAAGCCGACGATCTTGGACAAAATATCGTCGGTATGTTCGCCCAGCAGCGGCGAGCGCATCACCTTCGACGGCGACGACGACAGCTTCACCGGGTTGCCGACGGTCAGGTACTTGCCGCGGGTCGGATGATCGACTTCGACGATGGTGCCGGTGTCGCGCAGCGACGGTTCCTCGGCCAGTTCCTTCATCGAGAGAATCGGCCCGCACGGTACGTCGAGCGGGTTGAGGATTTCCATGACCTCGAACTTGGTCTTGGTCATGGTCCACTGCTCGATGATGTCGAACATCGTATCCAGTTTCGGCAGGCGGGCTTCCGGCGTGTTCCACTCCGGATCCTCCAGCCACTCCGATTTGCCGATCGCCTTGGCAAGGCCCGGAAACGAGGCGGCCTGCGCGATCACGTAGCTGTAGGCGTCGGGATCGGTTTCCCAGCCCTTGCACTTGACGATCCAACCCGGCTGGCCGCCGCCCGAGGCGTTGCCGGCGCGCGGCACCGCCTGGCCGAACTTGCCGTTCGGATACTGCGGGTATTCCTTCAAGGGGCCGTGCGCCAGGCGCTGCTGGTCGCGCAATTTCACCCGGCACAGGTTGAGCACGCCGTCCTGCATGGCACAGGTCACGCGCTGGCCCTTGCCGGTGCGTTCGCGCTGGAACAGGGCGGTCGCGATGCCGAACGCCAGATGCAGGCCGGTGCCGGAATCGCCGATCTGGGCGCCGGTGACCAGCGGCACGCGGTCGATCTCGCCGGTGGTCGAGGCGGCGCCGCCGGTGCACTGGGCGACGTTCTCGTAGACCTTGCAGTCCTCGTAGGGGCCGGGGCCGAAGCCCTTGACCGAGGCATAGATCATGCGCGGATTCAGCTTCTGGATCGTTTCCCACGGGAAGCCCATGCGGTCGATCGCGCCGGGCGCGAAATTTTCGACCATCACGTCGCATTCCTCGATCAGGCGCGCGAAGATTTTCTTTCCCGTCGCGGTTTTCGGGTTCAGCGTCACGCTGCGCTTGTTGTGATTCAGCATCGTGAAATAAAGGCTGTCGACGCCGGGGATGTCGCGAAGCTGGCCGCGCGTGGCGTCGCCGACGCCGGGCCGTTCGACCTTGATCACGTCGGCGCCGAACCAGGCCAGCAACTGCGTGCAGGTCGGGCCCGACTGCACGTGGGTCATGTCCAACACCTTGATTCCGGCGAGCGCGTTCAGCGCCGCGCCTTTCGGCATCGCTTTCTTGTTCGCGGCGGGCTTCCGCGCCGCCGCCTTCTTCGCCTTAGCGGCCTTTTTGGCCGGTTTGCGGGCGGCTTTCTTCGCGGTCTTCTTCACGCTCTTCTTCGCGGTCTTGCGGGCGGTCTTCTTCACGGTCTTGCGGGCCATCTTTTCCTCGGAATGCTTTCGATCTTGAGTGGTTGTCGTTCGGATGGACATGGCACCGCACGGTGCCGTGTCCGGCAAGGGTTATTTCTTCTTCAGCACGCTTTGCGGATTGAGGTTGCCGATACGGCCGCTTTCGCTGCCGGCCGCCGGGTCGATCACCGCATTGATGAGCGTCGGCCGCCCGGAGTCCATGGCCGCGTTGACGGCGCGCTTCAATTCGTCGGGCGACGTCGCATTGAGGCCGACGCCGCCGAAGGCCTCCATCATCTTGTCGTAGCGCGCGCCTTTGACGAATACGGTCGTCGCCGGGTCGGACCCGGCTGTATTGACGTCGGTACCGCGATAGATTCCGTCGTTGTTGAAGACGACGATGCAGACCGGCAGCTTGTAGCGGCAGATCGTCTCCACCTCCATGCCCGAGAAGCCGAAGGCGCTGTCGCCCTCGACCGCCAGCACGGGCCTGCCGGTTTCGACGGCGGCGGCGATGGCGGAGCCCATGCCGATGCCCATGACGCCCCAGGTGCCGACGTCGAGGCGCTTGCGCGGCTTGTACATGTCGATGATGCCGCGCGCGAGGTCCAGCGTGTTGGCGCCCTCGTTGACGAGGATGGCGTCCGGCCGTTCCTTGATGACGGTCTTCAACACGCCGAGCGCGCCGTGGTAGTCCATCGGCGTGTTGTTGTTCATGAGGCGCGGCGCCATCTTGGCGACGTTTTCGTCCCGCTTCGCCTTGACGGTGTTCGTCCAGTCGGCCGGCGGGGCGTCCCACTTGCCGCCCATGGCGTCGAGCAGGGCCGACACGCAAGAGCCGATATCGCCCACCACGGGTGCCGCGATTTCGACGTTGCTGTCCATCTCCCGGGGCTCGATGTCGATCTGGATGAACTTCTTCGGCGCCTCGCCCCAGGTCTTGCCCTTGCCGTGCGACAGCAGCCAGTTGAGGCGGGCGCCGATCATCACGACGATGTCCGAATCCTTCAGCACCAGCGAGCGGGCCGCGCCCGCGCACTGCGGATGCGTGTCCGGCAGCAGACCCTTGGCCATGCTCATCGGCAGGAAGGGGATGCCGCTTTTCTCGACCAAGGCGCGGATCGCGTCGTCGGCCTGCGCATAGGCCGCGCCCTTGCCGAGAACGATCAACGGGCGCTTGGCCTCTTTCAGCACGTCCAGGGCGCGCTTCACCGCATCCGGCGCGGGAATCTGGGCGGGCGCGGCATCGACGACCTTGACCAGCGACTTCCGGCCGGCGTCGGCGTCCATGACCTGCCCGAACAGCTTGGCCGGCAGATCGAGATAGACGCCGCCCGGTCGGCCCGAGACGGCGGCGCGGATGGCGCGCGCGACGCCGATGCCGATGTCCTGGGCGTGCAGCACGCGGAACGCCGCCTTGCACAGCGGCTTGGCGACGGCGAGCTGGTCCATTTCCTCGTAGTCGCCCTGCTGCAGGTCGACGATCTCGCGCTCCGACGAGCCGGAAATCTGGATCATCGGGAAACAGTTCGTCGTGGCGTGGGCGAGCGCCGTGAGCCCGTTCAGGAATCCCGGGGCCGAAACGGTCAGGCAGATGCCGGGCGCCTTGGTCAGGAAGCCGGCGATGGCGGCCGCGTAGCCGGCGTTCTGTTCGTGGCGGAACGAAAGGACGCGGATACCCGCGGCCTGCGCCATGCGGCCGAAGTCGGTGATCGGGATGCCGGGCACGGCGTAGATCGTCTTGATCCCGTTGAGCTTGAGCGCGTCGATGACGAGGTGGAAGCCGTCCGTCAGATCCTGCGTTTCTGCCGTCGCCGTCTCTTGTTTCATGGCGAGCATATCGGTGGCTGCCTTGGCCATTGGAATTCCTCCCGGTTAGATCGACCGGCCGGGGCGTGACGCCCCGGCGAACCCAAGAGTGCGCTAATCCAGATAGTGGACGTGCTTTCGCACATGCTCGCCGAGTTCCAGGGTGTGCTCGCGCACCAGACGCTCGGCGAGGTCGGTGTCGCGGGCCTCCAAGGCCTCGATGATGTGCATGTGGTCGATGATGGAGCGGTTGGCGCGGTTCTTCTCGCCGATCGTCCGCATCCGGATCGAGCGCATATGGATAAACAAATTGTCGGTCATCTCGCGCAGAAGCTTGGAGCGGCTCATCAAAATAATGGCTTGGTGGAATTGAATGTTGGTGTCGGAATATTCGTCGATCTTGGCTTGCACTTGGTCGCCCTTGAAGGTGCCGAACAACTCGCGGAGCGAGGCGATCTCGGCGTCGCCGGCGTTCTGGCAGATCAGTCGCGCCGCCATGCTTTCGAGCGCCGCCCAGACCGTGATCATCTCCAGGATCTCGGCCTTGGTCTTGCGCACGATGTAGACGCCCTTGCGGGGCACAATCTGGACCAGGCCTTCCTGTTCCAGTCGGGCCAGGGCCTCGCGGATCGGCGTGCGGCTGATCGCCATCTTTTCGGAAAGCTGGCGCTCGTCGAGCCGAAGTTCGGCGTCGTCGGCGTAGATGTTCATCACCGAAATCGCCTTTTTCAGCTGATCGTAGATCATGTTCTTCAGGCTGAAATCGGCCATGATCGGCTGTACGTTCAATTTCGCCGTAGACATGGTGTTCTCGCCTTTCTCGGGGTGCCGCCGCCCGAACGCGCGGGACGATGCGGCTAAATCAGTCTGGTATTAGATACACCAAATGCCAGAACCCCGGCAAACGGATTCAAATTCGCTCGCGCCCGGCGGATGCCGCTTTCTGCCGCCTCAATCCACACCCCGCGGCGTCGCCGCCGCGCCGCCGCCGAACACTTTGGCGATGGCCGCCGAAATCAGCGGCCAGAACAGGATGAAGATCGCCATGACCATGATGCTGGAGACCAAGCCGTTCGACCAGAAGATCGAGACGCTGCCCTGCGACAGGATCATCGATTGGCGGAACGCGCTTTCGGCCATGTCGCCCAGCACCAGGGCCAGCACCAGCGGTGCCAAGGGGTAGTTCAGCTTCTTGAAGACGTAGCCGATGGCGCCGAAGACCAGCATCAGCGAGATGTCGAGGAACGCGTTGTGCACCGTGTAGGCGCCGATGGCGCAGACCACGACGATCACCGGCGCGATGATGCTGAACGGAATGCGCAGGATCGCCGCCCACCACGGTACCGTTGTTAGCACGATGATCAGGCCGACGACGTTGCCCAGGTACATGCTGGCGATCAGGCCCCAGACGAAATCCTTCTGTTCGATGAACAGCAGCGGTCCCGGCTGCAAGCCCCAGATCAACAGGCCGCCCAGCAGCACCGCCGCGGTCGGCGAGCCGGGAATGCCGAGCGTGAGCATGGGGAGCAGGGCGCTGGTGCCGGCGGCGTGGGCCGCCGTTTCCGGCGCCACCACGCCTTCGACGTGGCCCTTGCCGAACTGCGACCCGTTCTTCGAGAAGCGCTTGGCCAGGCCGTAGCTCATGAACGACGCCGGGGTGGCGCCGCCCGGCGTGATGCCCATCCAGCAGCCGATGATCGAGCCGCGCAGCGACGTCACCCAGTACTGCGGCAACTTCTTCCACGTCTCCCAGACGATCTTCGGGTTGATCTTCGCCGACTTGCCCTTGAAGGCCAGGCCTTCCTCCATGGTCAGCAGGATTTCGCCGATGCCGAACAGGCCGATGACCGCGACCAGGAAGTCGAAGCCGCGGATGATCTCGGTGATGCCGAAGGTCATGCGCAACTGGCCGGTGACGGTGTCGAGCCCGACCGCCGCCAGCGCGAAGCCTATCATCATCGAGGCGACGGTCTTCCACGGCGACGCGCCGCCCAGGCCGATGAAACTGCAGAACGTCAGCATCTGAACGGCGAAGAACTCGGGCGG
>CAZDFF010000188.1:0-6938 GCA_964504425.1 uncultured Hyphomicrobiales bacterium
GCGCCTGTGCGAAGGCTTCCCCGCCCGGCGCCGCGAGGCCGCGGCCCGGCTGCCGGAATTCGAAGACTTGCGCGATCAGGCGCGCGGCATCAAGGATCACGTTCTCGCCAACCTCGATTTCTACCTCGAGCGCTACGAGGCCCGCGTGCTCGAGACCGGCGGCCATGTGCACTGGTGCCGCGACGCCGCCGAGGCCCGCGAGACGATCCTGAAAATCTGTCGCGACGTCGGCGCCAAGACCGTCACCAAAAGCAAGTCGATGATCGGCGAGGAAATCGCGATCAACGATTTTCTGGAAGATAACGGGGTGCGCCCGGTCGAAACCGATCTCGGCGAATACATCATCCAGCTTCGCCATGAACCGCCCAGCCATATCATCGCGCCGGCGATCCACCTGTCGCTGGGCCAGGTCGCCGACACGTTCCGCGCCAGCCACAAACACCTGCCGGACGGCCGCAAGCTGGAGGAACCGCGCGTGTTGCTGGACGAGGCGCGCGAATTGCTGCGCGGCGAATTCCTCGGCGCCGACGTCGGCCTCACCGGCGCCAACATGCTGATCGCGGAAACCGGCACCAACGTCATCGTTACCAACGAAGGCAACGCGGACCTGACCCACACGCTGCCGCGCGTTCACGTCGTCATCGCCAGCATCGAAAAAATCGTGCCGACCCTGGAAGACGCCGCTACCGTGTTGCGCGTACTGGCGCGGTCGGCCACCGGCCAGGACATTTCCGTCTATACGTCGTTCTGCACCGGGCCGAAGCGGCCGGAAGACCCGGACGGACCCGACGCCTATCACGTGGTGCTGCTGGATAACGGCCGGACCAAGCTGCTGGGCACCGAATTCCACGAGATGCTGCGCTGCATCCGTTGCGGCGCGTGCCTGAACCATTGTCCGGTTTATCGCTCGGTCGGCGGCCACGCCTACGGCTGGGTCTATTCCGGGCCGATGGGCGCGGTGCTGATCCCCGGCCTGATCGGCATGAAGGAAGCGAAGCACCTGCCGAGCGCCTCGACGCTGTGCGGCCGCTGCGAAAGCGTCTGTCCGATGCGCATTCCGCTGCCGCGCATGCTGCGCCAGTGGCGCGAAAAAATTCACGCCGCCGGACAGACCTCGATCGCAAGTCGCCTCGGCCTCGCCGCATGGGCATTCCTCGCCGCGCGGCCGAGCCTCTATCGCTGGGTCATGGCCCTTGGCGTGCGGGCGCTGGGCAATCTCGGCCGCGCACGGGGTTCGTTCCGCCGCCTACCGCTGGCCGGCGGCTGGACCCGGGCGCGCGACCTGCCGGCGCCCGAGGGCGAAACCTTCATGACGCTGTGGGCCGAACGGCGAAAGGGCGCGAAATCATGAGCGGCGCGCGCGATGATATTCTGGGCGCGATCAAGAAGGCGATCGACGTCGCACCCTTCAACGTCGGGCGCGGACCCAAGCGGGTCGACAAGCGCTTGGCCGATCATGCGCGGAATCTGACGCCCGCGCGCGGGCAGCTCGATCGCGAGGGCCGGGTGCAATTGTTCAAGGCCGAGGCCGAGCGGGTATCGGCGACCGTCGATCGGGTGAAGACCGTCGCCGACGTGCCCGGCGCGATCGCGCGCTATCTCGCCGAACGGAACCTGCCGTGCGATTTGCGCCTGGCTTCTCATCCGCTGATCCGCCGCGTGCCGTGGAAGGATCATCCGATGCTGAAGGTCGCCGAAGGGATGCCGAGTCCCGACGACGCGGTGTCGGTGACGTCGGCTTTCCTCGGCGTCGCCGAAACCGGATCTCTGGTGCAGGTCTCCAGCGCGCACACGGCGAACAGCCTGAATCTGCTGCCGCCGACCCATGTCGTCGTGCTGTCGGCCGCGCGCATCGTCGGCGCCTACGAAGGCGCCTTCCATCATCTTCGCGCCGAACGCGCCGGCAAGGAAAAAACCGGGTTCATGCCGCGCGCGCTGACCTGGATCACCGGGCCGTCGCGCACCGCGGACCTGGAACAGACGCTGCTTCTGGGCGCGCACGGTCCACAGCGCCTGCATATTGTCATCGTCGATGAGTAAGGGACGCGAACCGAAATCCCCGATCGCCGGCGAGGACGCCGACCTGTGGCGCCGCGTTGCCGAAGGGGTGACGCCGCTCCGCAAGCGCCCGCCGCCCAAGGCGCCGGTAAAGGCAAAGGAGCCTCCGGCGCCGCCCGCGAAAAAGCCGCCGCGTCGCCCGGCGCCGGTTGCGGCACCGTTGCCGCCCGCGCCCCCGCCGCTGCGGGAACTTTCGCATGGCGCCCTCGACGGGCTCGACCGGCGCACGGGACAGCGCCTGAAGCGCGGCCAGCTTCCGATCGAGGCCCGGCTCGACCTTCACGGTCGCACTCAGGAGGAGGCGCATCGCGCCCTCGCGGCCTTCATCGAGGGTTCGCATGCCGCCGGGCGGCGTTGCGTCCTGGTGGTCACGGGCAAGGGGTTGCGCCCTGACGGCTCGGTCGGGGTCTTGCGCCGGAACGTGCCGCGCTGGCTGAATCAACCGTCGCTGCGCCAGAAAATCGTCGCCTTCGACCATGCGACCGTCAAGGACGGCGGCGAGGGGGCCCTCTACATTCTCCTTAAGAGGCGGTCACAACCTTAAGCGCAACGAATTATCGTTGAATTAAATAAGATCACTCAAATGACTCCATTCGGGAAGCGGATCAGGGAGCTACGGCAGAAGAAGCGGGTGACCCAGAAGCGCATGGCTACCGATCTGGGGGTGTCGCCGGCCTATCTGTCGGCGTTGGAGCATGGCCGCCGAGGGCGGCCTTCGCCCGGTCTGATCCTCCAAGTGTGCGGCTATTTCGGCCTGATCTGGGACGACGCCGAAGACCTCAAGCGTCTCGCCAAGGCCTCGCATCCGCGCGCCGTGCTCGATACCGCCGGACTCAGCCCCAAGGCGACCGAGCTTGCCAACCTGCTGGCCGATTGTCTTCACGAACTGGATGAAGACACCATTGATTGGATCCTGGCGGAAATCCGCGGCCGGCGCGGCGCCAAGAGCGGGCCATCCCATTAGAATCAAGGGCTGTGGAAAAACTGTTGATAAGTAGAATCGGGATCGAAGTCGAATGGGTTGAATATGCTTCCTAATTTAGCCGGATTTAACGTTCCGCACGAACTGTGGGTGGATTCGGGATAATGTGGATGAATTGTTCATAAGCAGAGTCCGGATCGGCCGCGAATCCGTTCTTACAAAATGAATTTTCGCAAGTCAGCGTCCTTCGCCAGGGCGCCCAGAGTGTCTTCGACCATCTTGCGATCGACGACCACGGCTTCGCCCGAGCGCTCGGATGCAGAATAGCTGATGTCCTCGAGCAGTTTTTCCATCACGGTATGCAGGCGCCGCGCGCCGATGTTCTCGACACCGCTGTTGATCTCGGCGGCCAGGTCGGCGATTGCCTCGATGGCGTCCTTCTCGAACGACAGCTTCACGTCCTCGACCGCCATCAGGGCGGTGTACTGATCGATCAATGACGCCTCGGGTTCGGTCAGGATGCGGACGAAGTCGTCCCGGGTCAGCGCCTTCAGTTCGACCCGGATCGGCAGGCGGCCTTGCAGTTCCGGCAGCATGTCCGACGGCTTGGCGAGATGAAACGCGCCCGAACCGATGAACAAAATATGGTCGGTCATCACGGTACCGCGCTTGGTCGAAACCGCCGTGCCCTCGATCAGCGGCAGCAGATCGCGCTGCACGCCCTCGCGGCTGACGTCGGCGCCGCCGACCCGCTCGCTCCGGACCGTGATTTTGTCGATTTCGTCGATGAAGACGATGCCGTTGTTCTCGGTCGCGGCGATGGCTTCGCGCACGATCTTGTCTTCGTCCAGCAGCTTGTCGGCCTCTTGCGTGACCAGCACGTCGTAGGATTCGGCGACCGTCAACTTCTTCGGCTTGGTCTGCTGGCCGAACATCTTGCCCATCATGTCGTTCAGATTGATCATGCCGACCTGGGCGCCGGGCATGCCGGGCATGTCGAAGGTCGGCATGCCGCCGGACGATTCGGAAACCTGGATTTCGATCTCCTTGTCCGCCAGCTTGCCCTCGCGCAGCATCTTGCGGAATTTCTCGCGGGTATCGGGACCGGCGTTGTCGCCGACCAGCACGTCCAGCACGCGTTCCTCGGCGTTCAGCTCGGCCTTGGCGGTCACGTCCTTGCGCATGCGCTCGCGCGTCATGTGAATCGCGGTTTCCAGCAGGTCGCGGACGATCTGCTCGACGTCGCGGCCGACGTAGCCGACCTCGGTGAACTTGGTCGCTTCCACCTTGATGAACGGCGCTTGCGCCAATTTGGCCAGCCGCCGTGCGATTTCGGTCTTGCCGACGCCGGTCGGGCCGATCATCAGGATGTTCTTCGGCAGCACCTCGTCCTTGATCGCGCCCTCCAGCTGCTGGCGGCGCCAGCGGTTGCGCAGCGCGACGGCGACCGCGCGCTTGGCGTCGTGCTGGCCGACGATGTAGCGGTCCAGTTCGGAAACGATCTCGCGGGGGGTGAAGCTGGTCATAGGTTCTCGATGGTGACGTTGGAATTCGTATAGATGCAAATCTCGGCGGCGATGGCCATGGCACGCCGGGCGATGGCGTCCGCGTCCATGTCGTCGCGGTCGATCAGCGCGCGCGCGGCGGCCAATGCGTAGTTGCCGCCGGAGCCGATGCCGATCAGGCCGTCGTCCGGTTCCAGCACGTCGCCGGTGCCGGTCAGCACCAGGGATACGTCCTTGTCGGCGACCGCCATCATCGCCTCGAGGCGGCGCAGGAAACGATCCGTGCGCCAGTCCTTGGCCAGTTCCACCGCGGCGCGGGTCAACTGTCCTGGGTATTGTTCGAGCTTCGCTTCCAGGCGCTCGAACAGGGTGAAGGCGTCGGCGGTGGCGCCGGCGAACCCGGCGATCACCTTGCCGTCGCCCAGACGACGCACCTTGCGGGCCTTGGCCTTGACCACGGTCTGGCCCAGGCTGACCTGGCCGTCGCCGGCGATAACCACCTTGCCGTCCTTGCGGACGCAAAGGATCGTCGTGCCGTGCCAGGTCGGGGAGGAGGGTTCGGACATGCTTGGGACTCGTTGGCGATGGGAAGGAGCGAAGGGACTATATAGTCATCCCGACCGGCTGGGGAAAACCCCCGAACCGGCAACAATGCGCGTCAAGTTGTTGACATTAATTTGCTAATATAGCAAATTCATCCAGTAAGCGCGCAAATCTAAAAGAGATTGGCAGCCATGAACAAACAGCTTAAGACTGCCGACCCGGGCGCCAACCACCTGCGCCATTGGCGCGAGGCTCACGGCTTGAGCCTCAAGGCCCTAAGCGATCGGAGCGGAATCAGTTTTTCCGCCCTCAGCCGCATGGAAACGGGCGGGCGGAAGGTGTCGCTGGCCGATTTGGCGCTGATCGCGCCGGCTTACGGGGTCCCGGCCGAGGCCTTGATGCGGCCGCCGACGGAAGGAATCCAGACCGTGAAAACGCCGATGTTTGCTAAAATAGAAAATTCACTCCCGGCAGCGACCCCAGGGGCCCGCACCGCGCGCATCGAGCGCCAGACCAAGGAAACCTCGATCGCGGTCGCGCTCAATCTCGACGGCAAGGGCATCTACAAGGTCGGTACCGGAATCGGCTTTCTCGATCACATGCTGGAACAACTGTCGCGCCACAGCCTGATCGACCTCGAAGTCGAGGCGAAGGGCGACCTGCACATCGATTTTCACCACACGACGGAAGACACCGGCATCGTCATCGGCGAGGCGGTCAGCCGCGCGCTCGGCAATCGCGCCGGCATCGTCCGCTACGGCTCGGCCATGATCCCCATGGACGAAACCCTGACGCGGATCGCGCTCGACGTTTCGAATCGGCCATACCTGATCTGGAAGGTTGCCTTCACCCGGCCGAAGCTGGGCGAGATGGACACCGAGCTTTTCAAGGAGTGGTTCCAGGCGTTCGCCCAGGCCGCCGGCGTGACTCTTCACGTCGAGAATATCTACGGCGAGAACAATCACCACATCGTCGAGTCGTGCTTCAAGGGGCTCGCCCGGGCGCTGCGCCAGGCGATCGAGATCGACCCGCGCAAGAGCGACGCCGTGCCCTCGACCAAGGGCGTGCTCGGCGGCTCCCTCTGACGGGTCGCGGCACCGGGGCGTTTCCATGCGCGTTTACACCGTTCATCTTCGCCGTCACGGGCTCGACGCCGAACGCGATCTCGTCCTGGTGAAGGAAGGCTTCTCGTGGCCGGCGTTCCTCGCCGGCGTCCTTTGGGCGCTGTGGCATCGGTTGTGGCTGTTCGCCTTGTTGCTGGCCGTCGCCGCCGGGGCGATCAACGGAATCGCCTATCTGACCGGCGCCGATTCATTCGCGGGCGGCGTGCTGTCGTTCGCGCTTGCCGTCGCGGCCGGCTGGATCGGCAATGATATGCGTCGTCGCGCGCTGGAAAAAAAGGGCTTCGCCTTCGTCGGCATGGTGGCGGCCAGGAACGACGACGACGCGGTGCGCCGCTTCCTCGATAACGATCCCATCGCCGCGCGTCAGATCGGCGTGGTCGGCGCGTCATGAAGGTCGCCATCGTCGATTACGGATCGGGCAATCTGCGGTCGGCGGCCAAGGCGTTCGAACGCGCGGCGCGCGAATCCGAATCCGCCACGGATATCGTCGTCACCTCGCAGCCCGCCGTCGTGTTGGCGGCCGATCGCGTCGTGCTGCCGGGCGTCGGCGCGTTCGCCGATTGCATGGGCGGCCTGATCGCGCTCGGCGGCATGGTCGACGCGCTTTATACGTCCGCGATCATCAAGGCGCGGCCGTTTCTCGGAATCTGCGTCGGCATGCAGCTGATGGCGACGATCGGGCGCGAACACGGCGAGCACGCGGGCCTGGGCTGGATCGAAGGCGAGGTCGCGGCGCTGAAGCCGAACGATCCCACTTTGAAGATCCCGCACATGGGCTGGAACAAC
>CAZDFF010000189.1:0-5673 GCA_964504425.1 uncultured Hyphomicrobiales bacterium
GATCGAGAACGGCGAGATCGCCTACCCGGTCAGCGAGATCACCGTCGCCGGCAACCTGAAAGACATGTTCCTGCACATGACGCCGGCCGACGATCTCGAATTCCGCCACGCGACCGACGCGCCGACGACCCGCGTCGACGGCATGACCGTCGCCGGGCGCTAACCGCTTAATATTCAAGTAAAAACGCTGCCGCCGGGCCGGATTTGTTGGCCGCTCGAAAGGTCGCGTGCTATGGTCCGCGCGAACCCGGATGGAACCATTGACGGACAATCGAGGCTTGCCGCTGTCGCCGCACCGATCGACGCATGTGCTGATGCGTCGCCTGTTCGCGGAAAGCATCCGGCCCTATGCCGGATGGCTGCTGCTGGCGGTCTTCTTCATGGCGGTGATGGCGGGCGCGACGGCGCTCAGCGCCTGGCTGATGAAGCCCGTGGTCAACGAGATATTCATCGGCCGCAAGGAGGATTTCCTCTGGCTGGTGGGCGGCGCCGTGCTGGCGACGTTCCTGGTCAAGGGCGTCGCCAACTACGTCCAGGCCTCGATCATGAGCTTCGTCGGCCTGCGCATCGTCGCCGACAACCAGAACCGCCTGTACGCGCACCTTGCGCACATGGATTTGCAGTTCTTCCACGACAACGCAACGGGCCGGCTAGTCTCGCGCTTCACCGTCGATGTCAATTCTTTGCGCAACGCGGTCTCCAACGTGCTGACCGGCTTCGGCAAGGACACGCTTTCCCTCGTCGGCCTCGTCGCCGTCATGTTCGTGCAGGACTGGCAGCTGGCGCTGATTTCGTTCTTCGTCTTTCCGATCGCGGTGGTGCCCATCGTGCGCATCGGCCGTCGCATGCGCCGGGTGACCGCCGACACCCAGGAAGAAATGGGCCAGTTGACGACCATCCTGGAACAGACCTTCCAGGGCATCCGCGTGGTCAAGGCCTACGTCATGGAAGCCTACGAAAAACGCCGTGTCGGCGACGTGGTCGAACGGATTTTCAAGCTGACCTTGAAGGCCGCCCGGACCCGCGCGCTGTCCAGCCCGATCATGGAGTTCCTCGGCGGCGTCGCCGTCGCCGTGGTGATCGTTTACGGCGGTTATCGCGTGATCGGCCAACATACCGACGCCGGCGCCTTCTTCTCGTTCATCACCGCGCTGCTGCTCGCCTACGAACCGATGAAGCGGCTGGCCAACCTGAACGCCAGCCTTCAGGAAGGCCTGGCCGGCGCCCAGCGCCTGTTCGAACTGATGGACCATCGTCCGGCCATCGCCGAAAAGCCGGACGCGAAACCGTTGGCCGTCGGACCGGGCGGCGTCCGTTACGAAGGCGTTCGCTTCGGGTACGGGGGTGACCGCCCGGCCGTCGCCGGCGTCGACCTCGACGTGCCCGCCGGCAAGACCGTCGCGTTGGTGGGGCCGTCCGGCGCCGGCAAGTCGACGCTGCTCAATCTCGTGCCGCGTTTTTACGACGTCGATGAAGGTCGGATCGCGGTCGACGGCCAGGACGTGCGCGACGTCACGCTTTCCTCCCTCAACGCCGCCATCGCCCTGGTCAGCCAGGAAATCACCCTGTTCGACGACACGGTCAGGGCCAACATCGCCTACGGCCGGTCCGGCGCCACCGAGGCCGAAATCGTCGCCGCCGCCAAAAATGCCGCCGCGCACGATTTCATCGTCGCCCTGCCGCAAGGTTACGACACGCCGGTCGGCGAGCACGGGGTCAAGCTTTCGGGCGGCCAGCGCCAGCGCCTGGCCGTCGCGCGCGCCATGTTGAAGAACGCGCCGATCCTGCTGCTCGACGAGGCGACGTCGGCACTCGACACCGAATCCGAGCGCCAGGTGCAGGCGGCGCTGGAAAAACTGATGCGTGGGCGCACGACCTTGGTCATCGCGCACCGGCTCTCCACCGTGGTCGGCGCCGATCTGATCTACGTCATCGACGCGGGCCGCGTGGTCGAGCGCGGCACTCATGCCGAATTGATGGCGCGCGGCGGGACCTACGCGAAGCTGCACGCGCTTCAATTCGCGGACGACGCGTCGCCCGTCCGCGTCGCCCAAGCCTGACCGCCGGAGGCCGCGCGTGAGGCCGCTGAAGTCCATTCTCCGCAGCGACGCGGTGCGGGCCGTTCTCTGCTGGCTCGTTTCGCTCTACATCCGCCTGGTCCGTGCGACCGGGCGATGGGAGGTCGTCGGCGCCGATATCCCGGAATCGTTCTGGCGCGCCGGCCGACCGTTCATCCTCAGTTTCTGGCACGGCCGCCTTCTCATGATGCCCTGCTCGTGGCGGCGGGCCGTGCCGATCCACATGCTGATCTCGCAGCACCGCGACGGGCAGCTCATCGCCCGCACGGTCGGCCATTTCGGCATCATGACCGCGGCCGGATCGTCGACCCGCGGCGGCGCGGGGGCCGTGCGCCGCATGGTTAAGGCGATCCGGGCCGGCGAATGCGTCGGCGTCACGCCCGACGGACCGCGCGGCCCGCGCATGCGGGCGGGCGGCGGCATCGCCGACATCGCGCGCCTGGCCGGCGTACCCGTGATCCCGGCGACGTTCTCGGCGCGCCGCCGCCGCGTGCTGTCGACCTGGGACCGGTTCGTCGTGCCGGCGCCGTTCTCGGGCGGCGTGTTCGTCTGGGGCGAACCCGTCGAGATCGCCCGCGACGCCGACGCAACCGCGGTGGAAGCAGCCCGGCAGACGATCGAAGATCGCCTGAACGCCATCACCGCCGAAGCCGACCGGCTGTGCGGCCATGCGCCGGTCGAACCGGCGCCGCTTCCGGCGGCGAACGCCGCGCCGCATTCCGAAAGGGCGCCCGCATGATGCTGTCGCTCTATCGCGCCGTCACCGTGGCGGGTTGGCCGGCGATCCGGTGCTATCTCGCCTGGCGCCGACGGCGCGGCAAGGAAGACCCCGCGCGTTTCGAAGAACGCTTCGGCATCGCGTCGCGTCCGCGCCCGTCCGGCCGGCTGGTGTGGATGCACGGCGCCTCGGTCGGCGAATCGCTGTCGCTGCTCCCCTTGGTCGAACGGCTGGTCGCGTCGGGTGCCGCCGTGCTCGTCACCACCGGCACGGTCACCTCGGCGCGGATGATGCGGGAACGCCTGCCCGAAGGCGCGTTCCATCAATTCGTGCCGATCGACCGCGCCGACTTCGTGCGCCACTTCTTCGATCACTGGCGGCCCGATCTGGTGCTGTGGCTGGAATCCGAATTCTGGCCCAATCTGGTCAGCGAGCCGAGGGCCAGGCATATTCCGATGGTATTGCTGAACGGCCGGGTCTCGGACCGTTCGCTTGTCGCCTGGCGCCGGGCGCCTGGCCTGATCCGCGAATTGCTCGCGGGCTTCGATCTGTGCCTCGGCCAGACCGAGGAGGACGCCCGGCGATTGAAGGCGCTGGGCGCCCGCCAGGCGGAGTCGCGCGGCAACCTGAAGTTCGCGACGCCGCCGCTGCCCGCCGACGACGCGGCCCTTCGGCGCCTGATGGACACGGTCGGCACGCGCCCGCGCTGGCTCGCCGCCAGCACCCATCCGGGCGAGGAAGCCTTAGTCGGCCGCGTCCATTTGTCCCTGAAGCCGGCGCATCCGGGGCTCTTGACGATCATCGCGCCGCGCCACCCCGAACGCGGCCCCGAAATCGCCCGCGCGCTCGCCGCCATGGGCCTGAGCGTTGCCCGTCGCGGCGCCGGCGAATGGCCGCGCGCGTCGGACGATATCTACGTCGCCGACACCATGGGCGAACTCGGGCTTTTCTTCCGTGCCGCCGACATCGTCTTCATGGGCAAGTCGCTGTCGGCGACCGGCGGGCAGAATCCGCTGGAACCGGCCCGGCTCGACTGCGCCATCCTGTTCGGACCGCACATGGAAAACTTCGCCGAGGTCGCGGCCCATCTGCTCGACGGCGGCGGCGCCCTGCGCATCGCCGACGAGGCCGCGCTGGTCCGGGCGGTCGGCGGCCTGTTATCCGATGCCAATGCCCGTACCCGCATGGCGGCGGCGGCCAAGGCGACGGCGATGGCCGAAGCGGGCGTGCTCGATGCCGTGATGGCGGCGCTCGAACCCTATCTCGAGGACTCGGCCCGTGCGCGCGCCTGAATTCTGGGCGCCCGGCCGGGGCGGCGCGCTCTCGGCGCTGCTGGCGCCCGCCGCTTGGCTTTACGGCCGGACCGTTCGCCGCCGCTTCGCCGCCACCCAAGCCTGGACCGCCCCGGTGCCGGTGTTGTGCGTCGGCAATCTGGTCGCCGGCGGTGCCGGCAAGACGCCCGTTGCCCTCGACCTCGGCGCCCGGCTAGCGGCGCGCGGCATCGCGGTTCATTTTCTCCTGCGCGGCTACGGCGGCACGGCGAAGGGGCCGCACCGGGTCGATCCCGCGACCGACACGTCGACGCTGGTCGGCGACGAGGTCTTGCTGCTTGCGCGTTTGGCGCCGACCTGGGTCGCCGCCGACCGGGCGGCGGGCGCCAAGGCCGCCGTCGCGTCCGGCGCCAAGGCCATCGTCATGGACGACGGCTTTCAGAATCCGACCCTCGCCAAGGACGTATCGCTCGTCGTGGTCGACGGCGGATACGGCCTCGGCAACGGCCGCGTGATGCCCGCCGGACCCTTGCGCGAGGCGCCCGAGGACGGCTTGGCCCGCGCCGCTGCCGTCGTCATCCTCGATCCCGTCGGCGATGCGATGGCCGCGACGCTGCGCCGTCTCGCCGGCCGCGCGCTTCCGATCCTCACCGCGCGCACCGTCCTGGGGTCCGAAGCCGCCGCGTTCCGGGGCCGCAAGGTATTCGCCTTCGCCGGCATCGGCCGGCCGGAAAAGTTCTTCGCGACGCTGCGCGCCGCCGGCGCCCTCGTCCGGAAGACGGCCGCCTATTCCGACCACTATCCCTACGACGCCGACGAGATCCGCGCCTTGAAGGACGAGGCCGCCCGCTGGCAGGCGATCCCGGTGACGACGGCCAAGGACATGGCGCGCATCCCGCCCGAGGTCGCCGACGGCATCCATGTCTTGACAATCGGCATCGAATGGGACGACGAAACGGCCTTGTCCGCCGTCATCGAACCGATCCTGTCCCGATGCTGAGCATACCCCGCATTGCCACGCTCCTTCGTCGCTTCATCGTCCATCCGATCGAGGCCGCGTTCGCGCTCGTCGTCTTCGTCGGCTTTCGCATCCTGCCGCTCGATTGGGCGTCGGGCATCGGCGGCTGGCTCGGGCGCACGTTCGGGCCGCTGCTGCCGATTACCGCGCGGGCCCGCCGCAACATCCGCCGCGCCTTCCCCGAGATGACGGACGCCGAGGTCGAAGCCGTCGTCAAGGGCATGTGGGACAACCTGTGCCGGGTCGCCGCCGAATACCCGCATCTGGGCGAAATCGACGTCTACGATCCGAACGGCCGGGTCGAGGTCGTCGGCGCCGAGCAGGTCGATGCGCTCCGCGACGACGGCCGCCCCGGCTTCTTCTTCTCCGGCCATCTCGGCAATTGGGAGATCATCTCCTTGGGCGCCACGCAGCGCGGCGTGCCCTTGGACCGGATCTACCGCGCCGCCAACAACCGGCTGGTCGAATGGGTCTTCCGCTACGGCCGGGCCTCGGTCCAGGGCGAACTGATCCCGAAGGGGCCGGCCGGCGCCAAGCTGCTTCTGAAGTCGCTCAAGGACGGCAAGCATCTCGGCATGATGGTCGACC
>CAZDFF010000189.1:5683-6920 GCA_964504425.1 uncultured Hyphomicrobiales bacterium
CGACCAGAAGATGAACGACGGGATCGCGGTGCCGTTCTTCGGCCGCCCGGCGATGACGGCGCCGGCCCTGGTCGACCTCGCGCTTCGCTTCGACTGCCCGGTGGTGCCAGCCCGGGTGGTGCGCCTGAAGGGTGCGCGCTTCCGCCTGATCGTCGAGCCGCCGATGGTCTTGGAAAGCACCGGCGAGCGGACCCGCGACATCGCCGTCAACATGGCCCGAGTCAACGCCATCCTCGAACGCTGGGTCCGGGACAAGCCCGAGCAATGGCTCTGGCTGCACAACCGTTGGCCGGACTGACTCTTTCGTCCAAAAGCGAAACGGCCGCCGGGGTCGCCGGCGGCCGCGAATTCGTCAGGCGTCGGTCGGGTTTACTTGCCCGGGGCCGGCGTGGTCTGCGATCCGTCGGCGACGGTAACCGGCGTGGACTGGTCGGCGACCTTCTTGTGGCCGGCGACGCAATCGGCCATCGCGGCGCCGGAAACGGCGAACGCGAAAATCGCGGCCAGGGCGAAAGCGGTGAAGCGCATCGAACGATCCTCCGAAAGAAGGGACTGGTCTCGAGGCCGGAGTCTACCCGGAATGTCCGGCCCCGCCAACGGTGCCCCGGTAAGGCGGTTTACTTCTTGTCGTCGGTCGCGGGCTTGGGCGACGGCGCGTTCGGGTCGTTGTCGGCCAGCACCACCGGCGTCGGGCCGGAATGGTCGACCAGATAGCCGCCCGCCCCGCTGCAGCCGGCGAAGGCCGACCCGGCGGCCGAGAACGCGAACAGGCCGGAAAGCAAAACCGCGGCGAGGGTGCGCATGGCGCGATCTCCCGATAAAGAATTCGAACTTGCTAATACACTAACCGAACCGGGCGCGGTTTTCAACGCGGAGACCGAAGTCGGTCGAGCTCCGAAAAGTGCCGGTAAAAGCGCGTTTCGGTGCGGTTCCGTTTGGTTTTGTCGCGTTTATGTCGGGTTTTTCGGCTTAACCTGTTGAAATCCCGGGAAACCGCGAAAACCGTATCGTCTTTTATAATCAAAAATGATCTTTTGAGGCCGCCCGCCAGCAGCGCCTCTATTATTGATAATATTCCTATCACAAGAGATGGGAGGAGTCAATGTCGCGCTACTTCGCCCCGGCCCCCTTCGGCATCTCGCCCGCCAGCAGCGCCGGGTCGAGGCCGACGCCTTGCCAATGCACGCCCCAATGCAGGTGCGGGCCGGTGACGCGGCCGGTGGCGCCGATATGGCCG
>CAZDFF010000190.1:0-6893 GCA_964504425.1 uncultured Hyphomicrobiales bacterium
GCCGTTCGGGTTTTCCGAACGGCCGGGCATCCGGCGGGCCGTCGGGCCGCTCGCCGCGGAAAAGAGAATCCGGGCCGCGCTTTACTGCGCGACGACAGTCGGCTTGGAGGCCGTGCTCGGCGGCATGCCGACGGTGCGCTTTCTGCCGGCGGGTCGGGTCGACAACGACGTGTTGCCAGATGGGCTTGATATTCCTTCGGCGACGGCGGAAACGCTTAGTGCCGTTCTCGCCGACGTGGCGCCGTTAACGGCGCCGCCGCCGGTCGCGACCGTTTTCGCGCCGCCGGACCTTGCGGTCTGGCGCCGGAGCCTTGGCTGCGAGGCAACGACGTGAGCGCGCCTTCTTGGATCGTTCGCGAAGCGGGAGAAGGCGATTTCGAGCGCGTGCGCGAACTTTATCGTACCGTATGGGGCTTCAATCGGCCGATTTCCTACGACCGCTGGCGTTATTTCGACATGCCGGACGGGCCGGCGCCGTTGACCGTCGCCTTCGACGGCGGAAAAATCGTCGGATCGCACGCACTCTTCCCGGTGCGCATGCGCCTCGGCTCCGAGGTCGCGTTGGCGTCGCAATTGATGGATACCCAGACTCACCCGGACTACCGAGGGCAGGGGGTATTCGTCGCGACGGCACTCGCCTGTTACGAAATCGCCGCCCACCGCGGGTATGAGTTCATTTATGCGCTTCCCAATCCGCTCAGCTATCCCGGGTTCGTGAAGCATATGAACTGGGATTGTCCAGGCGGCATCGGACACTGGGTGCGTCCCGTCCGCCCATCGCGCCATCCCAGAATGCCCGGGGCGCTTGGTCCCATCGCCAATGCCGTCGCGGGATTGTGGCCGAAGGGCGGAAGTCGCGGACTTGACGTCGCCGTTGCGCCGCCGACGGAAGAAGAACGCGCGACTCTTCTCGCCGACTGGTGTCCGGGCAAAAGGCTTTGCCGCGTCGAGCGTACGCCGCAATGGTACGCGTGGCGTTATGCCGACAACGCAGCCATGGGGTACGAGTGGATCGTGGCAAGGCGCGCCGGAAAAATCGCGGCAGCGGGCGTCCTCGGCATGAAGGATGCCACCTGGGAGGGCGCCGCCGACGGGCGCGCCCACGTCGTCGAATTGCTGGGGTCCGATCGCGATGGGCTTTCCGCCGTGCTGGCGGCGATGATCGGTCGCGCCGATGCCCGGGGGGCCTGGCTGATCGAAACGTTGACCGACATCGATCCCATCGTCGCCGTTTTGCGCCGTGCCGGATTCGTGCGCAAGGGCGCACCGCCCCTGATCGTCCGCCGGCTGAATGCCAGAAATTTGGACGCCAACGTTCACCTTATCGACTCTTGGCGTTTCATGGGCGGCGACGTGGACACCTTTTGACATGGCGACGGAAATCGCCCCGACGCGATCTTACGCCGAGTTCGTTGCCCGCATGTCCGTGTGTGCCCGGGCACGATCGGCCGTGCGCGATCTGGCGCTACGCGGGCTGTCGCTCGGGCGGGGCATCGATGGCAATGGATGGGTTCGGTTTCCCTATTACCATCACGTTTTCGACGACGAACGTCGGGGTTTCGCGCGACAGCTGGATTATCTGCGCCGGTTCGGCGATTTCGTTTCCATCGACGAGGCGGCGGCTATGTTGTCCTCGCGCGATCCCCTCGACGGCCGCTATTTTTGCGTCGGCTTCGACGACGGATTCAAATGCTGTGCCGGGAATGCGGTGCCGATCCTGGCGGAACGGCGCATTCCGGCGGTGTTCTACGTCGTTACCGGGTTGGTCGGCCGGTCGTTCGCGCCGGACGATTCGGTTGCCCGCGACACGTTCGGCTTCCTCGGCCGTTCGACGTCGCTCGACTTCATGGATTGGGACGATTGCCGGGCGCTCGTCGCCGCCGGCATGACGGTCGGTTCCCACGCCGCCACCCATCCGTATTTCGACAGGATCGACCGCGACACGGCGATGATGGAATTGAGACAATCCAGGGAGATCGTCGAACGCGAAACCGGCCGGCCGTGCCGTCATTTCTGCGTTCCCTACGGGTTGTTCGATGCGGCACGCGACCCCGCTTTGGCCGGCGAGGCGGGATACGTTTCCTTCGCCACCGGGACGCGCGGACTCAATCGGCCGGGCGACGGCGCGATGCTGCTGCTGCGCGATCATCTGCTGGCGAATTGGGGCGATCATCAGGTTCGCTATTTCATGTCGTCGGGCTAATTTCGGTGTTGACCGCGCTGCTTCGGAAAGGCGAACAGGTCGCGACCGACCCGGTGCTTCGGCGCTGGCTGATCGGCCGCGCGCTTGGCCGCGTCGGGCGAGGCGCCGACATTCGTCGCGCGTCGCCATCGTACCTCGACATCGCCCGGTTCTCGGGGCCGTGCGCTCCCGAACGGATTCGTTGCGTATCGCGTCCAGCGGAAACGCCATCGGGTACACTCACTCTGTCGTTGCCGGGCGAAAGCATGGTCGTCACGGCGGGTGCCGAGGGCGCGGCGATGGCGCGATCGTTCGCCGACATCGAGACCGAACTGGCATTGCACCGCTTTGCCTGGCTGCCGCTGCAAAAGGTCGATCCATCATGGGTGGATGCCTTATGGCGGGCCTGGAAACGGCGATTCGCCAGCAGTCGAAACGGTTGGGCATGGCATCCGTACACGGCGGCGGAACGGGCGATCAATATTCTCGATTTCGCGGTGCGCCATGGCCTTCCCGACGATGCGGCGGAAACCGCGCAGTTACTCGCCGATCACGGCCGGCATATTCTCGAAAATCTCGAATACTTCGGCGACGGCTACACGTCGAACCATCTGGCGAACGACGGCCGGGGCGTTCATGCGATCGGCCTTGCGCTCGGGATCGACGATTACGCCGACGCGGGCGCGCACATTCTGGTCGAAGAAGCGAAACGTATCTTCCTGCCGTCGGGCGTGCTGCGCGAAGGGTCCAGTCATTACCATTTCCTTCTGCTCCGTAACTATCTCAGCGCGTGGTTGATGGCCCGCGCCCATGGTCGCGCCGAAACCGCCGCGTTGGAAGCCATCGTGACGCGCGCCTTGGCCGTCGTGCCGCGCCTGACGCTGCCGGACGGCTTGCCGCTGATCGGCGACGTATCGCCCGATTGTCCGCCGGACTTTCTTGCCTGTCTTTCGCCTCGCGCCGACGCCGGGCAAGGATGGGGCGGGCTGCTGACGGCGGACGACCGCGACGCAATGGCCCACTTGCGGGATGGAACGCCGCCGATCGATCTCGACGCTCTCGGCGCCGATGGCTGGCACCGGCTCGACGCCGATCCATGGTCGTTCCTATGCTACGTCGCGCCGGAAGGCTGGCCGCCGATGCCCGGACACGGCCATCAGGACATGGGCGGATTCGAGCTTCATTTCGAGGACGAAGCCGTGTTTCGCGACCTCGGTCGGCGCAGCTACGGTCCGCCGGGCGATGTCGATACGGCGGCCATGACGCACAACGGTTTTACCATCGACGGCAAGGATCCCTATCCGCGCAATCGGCCTCACTACGATGCCGCGTTCCGCCGCGCGGTCGGCGGGCCGCCGCCAAAGGTATTGAGGCGGGACGACGGTATTGCCATCGCCCATACCGGATTCCAGCGACTCCGCGACGTCGGAACGGCCCGGCGAGCATGGCGGTTCGACGGCAGGCGGGTAAGGATCGAGGACGCGGTCGAGGGCGGTGGCGAGCGAACCCTCGCGCGACGGCTGCATACCACGCTGCCGGCCGAGCAAACTGCCGAGGGCGCGGTTCTGCGAGGCCACCGTGCCGACTATAAGGTCGCCGCGGATGCGCACATCGAAATTAAACCCGCGACTCTTTGGGCTGCTTATGGCCGGGGCATTCCGGCGACCGCGATTGAAATGACCGCGACGGCGACTCTTCCCTGGCGCGGAACGATCGAGATCGAGGCCGAATGATGGACACGGCGGATGTCAGCGTCATCGTTCCCGCGTGGCGCGCGGCGGATACCATCGGTCGGGCGCTCGCCAGCGTCGCGGCGCAGACCGTGAAGCCGCGCGAGGTGGTCGTCGTCGACGACGGTTCCGACGACGGCACCGCCGAGATCGCTCGTGCCATGGCACCGTCGATGGGGGGCATCCCGGTCAAGGTGATCGCGTTGCCCGCGAACGCCGGCGCCGGCGCGGCGCGCAATCGCGCGATCGCGGAAGCCCAGGGCGAGTTCGTCGCCTTGCTCGACGCCGACGACGAATGGCTGCCGAAGAAACTGGCGCACAGTTTGGCGGCGATCGAAGAAAGCGGCGCCGATCTCGTCTGCCACGACTATGTCGAGGTTCGCGACGGCCGCGAAACCGTCGGGCGTTGCGCGCGTCACTGTCCGCCCGGCGCGGACCCGTTCGAGGCACAGCTCCTAAGGGGGTTCATCGCCAACATCACGGTGGTGGCCCGGCGTCGGCTGGTACTGGCCGCCGGCGGCTTCGATCCGGGCTTGCGGTCGGGGCAGGATTACGAACTCTGGCTGGCGGTCTGCGGCGATCCCAATCTCCGCTTCCGCGCTTTTCCCGAAGCACTCAGCCGATACCATATTCGCGAGGGCAGCATATCGACTAACGTCCGTCTCCGTCGCCGCGCCGCGCTTGCCATCCTGTGCCGCCATCTCGGCCTGATCCAACGGCGAAGCCGCCGCCCGCGTCGCGTCGCGGCGATCCGAACCCTGATCGTTCATATGCAGGCGGCATTAGCCTACGCCGGACAACGTCGCTACTTGGCGGCGGCGCTGGAGGTTGCCTCGGCGCCCTTCAGTCTCGCCCGTGTGCTCGCCGCGTTCGGCGCACCGCCGTTCCAGCGGCCGGACTATCTGGGGCTCGGCGTCCGATGACCGACAATCCGTTTATCGGCACCCGCGACGCCGCGTCCGCCGACACGGCCGACGGCCAAGGCCGCAACCGCCTGTGGTGGGAGCGGATGCCGATGACCTATGCCGAGTGGACGGCACGGGACCGCATGCCGAAGGACGCCGACGATCTTCGTACGTTACCGGAACGCGCCTTGGCGTACGGTCCGTGGCTGTCGCGGTGGTTCGCGGCACGGCGCTTCGACGACCAAAGGGTCCTGGACCTGGGGTGCGGGTCGGGCATCTTTTCCGCCTTGCTGGGCAAGGCGGGCGGGACCGTGACCGGCGTCGACCTGACCGAGACCGCGGTGCAACTTGCTCGCAAAACGGCGGACAGCAACGGCGTGCCGGTCACGCTGGCGCGGGCCGATGCCGAATCCCTGCCGTTCGCCGACGAAACCTTCGATTACGTCTATTCTTGGGGCGTGCTGCACCACACGGCGCGGATGGAACGCGCCGTCTCGGAGGCGGGCCGGGTGCTGAAGGCCGGCGGGCGCGGCATTGTCATGGTTTATCATCGCACCAGCGTCGTCTACTGGCTCCACGGATTGTTCTGGCTAACCGTGCGGGGCAAGATCTTCGCCGGATATAATTTTCGGACCGTGCAGGATTTCTATACGGACGGCTTCTATCACCGGTACCTGACGGCCGAAGAACTCGCGGCCATGCTCGCCGCCGCGGGCGTCCGGATGGAACGGGTCACGATCACCCAGTACCGGAAGAAGATTCTTCCGTTCGTTCCCCGGGGATTGGACGAATTTTTGAAAGCCCGCTTCGGGATGTGTCTGGTTATCGAGTTCAAAAAGGCCGGACCGGCCGCCGAAGCCGCGCCGCCGCCGAAGTACCGGCGCGTCATCACCGCGTTTTTGTGGCTTTGGGTGGCGGGCGTTCTCGTTGCCTACTTGAATGTCTTTCGCGATATCCTGCCGGCGATCCTGCGCATTGTCGGACTCGACAGGTGGTTTTGACGCCGATGCCCGACGATACGACGAAGGAATATCCCGGCGACGAGCTTGCATCACTCGCCGAGATGCCGAATTACAACGCCTGGATTTTCTCTCACTTCCGTTCCCATCTCGGCGGACGGGCGGTGGAATTCGGCGCCGGTCTGGGCACCGTTTCGGCTTCTCTGGTGCCTGCGGTCGATGCCCTCGAATTGGTGGAGCCGTCGCCTCGGTTCGCCCGGATATTGAAGGATCGCTTTGCTGCGCTGCCGAATGTCGCCGTCATCGGATCGACGTTCGAAGCGGCCGTGGCGCAAATGCCGGACGGCAGCCGCGACTCGGCGGTCATGGTCAATGTGCTGGAGCATATCGAGGATGACGGCGCCGCGCTTCGCGAATTATTTCGAATTCTCGCGCCCGGCGGCCGTCTGCTGTTGTTCGTTCCGGCGTTGCCGGCCCTTTACAGCGAATTCGACCGGCGGGTCGGGCATTTTCGCCGCTATCGCCTGAATCCGCTCCGCGACGCGATCGCATCGAGCGGATTCGAGATCGTCGTCGGGCGCTACTTCGATTCCGTCGGCGCCTTATCGTGGTGGCTGATCAACAAAGTCGCCCGCGTCACGACAATCGATTCGCGCCTGGCTTCGTTGTACGACCGCGCCTTCGTGCCGCCGTTGCGGTTCCTCGAAAACGTCACCGCGCCGCCGGTAGGGAAAAACATCGTCGTCGTGGCGCGAAAGCCGGGCTAAAAATATTGTTTTATTTCAATGTATTAAACAAGAGTTTCGGCGACGGATCGCGGTTTTGCCCGCGGTTTCCGGGCTCCGTGTTGCTGCCGTCGGCCGTCTTCGATCGCGAAGGAATCCGCTCCCGATGAACAAATCCGAAAAGCCGACCGCGATTCCGCTGGTCGATCTCAAGGCTCAGTTGGCGACGATTCGTGCCGACGTCACCGCCGTCATGACGGCCGCCGTGGATCGCTGCGATTACATCCTCGGCGAGGACGTGACGGCGTTCGAACGTGAGTTCGCCGATTTCTGCGGCACGAAATTCTCGCTCGGTTGCGCCAGCGGCACCGACGCCATTCACATCGTGCTGC
>CAZDFF010000191.1:0-6868 GCA_964504425.1 uncultured Hyphomicrobiales bacterium
ACATCTCGGTCTATTTCTTCCTCAGCGCCATGACCACGGTGTCGGCGGTCGTATTCCTCTATTCGGTGCACACGCAGCTGGCCTCCGTCACCGTGCTGAACATGGACGACGCGGGCGAACAGTCGCCGGCCGCGGCCATGGCCATGGTGATCGTGGTGACGTGCATCGCGATGCGCGTGCTGCATTTCCTGGCGACGCGGGGCCTTGCCCGCCGCGCCCAAGCGTGGAAGAAAAGATGACAGCGAACGGAAGCGGCCCCAAGCGCATCGCGGTGATCGGTGCCGGCATCGTCGGCGTCAGCACGGCCAGCTACCTGCTGCGCGACGGTCACGCGGTGCAGCTGATCGACGCCGTCGGCCCGGCCGAAGGCACTTCGAAGGGCAACGCCGGGGCGCTCAGCCCCGGCAGTTGCGTGCCGCTGTCGATGCCGGGCCAGCACAAGAAAATTCCCGGCTGGCTGCTGCATCCAGACGGGCCGCTGGCGATCCGGCCCGGCTACCTGTTCCGCGCGCTGCCGTGGCTGATCAAATTCTCCCTGGCCGGACGGCCGCATCGCATCGGCGCCATCGCCGACGCGCTCTACCGGCTGCACAGTCGCGTGTTCGACTGCTACGCGCCGCTGCTCAAGAACGCCGACGCCGAGGCGATGATCCGCCGCACCGGCACGCTGGTCGTGTTCGAAAGCGAACAGGCGCTGAGATCGAGCGAGGGCGACTGGAAAATCCGCGAGACCCGGGGCGCCAAGGTCGTACGCCTGGGCGCCGAGGAACTGCGCCAAGTGGAGCCCGCGCTGTCGCCTCATTACGCGGGCGGCGTGCTGCTGCCCGAACACGGTTACACCGTCGATCCCTACGCGATGGTGCGCAAGCTGGCCGATCGGTTCCAGCGCGACGGCGGGCAGTTCCTGAAGGCGCGGGTCGCGGCGTTGCGTCCCGATCCGTCCGGCGGCGTCCGTCTGGCGACCGACGCCGGTGAGATTGCCGCCGACATGGTGGTGATCGCAGCCGGTGCCTGGTCGCGCACCCTGGCCGCCGATCTGGGCGCGCCGGTACCGCTGGAAACCCAGCGCGGCTATCACGTCACCCTGACGAAGCCGGGGATCGAGCCGCGCCTGCCGGTGACGTCGTCGGAAGGGAAATTCTACGCCACGCCGATGGCCGGCGGCCTGCGCGTTGCCGGCACGGTCGAATTCGCCGGGCTGGAGGCGCCGCCCGATTACCGCCGCGCCCGGCGCCTGCTGGGCCAGGTGAAGAAGATGTATCCCGGCGTGGCTATCGACGAGTTCAGCGAATGGATGGGACACCGCCCGTGCCTGCCGGATTCCCTGCCGGTGATCGGCTTCGTGCCGGGCCGGCGCGACGTGCTGTTGGCGTTCGGTCACGGCCACAACGGTATGACCAGCGGTCCGGTCACCGGCGCCCTGATCGCCGATCTGGTCGCGGGACGCTTGCCTGCCATCGACCTATCCCCCTATCGTCCGGACCGTTTCTGAGCCGCCCGACGGCGCCCGTGAAAGCCTGCTTCAATGACCATGGACGCGACCGTCGTTTTTTTGGTGCTGCTGTCGGCGCTGATGCATGCCGCTTGGAACGCCATGGTCCGTTCCGGCGCCGACACCTTGATCGCGCTGTTTCTGGTCAAGGGGCCGACGATGTTCGTGGCGGCGGCGGTGCTGGCGGTCGTTGGCCTGCCGGCGCCGGAAAGCTGGCCCTATTTGTTGGCATCGACCGCGATCACGGCGGCGTACTTTTATTTTCTCACCAACGCCTACCGCGTGGGCGATCTCAGCGTCGGTTATCCGGTCGCCAGGGGCGTCGCGCCCGTCGTGGTCTTGTTGCTGTCGGCGGCGTTCGTCGGCGAGCGCCTGACCGTCTCCGGGTTGCTCGGCGTCGCCATCATTTCCCTCGGCGTCTTGATTCTCGCTTGGCGCTCGGATGCGCGCGGCCCCAAGCCGGCGGCCATATTCTGGGCGATTGGCGTCGGACTGACCATCGCCGCCTACACGGTGTCCGACGGCCTGGGCGGGCGGGCGTCGGGCAATCCCATCGGCTACGCAGCGTTGCTCAACATCATGACCGGCATCGTACTGTGCGGCGCGGTCGTGTTCCTGCGCGGCGCCAAGCCGGCGTTCGCGTCGCTGCGGCAATGGAAAACCGGCTTGGCCGGCGGCGTCCTGATGTTCGGCGCCTATGCCGTTGTCATCTACGCGCTGTCCCTTGCGCCGATCGCGGGCGTCGCCGCCCTTCGCGAAACCGGCGTCATTTTCGCGGCGATCATCGGTACCCTGGTGCTGAAGGAACCGCTGGGCGCCCGGCGCGTCGTCGCGTCCGTCGTCGTTGCCGCGGGGGTTGTGTTGCTGGTGGTCGGACGCTGACGCCGATCAGGCGCGGCGGCCCTTGTTGCCGCGCGCGGCGGCGCATTGCGCCATGAACGCGGCGGAGTAGGGGTCGAACGGGCCGAAGCGATCGGGGCGGAAACGTTCCAGGTCGATCGATGCCTCTCGGCCGAGCACGATGTCGGCGACGGCCAGCCCGATGCCGCCGGAAACCGAAACGCCGGTGCCGCAGCATCCGGCGGCGACCAGGAAACCGTCGATGCCCGGATAGGACCCGATCAGGAACCGCCCGTCAGGGGTGTACGTCGCCAGCCCCGCGATGTGGTGGGCGAACTCGAAATCGTCGAGTCCGGGGATATAGCCTTTCAGCGTCGCCGCATGCTCGATCAGCAGGTCCCAATCGTCGTTGCCGGTGAGCGACATCTCGGCGACGTCGGCCGGCAGACGCCGGGCGTCGAAGGTGCGCGACGTCGGCTCCTGCACGCCCATCAGCAGGCCGCCGACCTCGGGCCTGAGGTACGCCCGCGCGTCGGGCAGGGAAACCACCGGATGATCGCGCGGCAGGCGCGGATCGGGGGCGGTGATCCAATAATGACTGCGCACCGGCGTCGCGCCCAGGGCCAGGCCCAGCCAGCCCGCGACTAATCCGGCCCAGGCGCCGGCCGCGTCCACGGTCCAGCGGCAGCCGATCCGCCCCCGGTCGGTTTCGACGCCGATCACCCGATCGCCGTCGCGCGCGAGCCCGGTGACCGCGACCCCGGTCCGGAACGCGGCGCCCGCCGCGCGCGCCGCCCGCGCGTAGGCAGCGGTCAACATATAGGCATCGACATAACCGTCGTCCGGCACGTGCAGGATGGACCGAGCCCGTCCGGCGTCCAGCCATGGCACCATGGTGTGCGCCTTTCCGGCGTCGATGAAATATCCCGCGACGCCAGCCGCCGTCAGCAGCGCGCGCATCCGTTGCAGGCTCTCGGCGGTTTCCGGCGCCTCGGCCAGGCGCAGGCTGCCGGTGCGATGGAAGCCGACGGTCTCGCCGAGGCTCGCTTCCAACTCGGCGATCGCCGCGCTTGTCCGGCCGACCATGGCGAAGATGTCGGGGTCGGTCCGTCCGCGCGAAACCAGGCCCGCCGACCGCGACGTCGCGCCCGATCCGACGGCGTTGCGTTCAACGACCAGAACGTCCCGCGCGCCTGCCCGGGTCAAATGCCAGGCGATGCTGGCGCCCAGAATGCCGCCGCCGATGATGACGACCTCTGCGTTCATGTCGAAAGTTATGCTGTCACTATGCATTCTTGATTTTCGCCGCGCCCGATATGGCATAGTCACTTTAACGGCGATTTTTGATGTTCTTACCAGAAACTCTATCCGGAAGAACGGATATCAAGCTGATTTGTGACCGTGGTATTTCCCTGATCCGGTCAAAAAATTCCCCTATGGCTGACCGTTTTTTTCCTGTTTTAGCGTGAAGGGAATTTGGCAAAAATATTCAGGGTTACTGCGGTCGCAAAGGAAAAATATCGCCACAGGGTGGGCCGTGATTGCAAAATTCCCTGCAAATTCCCGTGAATCGGGGAATTCACGCCAGAGACGAGTTCGCTCAAAACTGCCAGCACCACCACTCGCTTTCTCGACGTCTGTCGTTTCCGGCCCGGTTTCGTCAATCGTCGGTCGATACGGAACCGCGGGATGGAACAATGGCGCCGAACGTTTATCTAATATTCTAATATTGAATACTTGCTATCGGACGCATCTATTCTTTGTCCGCCAGCCGGCCCTCGCCGGCCCGGGCGGACGCCATCACGGCCTCGGCGTCCAGGACGTCGCGCAACGCTTGGCGTATCTCGGTCCAGCGGAAACGCACCGAATTCTTGACGATTTCGCCGTCCAGTTCCTTGAATTCGTCGACCACCGGCGCCCATTTCACCAATGCTTCGGGGCTTTCGGCGAAGGGGCCGGGTCCGTCTTCGACCGTCGACCAATCGACCATCGCGACGCGCGTGCGCACGCGCTGGGCACCGGCCGCGAAATCGGGGCCCGCTCCCTCTGGCATACCGTGCACCTTGAGCGTCGCCTCGACGGCGGCCTCGATCAGGCCGCGAATCTCGCCGTTGGAGGCGCCGGATCGGGCGGCGATCAGGCCCCCGGCGTAGACGGCGATGTCGGAAAGGCAGGCAAGCCATATATGCCATTTCGCGGCGTTGATCGAGACGGCGAAACTGTCGCTTTCGAACAGTTCGGGAAATCGGCTGCCCGCCCGCGTCCTGAGATACCCGTAAAGCGATATCTGCGTGATGTGGCTGGCCCGCGAATCCAGGAAAAACCTTAATTCACCGACATTCGTTATGGGTTTGCGTCGGCCTCGCCGGCTCGCGCCGAGGTACTCGCGCAGGGAACGGAGAAACGATCGGGTGCGTGCGACGGTGTTTGCGATCGGCGGCATGAACTACTTTCTATACTTTCGAAAAGGCTAATCTTAAGCCTTCAAAACAGTGTTCTTTTTCAAAGAATCGTCTACACTGCGCCGTCTTCTTGGGGGTAAGGCGTTCTTCGACAGTATTGAAGTATATACGCGGGCGAAGGCGCCGCTACACGGGAATGACGTCAAAAACGAGGAGGAGGCTTGTCGATGGCTAACGATGCAGGGCAGCAAATTGAACATTGGAGGAGAACCAGAAGCCTGATGATCGTTCACATCATCATCTGGTTCGTGTTCTCGTATCTGGTGCACTGGTTCGCACCTCAGCTCAACAAGATTTCGGTCTTCCATTTCCCGCTCGGCTTCTACATGGCCGCGCAAGGTTCGCTGATCGCGTTCGTCATCCAGCTGTTCGTGTTCGTCAAGCAGCAGGACAAGGTCGATCGCGAATTCGGCATGGCCGAACCGGACTGAAGGGGGAACAACAATGAGCTTATTTAAAATGCAGGGGTCGTTCATCGACAACCTGCCGAAGATCTACGGCTTCTACACCGGTGGCTTCGTGTTGTTCATCGGGTTGATGGCCATCGGCGAAACGATGGGCATGAAGGACGACACCATCGGCCTCTGCTTCGTCGGCTTCACGATCTTCATCTACGCGTTGATCGGATGGCTTTCCCGTACCATGCAGGTCGATGCCTACTACGTCGCGGGCCGTCAGGTGCCCCCGGTGTTCAACGGCATGGCGACGGCGGCCGACTGGATGTCGGGCGCCTCCTTCGTCGCCATGGCGGGCGGCATCTATGCGGGCGGTCACGCCTACCTCGCGTTCGTCGTCGGCTGGACCGGCGGTTACGTGATCGTGGCGGTCCTCATGGCGCCGTATCTGCGCAAGTTCGGTTGCTACACCGTGCCCGACTTCATCGGTACCCGTTACGGCGGCAACCTCGCCCGCTTCCTCGCGGTTCTCGTCCTGGTCGTCGCGTCCTTTACTTACGTGACGGCGCAGATCGTCGCGACCGGTACCATCGCCTCCCGCGCGTTGCAGGTGCCGTTCGGCGTCGGCGTGTGGTTCGGCCTGTTGGGTATCTTGCTCTGCTCGATGCTGGGCGGCATGCGCGCCGTCACGTGGACGCAGGTGGCGCAGTACATCGTGCTGATCATCGCCTACTTGGTTCCCGTCATCTGGATGTCGAACAAGCAAGGCTTCGGCATCATCCCGCAGTTCGTCTACGGCGACGCCGTGGCGCGGATCGTGGAACTCGAGAAGCTGCACCAGGTCGGCGTTCTCAAGGCGGCCGGGTCGGTGCCCGGGGCCTTCGCGCTGAGCGTCCTGCATTCGACGCCGGGCGATTCGGCGCTCGCGGCATGGCGGTTCGTGACGTTGGTGGCCTGCATGATGCTCGGCACCGCGTCCTTGCCGCACATCCTGATGCGTTACTTCACGACGCCGTCGGTGAGGGACGCGCGCACGTCGGTGGCGTGGTCGCTGTTCTTCATCTTCCTGCTGTACTTCACGGCACCGGCGCTGGCGACCTACACCAAGCTCCAGGTGCTCGATCCGAATCTGGCGACCAGCATCATCGGCAAGCCGGTGGCGCAGGTCATGGCGCTGGAATGGATCCAGAAATGGAGCGCGGGCGGTTTCGTGAAGATCATCGATGCCAACAAGGACGGCATCTTACAGGTCAACGAGTTCTTCATGAACGCCGACGTCGTCGTGTTGGCCACACCGGAAATCGCGGGCCTACCGTACGTGATTTCGGGCCTCGTGGCGGCGGGCGGCATGGCCGCGGCGATGTCCACCGCCGACGGGCTGCTGCTTGCGATCGCGAACGCGCTGTCGCACGACCTGTACTACAAGATGATCGACCCGAAGGCCGACACGGCGAAACGACTGATCGTCGCTCGTGTGCTGCTGATCTTCATCGGCGGCGCGGGCGCGTTGGTCGCGAGCCTCCGGCTCACCGGCATTCTTGGTGCGGTGGCCTGGGCGTTCGACTTCGCCATGTCCGGGTTGTTCTTCCCGCTGGTGCTGGGCGTGTGGTGGAAGCGCGCCAACCGCGAAGGCGCGATCGCCGGCATGGCGGTCGGTCTGGCGCTCGGCACGTGGTACC
>CAZDFF010000192.1:0-6845 GCA_964504425.1 uncultured Hyphomicrobiales bacterium
GGTTCCATCATCAAACACCTAAACCAAGTGTCTTTGGAACCGGCAGCAGGCCAATCTGCATTGATGACTTGGAAAGACGGGGGGCAGGTCTTTCAATCAAAAATATACTCGGCTTGATATCGGTTTTGCGCGAGCAACGGAACTGCAAGATCGTCATTTTGTTCAACAAAATCCCGCTGCTTCCAGATGATAAGGCTGAATTCGACGAATTGTCTGAAAAAGTGATCGACGTTACGCTGAATTTTGATCCCGATCCCGAGGAGTCAGTAAGAATTGCATTTAAAGACGGTGACGAGATCGCAGCGAAAATCGGCGAGAACTGCGTTAAGTTAAAAATTTCAAACATCCGCGTAATCAAAAAGATCGAACGCTTCGTAAAAATTATATCGCCGTCCTTTGATAAGTTTGATCGATCGATTCTCTGGCAGGCAATCCATTCTCTGGTCATATTTTGCTGGTGCAAATACCAGACTCCCCGCGCTCCATCGCTTGACTATTTCAAGCGTCGATGGGGGAGCGTATTCCAGGATATCCTTGATAAAAGCGAGGAATCATCTGAAAGCGCTGAATGGATAGCAACTGTGAGCGCCTACGGCTTTACCAGTTTTGATGAATTTGATCACATGCTGCTTGAGGGCGTCGAAAGAGGGTATTTTGACATCGAAAAATTAGAAATCCTTGCGGAGAAATTAAATAACAATAGGGGCCGCGCCGATCTTCAAAAAATCTTTTCTGAATCTTGGAACCTTTATCATGGTTCCTTCGAAAACAACGAAGATGCCGTTGTTTCTAGCATTGTTGCAGGTTTTAAAAAGTGTGTTTCCGTCATTGGGCCTGGCAATTTGAACGGGACAATTCGATTTCTAAAAGGAATAGGTCGTGAATCAGAGGCGAAACATTTACTCCAATTTTTTTTGGATAACCGCGACGAAAATGTAGAGTTTTGGAAATTGAGTTCAGCTGTAATTTTCCCGGGTGATGTGACAGACCCAGATGTTATAGCGGCGTTTAATGAGAGAAGTTTGGCTACAGGTCAAAAGTTCGATCCAGTCCACGCGCTAATTAAAATAGGGTCGAATGATTCGTGGAATCCGGACGATTTGAAGAAATTGGCGAACCTGACACCCGGAGAATTCAAAAAGATATTTAAAACGGTTTCAGGCCAGAACCTTTCTACTGTGGTGGCCGCTGCAATCGGCTTCCGGCAGTTCGCAAATCCGACGCAGGAAATGATAAGTATTCTGGAACACGCGAAAGCAGCACTACTTGAGATTGCGCAAGAGTCCCAGATAAATGCCTTGCGTGTCCGAAAATTCGGGATTGGCGACGAATCCTAGGATCAATAATCTCTACTCATTTGCTCGTTTGGCGGGAGTGCGCCTGAATGGCACTGCACGGCTTGATTTTTAATTTGTCCTATGATAGGAATAATTACAAATCACTGATCGAGGCGGTCTGGGCGGAAGGCCGGTCCCGGGGACCTGCCAGTATTCGAAGCCATGGATATTCGGGCCAGTCCTTCGCCCGCGCCCGGGCATGACGTGAAGATGGCGACGCCGCCCCCACCCCAAGGGGTGGGTGACAAAGGGTGACAAAGGGTCACCGCCGCAAAAAATTTTGGGCAAGTATTGTTTTATATCAATAGATTATACGAGAAACACCGGGTAACGGCGCGTCGCCGGCAGATCGAAACCGCTCGGAACCGCATCGAAACGTATTCGCAGCGCATTCGAGATTAGCGTCGTGCGGCCTTGCCCCCGGACGCCGGCAGCCCGGGGTCCTCGTCGAACAGGTCGGCGAGGTTCTGCATCATGGTGCCGCCCAGTTCCTCGGCGTCGATCAGCGTCACGGCGCGGCGGTAATAGCGCGTCACGTCGTGGCCGATGCCGATGGCGGTGAGTTCCACCGGCGAGCGGTTTTCGATCCAGCGGATCACGTCGCGCAGGTGGCGTTCCAGGTAGTTGCCCGGGTTGGACGACAGCGTCGCGTCGTCGACCGGCGCGCCGTCGGAAATGACCATCAGGATGCGCCGCTGTTCGGGCCGCGCCAGGAGCCGCTGATGCGCCCACATCAAGGCCTCGCCGTCGATGTTCTCCTTCAGCAGGCCTTCGCGCAGCATCAGGCCGAGGTTGCGCCGGGCCCGGCGCCACGGCATGTCGGCCGACTTGTAGACGATGTGGCGGAGATCGTTCAGCCGCCCCGGCGCCTTCGGCTTGCCCGCCGTCACCCAGGCCTCGCGCGACGAGCCGCCCTTCCAGGCGCGCGTGGTGAAGCCCAGGATCTCGACCTTCACGCCGCAGCGTTCCAGGGTGCGGGCCAGGATGTCGGCGCTCATCGCCGCGACCGTGATCGGGCGGCCGCGCATGGAGCCGGAATTGTCGATCAAGAGCGACACCACCGTGTCGCGGAACCGGGTTTCCTTCTCGACCTTGAAGGAGAGCGGATGCATCGGGTCGACGACGACGCGGCTGAGCCGCCCGGCGTCGAGCATGCCTTCCTCGAGGTCGAATTCCCACGAGCGGGTCTGCTTGGCGAGCAGGCGGCGCTGCAGCCGGTTGGCGAGCTTCGCCACCACGCCCTGCAGGTGCGCCAACTGCTGGTCGAGCTGATGGCGAAGCCGGGCGAGTTCGTCGGGCTCGCAGAGCGTTTCGGCTTCGCACACCTCGTCGAAATTGGTGGTGAAGGCGTGATAGGCGGTGCCCGGGTCGTTCTGCGGCCAGCGGTCGTCCCAGCGCGACGGCCCGGCCGGTTCCTCGTCGCCCTCGCCGGGGAAGGCCTCGTCGTCGCCGCTGTCCGGGCGCATCTCGGAATCTTCCGACATCGAGCCTTCGCCGGTTTCGGTTTCGAGCGAGCCCTCCATCTCGGCTTCCTGCTCGCCGCTGTCGGGTTCGGCTTGGCCGTCCTGGTCCTCGGGCGCTTCGTCGTCCTGGTCCTGCTCGTCGGCCGGTTCCGCTTCCTCGTCGATCAGTTCGAGCGCGACCAGCATTTCGGTCAGGGTGTCGGCGAACGCGGTCTGGTCGGTCGCGTCCTGGGCCAGCCGGTCCAACTGCGGGCCGATCCGTTCGTCGAGCCAGCCGCGCCATTGATCCAGCATCGCCTTGGCCGACGGCGGCGGGGCCTGGCCGGTCAGGCGTTCGCGGGCGATCAGCGCCAGGACCTCGGGGAGCATCGTGTCCTTGCGTTCGGAGATCGCGGCGTAGCCCTTGGCCCGGCAGCGTTCCGCCAGCAGCGCGTTCAGGTTGTCGCGCACGCCGGTCATCTTGCGGCTGCCCAAGGATTCGCAGCGCACCTGTTCGACCGCGTCGAACGCCTCGGCGGCCTCGCGGCCCATGGGCTGGAGCTTCCGGTGCACGGCGTCGTCGTGATAGCGCAGCCGCAAGGCCAGGGCGTCGGCGACGCCGCGCAGGCGGGAAAAGGCGTCGGGCGTGATCTTGGGCGGCGGCGTCGGCACGTGCACGCCGTCGGCGGCGATGCCGGCGGCGCTCTGGCCGAAGGTGACGTTCAGGTCGCGCTTGTGGGCGACGGCCTTGATCGTGGCCGACGTGACCCGTTTCACCAGTTCCTGGGTATCTTCGGCTCGGGCCACCGGCGGGCCTCCCTCGGGAACCGTCTAGAGGACGGTCACCTTCGCCGCCGACTCGGGCAATTCCTCGCCGAAGCAGCGCTGGTAGTATTCGGCCACGACCGGGCGTTCCAACTCGTCGCACTTGTTCAGGAACGTGACCCGGAAGGCGAACGCCCGGTTGGCGAAGATGCGCGTGTTCTCGGCCCAGGTGATCACCGTGCGCGGCGACATGACGGTGGAAATGTCGCCGTTCATGAAGCCGGTGCGGGTCAGGTCGGCGAGCCGCACCATGTCGGCGATTTCCTTCTTGCCGTCCGGCGTCTCGGCATAGGTCGGCGACTTCGCCAGCACGATTTCGACTTCGTCGTCGTGCGGCAGGTAGTTCAGCGTCGCGACGATGTTCCAGCGGTCCATCTGGCCCTGGTTGATCTGCTGCGTGCCGTGATAGAGCCCGGTGGTATCGCCGAGCCCGACCGTGTTGGTGGTCGCGAACAGGCGGAAGTAGGGGTGCGGGCGCATGACCCGGTTCTGATCCAGCAGGGTCAGCTTGCCGTCGACTTCCAGCACGCGCTGGATCACGAACATCACGTCCGGGCGGCCGGCGTCGTATTCGTCGAACACCAGGGCGGTCGGGTGCTGCAACGCCCAGGGCAGGATGCCCTCGCGGAATTCGGTGACCTGCTTGCCGTCCTTCAGCACGATCGCGTCCTTGCCGACCAGGTCGATGCGCGAGATGTGGCTGTCCAGGTTGACGCGGACGCACGGCCAGTTGAGCCTTGCGGCGACCTGTTCGATGTGGGTCGACTTGCCGGTGCCGTGATAGCCCTGGATCATGACGCGGCGGTTGTAGGCGAAGCCGGCCAGGATCGCCATCGTCGTGTCGTGGTCGAAGCGGTAGGCCTCGTCGACGTCCGGGACGTGGGATTCGGCCTTGCTGAAGGCCGGGACTTCCATGTCGGAGTCGAGCCCGAAGGTCTGGCGCACCGACAGCTTGATGTCGGGGGCCTGCAAGGGGGTGTCGGACGCGGATGCGGTATTGCCGGGCGTGGCCATCGGTCGATTGTCCAGTGGTTCGGGTGTTCCGGGGAAAATGCCAGTATTATGCGGGTTAAGGGTTTCGGGGCGGCGGGTCAAGGCCGAAAACGGCTCTATCGCGGGTCAGGTCAGTGTCGCCAACAAGGTCTTGTAGGCCTCGTTGATGGCCCGCATCTTTTCCTCGGACTTCTTGTCGCCGCCGTTGGCGTCCGGATGGTGCTTTTTCACCAGTTGTTTGTAGCGCGCTTTCAGGCCCGCGGCCTCGAGCGGCGGCAGCAGCCCCAGCACCGACATGGCCTGGCGTTCCGGGCCGCCCATCGGCGGGCCGGCGGGCCGGCCGGTATCGTTCGCCTTCTCGCCGAACAGGCCGAACAGGTCGTCCATGCCGGCGAACGGGTCGTTTCGCTTGGCGCGGGCGTTCTTTCTGCCCGATTCGCCGCGGCCGGGGCCCTGGCCCAACGGCCAGGTCGGCCGCTGCCAGACCGTGTCGCGGCGGACGTCGGCCTCGACCTCGGCTTCGTTCATGCCGGAGTAGTAGTTCCAGGTGGCGTTGTAGGCGCGCACGTGGCCGAGGCAGAACCAGTGATAGGTCTTCAGGTCGTCGCGCGACTTGGGCGCGCGGAAGTCGCCCTTTTCGGCGCAGCCCGGCCAGTCGCAATGGCGCGCGTTCGGGTCGACGACGCGGGCGTCGATCGCGGTGCCGCCAGCCTTGGCTTTTCGTGCGCTCATGAAGTTTATTTTGAGGCCGCGCGGGCGTCGACACAAGCGCGCGGGCGCGGCGAAATCGTGCTAGACTATGGGGTTGCGCGCGGCGCGGAAGTCGGCGGTCGCGATCCGCGCCACGCCCAGCGCGATCAGCACCAGGCCAACGATATCCGCCGTCGACAGCCGCTCGCCCAGGAACCAGACCGACGACACGACGCCGACCAGCGGCACGCCGAGCGAGCCCAAGGCGGTGCTGACCGCCGGCAGGCCGCGGCTGACCGATACGATCGCCCAGAAACAAAACGCGGAAGCGATCGGGCCGTTGTAGGCCAGCACGGCGGCCAGCGGCCAAGACCAGACGATGCGGTCGGCGCTTTCGAACAGCGCCGCGGCGGTGCCGACGATGGTGCCGCCGAGCAGCATCTGCCACGGCATCATTTGCAGCGGCGACAGCACCCACGTATGCGCGCGGATGTGGACGATGACGCAGGCCCACGAGATCGCGGCGCCGAGCAGCATGGCGTTGCCCCTGAGCGCGTTCGGGTCGGAAAAATCGACGGCGGCCGGATTGAACATCAGGATCACGCCGGCCAATCCCAAGGCCAGGCCGGTCAGCCGGGCGACGGTCAGGCGCTCCTTCAGGATCAGCGCGGCCAGCGGCGTCACCCACAAGGGCGTGGTGTAGGCCAGGATCGCCGAGCGTCCGGCCGCGACGTATTCCACCGCCGAATGCATCAAGGCCAGCGTGATGCCGACCTGGAACACGCCGACCGACAGCAGGATCGGCAGGTCGGCGCGGCCGGGGATTTTCAGGCGCCCTTGATAGGCGAGCACCGCGAACAGGCAGAGCGCGCCGGTCAGCACGCGGGCCGCCGCGAACCACAAGGGGCCGATCGCGCCCAGACCCGCCTTCATGATCGGCCAGTTGACGCCCCACAGCACGATCACGGCGCCGAGCAGCAGATAGGCGCGAGCGGGTGTCGGCGACGCGGTCACGGCGATGGCCCTTCGGTTGCGGCGGCGGCGTGGACGCCCGCGGCCCGACCTTGGTATAAGGAGCGGTGCCGGTTTCGCAAGGCCGGTTTCGCAACCCGGGAGATCGTCCGACCATGCGCGTCGCCAAGGCCATCGAAGCGAATCTCACGCGCGCGTTCGATCCGACGCGGCTGTCCATCGTCGACGAATCCCATCGTCACGCCGGGCATGCGGGCGCCAGGGCCGAAGGCGAAAGCCACTTCCGCGTCGAGATCGTTTCGAACGCGTTCGCCGGCAAGTCGCGAGTCGAACGCCAGCGCATGGTCTACGCCGCGCTGGCGGACGAAATGGCCCGCGACATCCACGCGCTGCAACTGGCGACCCTCACGCCGGCGGAAGACCGCGCCTGACCGCTTGGCGCGCGGCCGGGCCGGGCATTTATTGAAACTATGGATTGAGGTTTCGTCGCACCGATCTATTTTTCGGTTGCGAACACGACGAAGCTCCTGTAGTCATAAACAGCATAAAATTGTTCGATAGTATAATATCGAATAATTTGATGTAT
>CAZDFF010000193.1:0-6758 GCA_964504425.1 uncultured Hyphomicrobiales bacterium
GGCGTGCTGATCAACATCACCGGCGGCCCCGACATGACGCTGTTCGAGGTCGACGAGGCCGCCAACCGCATCCGCTCCGAGGTCGACGAGGACGCCTACATCATCTTCGGTTCGGCGTTCGACGAAACGCTCGACGGGCGCATCCGCGTGTCGGTCGTGGCGACCGGCATAGAGACCGTCGCCGGACAACGGTCGCTGCCGACGCATCTGCCGCAGTTCCAGGCCGTGCCCCGGCCGACCGTGACTCGCCCGGAGATCAAGGGCGCGCGCGAGGAAACCCGCGTGCCGCCGGCGATCCTGGTCCCGGCATCGGCGAAGGCCGAAGCGAAACCCATCGCCGAGCCGGTCAAGATCGCGGAGCCGGCCGCCGAGGCGGAGATCGAGATCGAGACCCCGACGCCCGAACCCGTCGCCGAGGTTGCGGCACCGGTCGAGGCCGCCGAAGCCCAACCGGAACCGATGCCGGTCGCCGAACCGGCCCCCGTGGCCGAGGAAGTGCCGGCCGTGGCGGTCGAACCCGAACCGATCCCGGCGCCGAAGCCCGCGCCGGCCGCGGCCATGGTCCGTCCGGCCGCGATGCCGTCCATGGGCGCCAAGGATGTGTTCATTCCGCCCGCGCCGGCCGAAGCGACCGGCGAGCGCACGCCCGCCAAGCCAGATCCCTTCGCCGCCGCGGCGATGGCGAACGGCGCCCGCGAAAGCCGTCCGGCCGTCCGGGAAGTCGCCAAGGAGACGCCGCAGCCTCCGGCCAAGCCGCGCGGCCAAAGCCTGTTCGAACGGGTGACCGGGATCGGCCGTATCGCGACCCCCGCCGCGCCGGCCCCGGAACGGCCGGCGGCGACGATCGTCGAAGCCCGTCCGCAGGCGCAGCCGCGCTTGGGCGGACTCGACTCCGCCGACCGTGTCCAGGCATCGCAGCCGGATGAGGATTTGCTGGATATTCCGGCCTTCCTGCGGCGCCAGGCCAATTGATCTAACCCCTTGTCCCGGCTTGAGAAATCTAGCCGGGACAAGGGTAACAATCGGAAACAATGTTTGATTTGAGTGCTTTGGGGGTAATTGTTACCAACAATGCCGTAGGCACTCATTTTTAATGGTTTTTGGCCATCATTGGGGTGCCGCCGAGGGTCGGCTTTTTGACGGGGTTCGTCCCGATCCTGAGGGGGAACGGAAAGAAGACAGGCACATGAAGACAGCGCGTGCAAAAAAAATAACGACCAACGGCGCCGGAACCGTGCGCCAGCAGACTCTTAAAACATCGATCCATTGCGCCGGCGTCGCGCTTCATTCCGGCGCCAAGGTTTCCATGACCCTGATGCCGGCCCCCGCGGGCAGCGGCATCGTTTTCCGTCGCGCCGACATCGGGCCCGATGCGCTGGTCCGCGCATCCTGGGATCGCGTCGTCGATACGCGCCTGTGCACGGTGCTGGGCGAAAACGGCGTTACCGTCGGCACCGTCGAACATCTGCTGGCCGCGCTGAGCGGCTGCGGCATCGACAACACCATCATCGAATTGGATGGGCCCGAAGTGCCGATCATGGACGGCAGCGCCGCGCCGTTCGTGTTTCTGGTCGAATGCGCCGGCATTGCCGAACAGGATGCGCCGCGCCGGGTCATCCGCGTCTTGAAGCCGGTCGCCGTCGAACACGGCCAGGCCAGGGCTTCCCTGTCGCCGGGCAAATTCTTGTCGATGAACTTCGAAATCGATTTCGACAGCGCCGCCGTTTCCAACCAGCGGATCAAGCTCGGCCTCGTCAACGGCACCTTCCGCAGCGAAGTGGCGCGCGCCCGCACGTTCGGCTTCCTGCACGAGGTCGAGAAGATGCGGGCCGCCGGCTTGGCCTTGGGCGGGTCGCTCGACAACGCCATCGTGATCGCCGGCGACAAGATCCTGAACCAGGACGGGCTTCGCTTCCGGGACGAATTCGTGCGCCACAAGGTGCTGGACGCGGTCGGCGACCTTTATCTCGCCGGCGCGCCGATCATCGGCGAATTCACCGGCGTCTGCTCGGGCCACGCGGTCAACAATCGCCTGCTTCGGGCGCTGTTCGCCGACGATGCGGCATGGCGGTACGACACGATGTCCCAGGAAGAAGCCGACTCGGTCGCGGCCGCGCATCACGGTGTTCTGGCGTCGGCCGAAGGCGAATCCCTGGCGGCGTCCGCCTAGAGCCTCAATAACCCTGCAATATCAAGTTTCTGCAAACGCCTGGGCGTCTTCCCGAGCGGCCTTGCGCTGGCGCGCCATCGCCTTAATATTAGGCCGGTAGCGGCCGATGCCGCCCGTCGGATAGATCGGATGACGACCCAAAAGACAAACGGAACGTGGGCCGGGCGTGGCGCGCGGGCGGGACTGGTCCTGCTCGTGGCGTTTCTTGGCGCGTGCGCCGACAAGCCGCCCGAGTACGTCGAAAAGCCGGTCGCCGAGCTTTACAACAACGCCATGGACGCGCTTCAGGCCGAACGCTATAGCGACGCCGCGAAACTGTTCGACGAAGTCGAGCGCCAGCATCCTTATTCCGTGTGGGCGACCAAGGCGCAATTGATGGCCGCCTACGGCAATTATCAGGGCAGTCGGTACGACGAGGCGATCATCGCGCTGGACCGGTTCATCCAGCTGCACCCGTCGAATCCGGATATTCCCTACGCCTACTACCTGAAGGGTCTCAGCTACTACGAACAGATTTCCGACATCGAGCGCGACCAGAAGATGACCGAACTGGCGCTTTCCACGCTGAAGGAACTGATCACGCGCTTTCCCAACAGCAAGTACGCCAAGGACGCAAAGGTGAAAATCGACCTCACCTACGATCACTTGGCGGGCAAGGAAATGGAAATCGGGCGCTACTATCTGCGCCAAGGCAACTACCTCGCCGCAATCAATCGCTTCAAGATCGTCATCAACCAATATCAGACCACGACTCACGTGCCGGAGGCGTTGCATCGGTTGTCCGAGTCCTACACCGCGCTCGGTCTGGTCCAGGAGGCGCGGCGCACGGCCTCCGTCCTCGGGCATAATTTTCCCGGCAGCGAGTGGTACATCGACTCCTACGAGATGATCGAGAACAAGCCGGTTCGCCCGAAACAGACGAAGCCCTGGTACAAAGTTTGGTAGGCCCGCCGATCGGAATGCTCGGGACGCTCTCCATCCGCGACGTCGTCCTGATCGGCCGACTGGACATCCAATTCAAGGCGGGCCTTTGCGTGCTGACCGGGGAAACCGGCGCCGGCAAGTCGATCCTGCTCGACGCGCTCGGTCTCGCGCTCGGGCTTCGCGCCGACGCCAAGCTGGTGCGCTACGGCGCCGATGCCGCTTCGGTCACGGCCGAATTCACGGTTCCTTCCGATCACGCCGCGCACGCGCTGATGGCCGAGCACGGCATCGACGGCGGCGACGACGGCGTCATCCTGCGCCGGGTGCTCAACGCCGACGGGCGTTCGCGCGCCTTCGTCAACGATCAGCCGGTCAGCGTCGGCCTGTTGCGCCGCCTGGGCGACATGCTGGTCGAAATCCACGGCCAATTCGAGAGCCAGCGGCTGCTCGATCCGTCGAGCCATCGCGGCCTTCTCGACGCCTACGGTGGGCACGGGCCGCAGCTCGACAAGGTCGCCGCCGCCAAGCTTGCTTGGGCCGAAGCCGCGCGCGCCCATGCCGAGGCCGCCGAACGGCTGGCCGCCGCCCGCCGCGATGAAGCCTTCCTGCGGCATGCGGTCGACGAACTGAAGGCGTTCGATCCGAAGCCCGGCGAAGAAGAGGATCTGGCGGCAAGGCGCCAGTTTTTGATGCACGCCGAAAAGCTGATCGAGGCGATGAATCATGCGACGACGCAGTTGAGCGAGGGCAAGGGTGTCGAATCGGCCGTCCGCGCCGCCTTGCGCGGCCTGACCGCCGTCGCGCCCCGGGCCGAGGGGCGGCTGGATGCGGCTATCGCGGCGCTCGAACGCACCGTGGCCGAGGCGACCGAGGCGGTGGCGCTGCTGGAAAAAGCGTCGGCTGACATGGATCTCGACCCGCGCCGTCTGGAAGCCGCCGAGGAACGCCTGTTCGCGCTTCGGGCGCTGGCGCGCAAGCATAATGTCGAGGCCGACGGGCTGGCGGCGCTCAGGGATCGTCTCGAGCGCGATCTTTTGGCGCTGGACGACGGCGGCGCCGATCTGGTCCGGCTGGAGCGGGACGTCGCGGCCCGGCGCAAGGATTACGTCGCCGCCGCCGCCGATCTGACCAAGGCGCGGGGATCGGCGGCCAAAAAAATGGACAAGGCGGTGGCCGGCGAATTGGAACCGCTGCGTTTGGGCAAGGCGAAATTCCAAACCCGGATCGACGCGCTGGCCGAAGCCGACTGGGGCGAGCAGGGGTGCGACCGCGTTATTTTCGAAATCGCCACCAATCCCGGCCATCCACCCGGCCCGTTGAACAAGATCGCGTCCGGCGGCGAACTTGCGCGTTTCATGCTGGCGCTTAAGGCCGTGCTCGCGAAGGCCGATCCGGTGCCGACCCTGGTGTTCGACGAGGTCGACAGCGGCATCGGCGGTGCCGTCGCCGCGGCGGTCGGCGAGCGGTTGGCGCAACTGGCGGCCGACGTGCAGGTGCTGGTCGTCACCCATTCGCCGCAGGTGGCGGCGCGCGGCGATCATCATTGGCGCGTCAGCAAGACCGAGGCCAAGACGGGCGCGACCACGTCGATCGATGCGCTCGCGCCGGCCGCGCGAACCGAGGAAATCGCCCGCATGCTGGCCGGGGCGAAAGTCACCGAGGAAGCGCGGGCCGCGGCCGGGAGCCTGCTCGAAGGGGCCAAGCCGTGAAACGGCCGAAGGCGCCGAAACCGATTTCGGTCGAGGACCTGTCCCCGATCGATGCCGCCGGCGAATTGGCCGAACTCGCCAAGGCAATTGCCCGCCACGACAAGGCCTATTACCAGCACGATGCGCCCGAGATCGACGATGCCGCCTACGATGCGCTACGCCAACGCAACGCGGCGATCGAGGCCCGATTTCCCGATCTGATCCGCGCCGACAGCCCGTCGAAGACGGTCGGCGCGGCGCCGGCCGACGCCTTTTCCGAGGTCCGTCACGCCCGGCCGATGCTGTCGCTCGGGAACCTCTTCAGCGACGAGGACGCCGCCGAATTCCTGGCCACCATCCGGCGTTTCTTGAAACTGGAGCCCGATGCCGACATCGAATTGATGGCCGAGCCGAAGATCGACGGGCTTTCGGTGTCGCTTCGCTATGTCGACGGCCGTTTCGTCCAGGGCGCGACCCGGGGCGATGGCGCGGTCGGCGAGGACATCACCCGCAATCTTCGCACCGTCGCCGACGTCCCGGACCGGCTTTTGGGCGATCCGCCCAAGGTTCTGGAGATTCGCGGCGAGGTTTACATGAAGCGGGCCGACTTCCTGGCCCTGAACGATCGCCAGGCAGCCGACGGCGCCAAGGTTTTCGCCAACCCCCGTAACGCCGCCGCGGGTTCGCTCCGCCAGTTGGATCCGAACGTCACCGCCAAGCGCCCGCTGTCCATGTTCGCCTACGCCTGGGGCGATGTCTCGGGGGCGGACGGATCGGGCTACGGCGGCGACGCCGACTGGCCGACCCAAGGGGCGTTTTACGAGCGTCTGCGGGCCTGGGGCTTTACGGTCAATCCGCTGGCGCGGGTGTGCAAGACGCTGGACGAGACGCTGGCCCATTACCGCGAAATCGGTTCCAAGCGCCAGGCGCTGCCCTACGATATCGACGGCATGGTCTACAAGGTGAACCGGATCGACTGGCAGCGCCGGCTCGGATTCGTCAGCCGCGCCCCGCGCTGGGCCGTGGCGCACAAGTATCCGGCCGAACAAGCGCAAACCGAGGTCGAAAAAATCGACATCCAGGTTGGCCGCACCGGGGTATTGACCCCGGTCGCCTGGCTGAAACCGGTGACCGTCGGCGGCGTGGTCGTGTCGCGCGCGACGCTCCACAATGAGGACTACATCGCCGAGAAAGACATCCGGGTCGGCGATACCGTCGTGGTGCAGCGCGCCGGGGACGTCATTCCCCAGGTCGTCGAGGTGGTCAACGACAGGCGGCCGAAGAGCGCGAAGGCGTATGCCTTTCCCGATGTTTGCCCGCGTTGCGGCAGCCACGCGGTGCGCGAGGAAGGCGAGGCGGCGCGCCGCTGCACCGGCGGGCTGATATGCCCGGCGCAGGCGGTCGAACGCCTGAAACATTTCGTGTCGCGCGACGCTTTCGATATCGAAGGGTTGGGCGAAAAGCACATTCAGGCATTCTGGGACGATGGCCTGATCGCGACGCCCGCCGACATCTTCAAGCTGGCCGAACGCGACGATGCCTTTGCCGACCGCGAAGGCTGGAAGGAAAAATCCGTCGCCAACCTGAAAGCCGCGCTTGCCGCGCGGCGCAAGGTCGCGCTTCCGCGCTTGATCTACGCACTCGGCATCCGTCAGGTCGGGCAAGCGACGGCCAAGCTGCTGGCCCGCCACTACGGCACACTGGCGGCGTGGCGCGCGGCCATGGACGCGGCGCAGGATCGGGAGTCGGAAGCCTATAAGGACCTGATTAACATCGACGGCATCGGCGTGTCCGTCGCCGACGATCTGCTGGCGTTTTCCGGCGAGCCGCACAATCGCGAGGCGCTCGATCGGTTAGCCGAGCAAGTCGAGGTCGAGCCCTTTATCGACGCCCGCGACATGAGTTCGCCCATCGCCGGCAAGACGGTCGTGTTCACGGGAACGTTGACCAGCGTCAGCCGCAACGAGGCCAAGGCC
>CAZDFF010000194.1:0-6753 GCA_964504425.1 uncultured Hyphomicrobiales bacterium
CGCGCGCTTCGCGCCGTCGGCAATACGTGGTTCGGCCCGGCGACGTAATCGCCGAGGGCTTCCGGCGCGAAACGGCCGAGGAAGATGGCGCCGGCGTGGCGAACCCGGGCCGCCAGCGCGTCCGGTTCCTCGACCGCCAGTTCCAGGTGTTCCGGGGCGATCCGGTCGATCAGCGGGCAGGCGTCGGCCAGCGTTCCGACGACGATCACGGCGCCGTAGGTGCGCCAGCTTTCGGCGGCGATCTTGGCGCGGGGCAGGGTCTTCAGGTGGCGTTCCACGACCTCGACGACATCGTCGGCGAAAGCCGCGCTGTCGGTGATCAGGATCGACTGGGCGGCGGTATCGTGCTCGGCCTGGGAAAGCAGGTCGGCGGCGATCCACGCCGGATCGTTGGCGTTGTCGGCGACCACCAAGATTTCGGAAGGCCCGGCGATCATGTCGATGCCGACCGTGCCGAAGACCTGGCGCTTGGCGGCGGCGACGTAGGCGTTGCCGGGACCGACGATCTTGTCCACGGGGCGGATGGTCGCGGTGCCGAAGGCCAGCGCGCCGACCGCCTGGGCGCCGCCGACGCGGTAGATTTCCGTCACGCCGGCAAGCCGCGCCGCCGCCAGCACCAGCGGATTGATTTCGCCCTTCGGCGTCGGCACGGTCATGACCAGCCGTTCGACACCCGCGACCTTGGCCGGAATCGCGTTCATCAGAACCGACGACGGATAGGCGGCGGTGCCGCCCGGCACGTAGAGTCCCACGGCCGAGAGCGCGGTCCAGCGGAGCCCCAGGCGGATTCCGACGTCGTCGGTGTAATCGATGTTTTCGGGGCGCTGGCGGGCGTGGAAGTCGCGGATGCGGCCGGCCGCCGTCCTCAGCGCTGAAAGCGTCTTGTCGTCGCACGATGCCTCGGCGCGCGCGATCTCGTCGGCGCCGATGGCCAGCGTTTCGGGCGATACCGCGAACCCGTCGAATTTCCGGGTGTAGTCGCACAGCGCCTGGTCGCCCTTGGTCCGGACGTCGGCCAGAATCTGCGCGACCGCTTCGTTGACGTCGGCCTGGGTTTCGCGCTTCGCCGACAGCAGGTCCTCGAACGCGGCGGCGAAGCCGCGCGTCCGCGCGTCAAGCCGCCTCGGCATCGACGGCCTCCCGGAAGCGGGCGATCCAGGCGTTGATTTCCTGCGGTCGCGTCTTCCATGCGGTGCGGTTGACGGCAAGCCGCGACGTGACTTCGGCGATCAATTCGATTTCCACCAGGCCGTTGGCCTGCAACGTCTTTCCGGTCGACACCAGATCGACGATGCGACGGCTCAGGCCCAGCGACGGCGCCAGTTCCATCGCGCCCGACAGCTTGATGCAATCGGCCTGCACGCCGCGGCTGGCGAAGTGGCGCCGGGTGATCTCAGGGTATTTGGTTGCGACGGTGATCGAACTCCAGGTCTTGGGGTTGTCGCGCCCGACCATGTCGGCCGGTTCGGCGACGGCAAGGCGGCAGCGCCCGACCTTCAGGTCCAAGGGCACGTAGATTTCCGGGAAGTCGAATTCCATCAGCACGTCGTTGCCGGCGACGCCCAAGTGCGCCGCGCCGAAGGCGACGAACGTGGCGACGTCGAAGCTGCGCACGCGGATGATGTCCAGGTCCGGCCGGTTGGTGGCGAAGCGAAGCTGGCGTGCGTCCTCGTTGTCGAACGCGGGTTCGGGCTCGATCCCGGCGCGGCGCACCAGGGGCATCACTTCCTTGAGGATGCGGCCCTTCGGCAGCGCGAGGACGATCTTTTCGTTGGCGGTTTCGGGCATGGCGCGCGTGTTTCCGGGTCGCGAAGTGCGGCTTTAATACAGGGTTTTACTGGGCCGGGCCAGAACCCGCACTATATAAATGTTCATGCGCCGTTCCCGGCGCAAGGGACGTGCGCCTGGAACCTCGGGAACGCAAGATTATGTTTAGCCGCGCAGCCGTTCGATGTCGGCGCCGCAGGCGGCCAGCTTTTCCTCGACCCGTTCATAGCCCCGGTCGAGATGGTAAACGCGGCTGACCATAGTTTCGCCCCGGGCGGCGAGCCCGGCCAGCACCAGGGACACGGATGCGCGCAGGTCGGTCGCCATCACCGGCGCGCCCGACAGGTACGGCACGCCGCGCACGATCGCGGACGCGCCGTGAACGTTGATGTTCGCCCCCATGCGGCAGAGTTCCGGCACGTGCATGAAGCGGTTTTCGAAGATCGTTTCGGTGATCATCGATGCGCCTTCGGCGACGGCGGCCAACGCCATCACCTGCGCCTGCATGTCGGTCGGAAATCCGGGGAAGGGTTCGGTCATCACGTCGACGCCCTTGATCGCGCCGTTGGTTCGCGCGACCCGAATGCCGGTGTCGGTCGGGGTCACCTCGACGCCGGCGCCGCGCAGCGTCACGATCAGCGACTCGATCAGGTCGATTCTTGCGCCGTCCAGCATCACGTCGCCGCCGGTGATGGCGGCGGCGATGGCATACGTCCCGATTTCGATGCGGTCGGGCACGACCGCGTGCTCGGCCGCCTTCAGTTCCTTCACGCCCCGGATGCGAAGCGTATCGGTGCCGATGCCGTCGATGTCGGCGCCCATGGCGATCAGGCAGCGCGCTAGGTCGGCGACCTCGGGTTCGCGCGCGGCATTCGCCAGCACCGTTTCGCCGTCCGCCAGCACGGATGCCATCAGCAGGTTCTCGGTGCCGCCGACCGTGACCATGGGAAACACGATCTTCGCGCCCTTCAATCCCTTCGGTGCGGCGGCGTCGACGTATCCTTCCTTCAGTTCGATCTCGGCGCCGAGCTGCGCCAGCGCCTTTAGGTGCAGATCGACCGGTCGCGTGCCGATGGCGCAGCCGCCCGGCAGCGACACGCGCGCCTTGCCTTCGCGCGCCAGAAGCGGCCCCAGCACCAGCACCGAGGCGCGCATCTTGCGCACCAGATCGTACGGCGCCGTCGTATCGGCGATTTTGGATGCCTTCAGTTCCAGTACCTTGCCGACGTGGCCGCCGCCCGACGCGTGCCCGTTCATGGAAATCTCGACGCCCAAGGACGCCAGCAGGTGCGCCATGGTCGTGATGTCGAGCAGATGCGGCAGGTTCGACAGGGTTAGCGTCTTGTCGGTCAGCAGGCTGGCCGCCATCAGCGGCAATGCGGCGTTCTTCGCGCCTCCGATCGGTATGGTGCCGGAAAGCGGTTTGCCGCCGACGATGCGGATGCGGTCCATGGTGCGTTCGGGTCCTGTCGATCGACGGCGGTTGCCGGGGTGGAAGTTCGCGCCTTGTAGACGAGGAATGTGGCGGCCTCAAGGCCCGATCAGGGTTCTTTCGCGGCGTCCCGGCTGCGCGCCCGGGTCTGGGCTTTGCGCTTCAGGAGGTTCTGCTTCAGGGCTTCCGCCGCGCGTTCCTTGCGCCGCCGAGCCTGGGCGCTTTCGGGTTTCGATGGCCGATCTCGCTTGGGGGGCTTTTTGTCGTCCATGGGCGGTCTCCGGCGGGCGTTCGGGCATGGTGGCGGCGGCCGTCCGGACCGTCAAGAACGAGGCCGCCGGTCCCGTCCGGCGCGCTTGAACCGGACCCCGCCCCGTGGCATGGTGCGCCCCTTCCTGCCCCCCGGATGCCGCCGTAGCTCAGGGGTAGAGCACACCCTTGGTAAGGGTGGGGTCGCAAGTTCGATTCTTGCCGGCGGCACCAGTTTTCCTTCTCGACCGTTCGGGCGCCGATCTCGGCACAAACGAAAACCCCCGGCCGAAATCCGACCGGGGGTTTTGCGACGAACGTAATTCAAGAAAACGCTATCTCTTGTTGACCGCATCCTTGAGGCCCTTGCCGGCCGAGAACTTCGGCTGCTTCGAGGCCGGGATTTCGATGCTGGCGCCCGTCTGCGGGTTGCGACCCGTGCGTGCGGCACGCTTCGACACCTTGAACGTACCGAAGCCCGCGAGGCGGACGTCGTCGCCCTTCTTCAGCGACTTCGTGATGGAATCGAAGATGGCGTCGACGGCGTTGTTGGAATCCGTCTTGGAAAGGCCGGTCGAGTCCGCGACCGCGGCGGCGAGATCTTGCTTGTTCATCCTGAATCCTTGTTGGCAGGGTTGAAGGTTGCCTGTCCGACCGGGCAACCGCGCAGGAAATAAATATCCCTGGCGGACCTGAGGTCAAGCGATAAAATCCGCGTGCTTCAAGGCGAAAACGCGAATCACGGCACAGAAAAATTTCGCCGGCCCTGAAAACGATTCGAAAAACGGAATTCGGCAATTATGAACGACGGAATGAAGGCCCTTCTCGCGCCGCGCTCAATCGCGATTCTCGGTGCTTCCCAAGACCTTAACAAGCTTAGCGGCCGTCCGATCAAGTTTCTGCTGAAGGCCGGCTACAAGGGGGCCATCTACCCCATCAACCCGAAGTACGCCGAGATCGCGGGGTTACGCTGCTACCCCGATCTGGAGGCCGTGTCGGGGCCGGTCGACCTCGGCATCGTCGGCCTGCCGGCCTCCGGCGTGATCGGGGCGATTCGCGCCATGGGCAGAAAAGGCGTGCCGGCGGCGGTCGTTTTTGCGTCCGGCTACGGCGAAACCGGCCCCGAGGGAAGAGCCCTGGAAGACGAACTGATCGCCGAAGCGCGTCAGAATGATGTCAGAATTTGCGGTCCCAACGGGCTCGGTTTGATCAACGCATTCGACGGCGTGATGGCGACCTTCAGCCAATACGGCTACGGCGACACGCCGGCCGGGCCGGTCGGGTTCGTCACGCAGTCGGGCGCGCTCGGCACCGCGATCTCGGCGCTCGCGCGCGGGCGCGACCTTGGCCTCGGCTACTTCGTCAACAACGGTAACGAAGCCGACGTGACTTTCGTCGACGCGATGGAAGCGGTGCTCGACGATCCGCGCATCAAGGTCGGCACCGGCTACATCGAAGGCCTGAAGGATGGCGAGGGCTTCTGTCGCGTCGCCGCGCGCGCGATGGAATCGGGCACGCCGTTGGCGATCCTGAAGGTGGGGCGCACCGATGCGGGCGCGCGCGCCGCCAGTTCGCACACCGGATCGCTGGCCGGGCAGGATACCGTGTTCGACGCGGTCGCGCGCCAGTTCGGCGTGATCCGGGTGCGCGACGAACGCCATATGCTGGACGTCGCCGAGGTCGCCTCGACCGGCGCGGTGCCCAAGGGGCGCGGCGTCGCCATCGTCACCCAATCGGGCGGTGCCGGCGTGATGATGGCCGACCGAGCCGAGGAATTGGGCCTGAAGGTCCCGGTGCTGTCGGACGCGACCAAGAAAAAGCTGGCGACCGTGCTGCCGGCGTTCGGCGCGATGGGCAATCCGGTCGATGTGACCGCGCAATTCATCGCCGAGCCCTCGATGCTGCGCGATTCGGTGAAGTTCGTGCTGGAAGACGACGGCATCGACGTGGTCGTCGTCTGGTTCCAATTGATGAACCAGTTCGTCGACCGTCTGCTCGACATCTTTTCCGATCTGAAGAAGACCTGCACCAAGCCGATCGTCGTCGCCTGGGTCGCGGGCCCTGCCGACGGCATGAAGGCGCTGCGCAAGCTGGGCGTGCCGGTGCTCGACGCGGGCGAGGCTGCGATCGACGCCGTCGCCGGCCTGGTTCGCTTTTCCGAAACGCGCGGACATTACCTGGCGGAAAAATCGGAAGCCGCGCGCGCCTTACCGGCCCCCGTCGCGCTGCCGTCCGGCCCGGTATCGTCATTGCCGGCGGCGATGGCGCTGTCCGCGTTCGGCGTGGCTGTCGCGGCATCGAAACTTGCGACCGATGCCGAGAGCGCGGTGCGCGCCGCCAACCGGATCGGCTATCCGGTGGTCATGAAGATCGAATCGCCCGACCTGCCGCACAAGACCGAAGCCGGCGGCGTGCGTCTGGGCGTCGCCGACGAGGCGGCCGTGCGCGCCGCCTTCGCCGAGATCGTCAGGTCGGCGAAAGCGCACATGAAGGACGCGCGCATCGACGGTGTGCTGGTGCAGGCGATGGCGCGCGGCGGCACCGAGGTCGTGCTCGGGCTGCGCCGCGACCCCGTGTTCGGCATGATGGTGATGGCGGGCCTCGGCGGCATCTTCGTCGAGGTTCTGAAGGACGTGTCCTTCCGCAAGGCACCGGTGACGGCGCCCGAGGCCGGCCGCATGCTGGCCGAACTGAAGGGCCATGCCGTATTGAAGGGCGCGCGCGGCCGTGAGGCGGCAGACGAAAAGGCGTTGATCGAGCTGATCGTGAAAGTGTCGGAATTCGGCGTCGCCCACGCCGAGACACTGGAGGAACTCGATCTCAATCCGGTGATGGCCTCGGCGGTCGGCGCGGTTGCGGTCGACTGGCTGATGATCGGCCGCGCGAAGAAGTAGGCTTCTATTTTTTCGACTTGGCGAACGACTTCGCCGCGTCGTCGATCCGGCCGGAGGCCATCAACAGCGCGTTCAGGTGCTTGCCGACGACAAGGGCGTCGGCGACCTGCATGCCTTGAATGGTCCGGTGCGCTTCCTTGGTCAGCCGCACGGCGGTCGGGTCGAGGCCGGCGAGTTCCGCGACGAATTCGGATTCGATTTTCGCCAGCGCGGCCGCGTCGTCGGCCAGCCGGTTGATCAGGCCCATGTGGAACAGACGTTCGGCGTCGAACGTGCCGCTGGATAGGAGCAGTTCGAGTGCCGGCCGGGGGCCGACCAGCGCCGACAGGATCGCGGTGTTGATCGCGGCGGGGAAACCGTGGCGCATTTCCAGCGCGCCGAACTTGGCGGTCTTGTCGGCCAGCACGAAAT
>CAZDFF010000195.1:0-6746 GCA_964504425.1 uncultured Hyphomicrobiales bacterium
CGAACGCGATAAGCGAACGTCTCCCGAAAGTACTCACTGGAATCCTCCCATGTTGCTGTATTCTTGTTGTCGTCTTCCTTGCGTCAGCGCAGCGCCGATAAATCCAATCGGCCCCCGCGTGCCATAAGGGCTTTAACCTAGTGTGCGCTAATCCTCCTGAGCGCGAGCCTGTACCAAGTCGCTCCCTTTCGTTGATTTTCCCTCCTCATCCATGCGCCTTCGTCCGCGGGTAGTCTGGGTAGTGTCTGCATACGACTCCGTGACGGAGGGTAGTTCGTCCTCAGCGGGCGTACAGTCAACCAGTTGACGATTTGGGCAATTCAGCCCATGCAACGCATATGTCGATATGCAAATATTACATACACTGTTATGCAAATCGACACGCATGGCTAGTCATTCGAGGGGAATGTCGTAGACCACCCAAACTCAGGGTTCTTGAGGTTTTGATGCTGGGCGGAATAGTGGTCTACGCCACATCATCGGGATTGCTATCTTAGAGTCCATGCCCTTAGTAGCCGATGGGGATGTCGATCCTGACGATGAGCATGGGAAATCCTCTTGGTTTTCGTTGCGTGGCGCCCGAACGCTAGGGGGCTTCCGTCCGCCGGACAAACGATATAAATTTTCTAATCGATTAGATGAACTTAACGGTCGTTGCTCCGGAACCGCCATGACCGCCCTACCTGCCCAGTATCGTCGCGTTGCAGGCCTTCGAGGCCGCCGCGCTATGCCTGCCGGGCGCGCACGCCACGACGCAACGCAGCCGATTCCATTAAAAAAGAAGCAACGGTCTAGGTATGAGCTTTCAATAGGTTGTTCGGGCATATGGCCGGTCAATATCGGGCCCGTTCGCGCATAGCGGTGTCGGCGCGAACGAGAGCGGAAAAATCGTCGCTGGTGAGACTTTCGAGGAAGGCAACGAGATCGGCGACATCGGCCTCGCTCAGACCTAGAGGGCGGATTCGGGGGTCGAGTTGGGGATTCGGATTGCCGCCGCGGTCGTAGAACCGAACGACGTCGGCCAAGTCGCCCAGGGATCCGTCGTGCATATAGGGCGCGGTCAGCGCGACGTTGCGGAGCGACGGCGTCTTATAGGCCAAGCGGTCGGCTGTATCTCCCGTGACCTCCATGCGCCCGGTATCGGGTTTGGGTGGCCCGCTGACGGACGCTACGGTAGACAAGTCAAGCGTCGTGAAGAGGCCCGGCTCGATCTCCACCCTGACCCCTTCCGTCGGTGCACGGTCGGCGATCGCGCCGATGCCCGTGTTGCGATAGCCGTGGTCGGTGAAGAGCGCGTGCTTTTCTTGGATCGCGTGGCACCCGACGCAGCCGGCCTTGCCCACGAACAGCCCGAACCCGCGCTTCGCCGAGGCCGTGACCGCCGTTTCGTCCTTGCCGAAGTGCCATCGGTCGAACGGCGCATTGCCGGCCACCATGGTCCGCTGCCAGGACGCGACCGCCTTCGCCAGCCCGTCGACGTCGGGCGGACGGCCGAAGGCCCGCTCGAACAGGCCGTCGTAATCGGGAAGTCCCCGCATCCGGCCGATCACGGCGTCGAGCGAGGGATTATCCATCTCGTCGCGGTCGACCAGCGGTTTCAGGGCCTGTTCTTCGAGGCTACCGACCCGGCCGTCGCGAAACAGCACCGGCTCGAACGCGGCGTTGACGACGGTCGGCGCGTTGCGCCGGATCGAACGGCCTTCGATACCGACCGGAGTCTTGAGTTCGTGCTGGGTATAGCCCTGCTCGGGCACGTGGCACATGCCGCAACTGAGGGTGTTGTTGATCGACAGCCGACGGTCGAAGAATATCTTGCGGCCGAGCGCGATCTTTTCGACCGTCACCGGGTTGTCGGCCGGCACCGGCACCGGCGGCAGGCCGAGCGGCGGATGGCTGAGACGACGCAGGGCGGCAAGGTCGACCGGATCGGCGGCCTTCGCGGGGAGGCCGGCGACGGAGGCAAGTGCCAGGAGAAATGCGACGACGCGACGCCTCATTGGGTCTCCTTGCGGCGTTCCTCCATCAGCAGGGTCTTGACGTCGGCGATGAGGAGCCGCGGGTCCAGGAACGACAGACTGTAGATGTTTCGGATTTGACCTGCACGATCGATCAGATAGACCTGAAGGATGTGGGTCAAGAAGCCGTCGAACCTCCCGTTGGGGCCGACGCTCTTCCGCACAACCTGATCGTAGCCTTCCAGGATCGGCGCCAGGGCGGCTTCGGAATCCGTCGTCAGGAAGGTCCAATCGCTCCGTCGCCGCGCGTCCGGCGCCGCCATGAAGGGGGCCGCATAGGACGCCAAGGCCGCCGGCGTGTCCCGCTCCGGGTCGAAGCTCAGGCTGACCAGGCGGAGGTTTTCCGCCAATTCCCGGTCCGCCGCGCTGGCATCGTAGATTTCCAGCAGGGTCGAGGTCGCCAGCGGACAGCCGCTGGCGTCGCCGCATTGGGTGTAGATCAGGCTGAGCAGCGCGATCTTGCCGTCCAAGGCATGACGCAGCCGCAGCCGCTTGCCGACGATATCGAGCACCGCGCCGTCGGTCGCCGTCAATATGGGCGGCAACCGATAGGTCCCCGGCCGCGGTATGTCGTAATCAAATTCTGGGGTACGCGAGGCCTTCGCCGCGTCCCGGGACGCGGCGGCGGACGGTGACGCCGGCTTCTGGTCGTGCCCGTCGTGGGCCGCCGCGGAACCGCCGACAATGACGGCGATTGCGGCCGCGATCATCAGCGCCCGGCCCAACGACCGGCGTATCGCCTGGGTTTCGTTCATGTCGCGTGCGGCCGGGGGCGGCGCCGATGCGCCGCCCCCGCCGTCCTGTCGAAACCGGCCGTCAAGACCGGTAGAGGGCGCGGCTGCCGAACCGCATGATATGCGCACGGCCCAGCTTTTCCTTGTAGAAGTCGATGGTCGGGAACCGTTCCTTCAACTCCTTGCCGTCCCAGGTGAACGCCTTCAGGTACTGCTCATCGTCGGCGCCCTTTTTGTCCCAGCTCGCCAACAGCGAACTGGTGAAGTACAGCCGCTTGCCGTCCCAGCTCTGCGACACCATGTTGACCTGGCTGCCGATTTTCTTCTCGTAGACCATCTTCGGCTTGTGCGGGTCGCTGACGTCGAACTTCCGTACCATCCCGTCCATGAAGCTGTTGATCCACAGGGTGCTGTCGTCGCTCGACAGGCTGATGTCGACGGGCAGCGGGATCTTCGACGGGTCGCCGATATCGGCCACCGGCTTCGCCTGCCACTTCTCGTTCTCGTCCTCGTAGATCAGCCATATCTTCGATGTCAGCGCCGTCGTGGTGAACGCGTAGTTGCTCCGCGTGCCCCACGCCCAGCGGATTTCCAGCGGCGCGCCGGGCACATTGAAAACCTGCTTCGGCTTGCGCGTGTGCAGGTTCCACAGCACCACCGTCTGCCCGAACCGCTTCATCGCCGCCTCGTCCTTCAGCATCTTACCGAAGTCCATCATGTAGTTCGACCATCCCGTGAACGACGAGGTCAGCATCACGTTCTTCCGGGGCAGCGCGCGGATGTCGTAGCCGTATCCGTCGGCGTGCTCGATGCCGGGAATCTTCGATTTCGAATCCTTCGTCGGCATCCAGTGCGTCGCTATGAATTTGCCGCCGTTGGTGTATTCGACCAGCGCCGTACGGCCGCCATGGTCCTTGTCGTTCGACAGCGCCGAGATCATCATCCGGCCGGGCATCGCGTAGAACGTGTGCGGTCCGACCGCCCCGCCGCTCGCTTTCACGAAGTCCTTGATCGTCTTGGTCAGCTTCGGCTTCGACGGGTTCGAGTGGACGTCGAAGATGAAGATCGCATTGGTATCGAGGCCGCCGGTCCAGAAATACCGCCGGTCGGCCGTGAACCCGGCATGGTGCGCCTCATGACGCCCACCCACCGATACGCTATTGATCACCTTGCCGAACGTCGGCGACTTCTCTCGCACGTCGACCGTCACCAGCTTGTCCGAGCCGTCGCCCATTCCTTCCACGCCCAGCGTCCAAACGTACACGAATTCCTCGACGCCCGTGATCATCGGCATGTACGGCGATTGGCACGTCTCGTCCGCACGCACCGGCCCCGATAATCCCGCCAAACCAACCGCGGCCCCCATCGCCAGGGCGAGGCTCATTCCAAGCCGCCACCGGCCGCCGCTTCTTGTCGTCCCGCCTCCGGTTCGCATCGTACTCATGCTGTGTCTCCCATTTTCCATTTTAATGTAAACGCTTGTGTTCAGTCGAAGAACGTTCGGGCCGGGACGCCTTCGTGATGGCGTCTCGATCGCCCGCATCTATTACGTCGCCTCCTTCTTCAGGCGGCCGGCAAACGCCAGCAGGAATCGCAAAGCTTCCTGCGTTTCCGGCTGACTGACCATCCGAAGCGTCGCCATGAGGCCACCCGGCGCCGCGGGAGTCTTCCCGATGTCGTCAACGGCCGCCGACATCGCGCGCTGAGCCTGGCAGGCGAGCGTCGCAACATCCTCGTTCGCCAGGTTGTTGATCATGTGTTCGGCGAACAGCGCCAGCCGTTCGACCATACTGTCGGTCAACGCGTTGCGGATGGCATTGATGAAGTGCAGCGTCTCGAACAACGGGATCAGGCCGCCGTTCTTGTGCAGCGCGGTCAATTGGTCGATGACGCAATGGATCGCGTCTCGCGTTTCCTCGTCGTTCAGCCGATCGAGGATTTCGAGCGAATTCCCGGCGGTGGTCGAAAGGCGTTCGACCATCTGGTCGGTCATGGCCTCGGTGGCCGCGGTTACCAGCCGATCGACGCCTTCGGGCGCGTTTTTCAGGGCGGATTCGTTCATGGCCGATCCTCCCTACAAAAGCCCGCGCGCCGACAACCAGTAGAGCCGGTTGTACGCCAGCTTGAACCAGTGGATCATCTGCGACGGCGGACCCGGGTTCGGCGGCGTCGTGTAGTTGAACCACACGTAGGTGCCGGTCTTCATGCCGGTCTCGACGAAACAGAATACCTTTCCGTCGTAGTCGCGCGCCATTCGGCCTTCGGTCAGCAGCGATGCAAGGTTATCGACCAGGGTATCGGCCTCGAAATGCGCCGTCGAACCCGCCTTCGAGATCGGAATGTTGGTGGTGTCGCCGACGACGAAAACGTTCGTCGATCCCTCGCGGTGGAGCGTTTTGGTATTGGTCGGCACCCACCCGCCGGCGCCAAGGCCGGAATCCTCGATCACCTGCGAACCCCGGTGCGGCGGAATGGTGACCAGTAAATCGTAAGGCAGCGTCGAACCTTCTTCCGAGGTGATCGTCTTCGCCTTCGGGTCGACGGATTTGGTGTTGAAGAAGGTCTCGTACTTGATGCCGTATTTTTCAAATTCGGGCTTGGCCCAATGCGCGACCGGCTCGAGCGCATGAAGACGTCCGATCGGATAGGTATAGGTGATCTCGCACTTGTCCAGGATGCCCTTGCTCTTGAAATGTTCGTAAAGCATGAACGTGATTTCGAGCGGCGCCACTGGGCATTTGTGTGGCGCATTGACGTTGACGACGATCTTGCCGCCCTGGAACGCATCTAGCGCCGCGCGCATCTTGCGCGCACCGTCGAGGTCGTAGAACCAATGCGCCCCTTCGGCCATGCCGGGCACGGCGTCCGGCTTGATGCGCGATCCCGTCGCCAGAACCAAATAGTCGTAGCCGTGCGTCTTGCCGGATTGAGTCGTCACTTGGCTTTTTTCGACGTCGATTTTAGCCGCGGGGTCGAGATGAAAGACCACGCGCCGGTCCAGCACCTTGCGTTGCTCGCGAAACAGTTCGGCCTCACGGATACGCCCGAACGGGACGTAAAGGAGCCCCGGTTGATACAGGTGCGTTTCCGAATTGCCGATCATGGCGATGGTTACGTCGCCGGTCTTTATCTGACCACCGATTTGGCGGCAAAGGCCGTTTGCAACGATTGTCCCCGCCAGCCCGCCGCCGACGATGAGAATGCGCTTCGTCATGGCTGTCCTCCCTGGATTTTTATTCGCCGCCGCCGAGCGGTCGGCGATCGATTGTCACTTCGCTTTGACGACGACGAGACTCCAGTAGCCGTCGCATTGTTCGACCGGACCCATCGTATGTCCGACTTTTTTGACCCACTCCGGAATGTCGCTGACCGACCCTTTGTCGGATGACCAAACCTCGACCTCGTCCCCGACATCGACCAGTTTCAGCTGCGCGATCAATTCCATCAGCGGACCAGGACAGAACGCGCCGCGGGCATCGATCTTGCTGCGTTGGCTCATCGCCTCACATTCCCTCGGCGCATCAAAAAACCACCAATTCACCGCCTTCGGCATCGGCCAGGAACTTGGTCAATCCCAACGGTTCGTCGAATAGGCCTTCGATCAAATTGTCGAGGTCCCAACCGTGCAAATCCAATGCCATCGAGCACGCCGCCATCTTGAGGCCGCCCAATGCCTTGCCCTGTTCGAACAGCATCATCGCGTCGGGCGCTTTTCGTTCGATCATCAGCTTCGAGAACGCGCCGCCCTTGTACCGCTCCTCGGCGTTCCGCCCCTTCTCGAAAACCGCAAGCGCGTTCATGCTGACGAACACTTCCGTCGGTCGGTCGGACACGGCGGCAACCGAGGCCATCATCGCCGCCATCTGCACTTTTTCGTGCTCGCCCGAACACAACAGAATGTAAAGCGGTGACGTCATGATGTCCCCAAGCGCTCCCTAGAAAGTAACGACGCTGCGGATGGATTTGCCTTCGTGCATCAGGTCGAAGGCCTTGTTGA
>CAZDFF010000196.1:0-6702 GCA_964504425.1 uncultured Hyphomicrobiales bacterium
AATCATCAAGGACCCGGCCGACGGCGAGCCGACCGGCGTGATCGTCGAACACAATCCGCGCCCGACCATCGACAACGACCTGCTGACCGCGGTGCCGCGCTTCACCTACAACGAGCGCCGCGACGCCTTGGTCGAGTCGATGCGGCTTTATAACGCCGTCGGCACGACCAGCGTCTACGAAGGCCACGGTCTCGCGCAACGGACCATCGACGCCTACCGGGAACTTTGGGAACGGGGCCGGCTCACGACGCGCGTCGGCCTGGTCCTGAGCCCGACGTGGGACGACGTCGCCGAAGCCCGCCGGTCGGTCGCGGATTGGACGGCGACCGCGCGCGGCCGTAGCCGGGGCGATCCCTGGCTGAAAATCTGCGGCCTGCATGTCGCCTTCGGCGGCGATGCCAAGACGGCGGCCCTGTCTCGCCGTTCGCTGCCGGACACCGGATGGGCCGGTTTCGTCGAGCAAGCCAACGACGAAGCCGCCTTCCGCGACTACTGCATGCTGTGCGCGGAACACGACGTGCGCATGCATGCGATCGTCGCCGACAACCTGCATCGGGTCGTGCCGATCCTGGAACAGGTCGCCGCCCGTTTCGATCTGCGCGGCCGCCGGTGGGTGATCGAACACGTTGCGCGATGCCGGCCGGAAGACTTGAAGGCATTGAAACGCCTCGACATGTTCGTGACGACCATCCCGGTCTATTTCGTCTGGAAGGGCGGCACCAAATACTTGAACGATCCGGACGGCGGCGACAACGTGGTCCCGCACCGGGCCATGCTCGATCTGGGCTTACCCGTGGCCGCCGCCACCGACAACATCCCGTACGATCCGGTTTTTACCCTGTGGACCATGGCCTGCCGCGAGGAACGCACTACCGGACGGGTCATCGGGCCCGACCAGCGCTTATCCGGCGAAGAAGCGTTGCGGTTGCTGACGGTCAACGGCGCCTGGCTGACCTTCGACGAGCACGAGAAAGGCCCGCTGCTGCCAGGGTATCTGGCGGACCTGGCGGTCCTGGCGCACGATCCCGCGCGCATGGAACCGGCCAAGCTGCGCGACAATCGTTGCTTGATGACCGTCGTCGACGGAAGGATCGTTCACCGCGCGATGTGATCAGGCGCGGACGATCGGATAGGACGGCGGATTCATCTCGTCGGCGGTGCGATCCAGCGGATCCCAATCGCGCAACGACGCCCAGACGCCGTCGGCTATCTTCTGCGCGTCGGCCCGTAGCGCCGCCATGTCGAGGCCGGCGACGACGCGATCCTGCATCCTGACCGCGCCGTCGATCATGACGGTCCTAACGTCGTCGGCGATGCCGCACTCGACCAGGCTGCGGATCGGATCGCGCACCGGCCCGATCCTGAGCCCGCTGCCGCTTTTCATGTCGATGAGGATCGCGTCGGCTTTGGCGCCGGGCGCGAGCCGGCCGAGATCGTCGCGACCGAGCGAACGCGCCGCGTTCAAGGTGACCGCGTCGAACATTTCCGGCGCCGTCGCGGCGTGCAGATTTTGTCCTATTACCTTGCCGAAGTAAGACGCCATGCGCATTTGCATGATCAAGTCGCGCGGATAGGTGTCGGTGCCGATGGTCAGGTTGACTCCGGCGGCCTTGTAGCGCTGCCAGTTGTCGAGCGTGCGGGCGCGCCGCACCAGATTGACCGGACAATGGGAAACCGTACAGCCGTGGCGCCCGATCAGGCCGACGTCGTCGCTGCCCGAATAGTGCAACGGCGCCAGTTCGCCGAGAAAATTACAATGCCCGAGGTTGAGCATCGGCCCGAGGTCGAACAGGCCCAAGCCGGCCAGAAATTCGATCGGTGTTTTCTTCTCGCGGGTAACGATCTGATAGAATTCATGCACGTTGTAGGCGGCATGAACCGCGACCGGCAGGCGAAGATCGCGCGCTGTTTCCAGGCATGCCCGAAGCAATTCCGGCGAGCACGTCTCGGCGAACCGGGGCACCAGGGCTCCCATGATGCGGCCGTCCGCGGCGCCCGAAATCCTGGACAGGAAGGCGATGCCGGCTTCGAACTCCGCCCGGCCCGCCGCCTCGTCCCAGCGGAATAGGGGCCGTCCGGCATCGTCGCAGGTCCAGTCGCCGGATTCGAATCCCGCCGCCAGATAGGCACGATGGCCCAGCCTCGTCACCGACTCGGCCAACGCCTCCTGCATCGGCAGCTTGGCGCCGAATTCCAGAAACGTCGTGATCCCGGCCGCGATCATCTCGGCGACGGTGAAATCCGCCTCGACCCGGCGGCGTTTCTCGGCCGACATGCCGGTCTCGCGATCCACCGTGGCACCCCCGGCGACCTGGGTTCCGGGCCGGCCGATGGCGACCTCGAGGAACGGCTGGCCGAACAGTTCGGGACGGCCGCCGTCGGAAAAAAGCCGGTGCAGGGCGCGGCTCCCGGCGTGCACATGGGTGTCGATAAATCCGGGCGCGACCAGATGCCCGGGCCCGCCGAGCGTCCGCGCCGTCGTGCCGTCGTAAGTCGGCCCCACGTGCACGACGCGCGCCCCGTCGACGACGACGACGCCGTTCGGGATGAGAACGTGGCCTCGACCGTCGAAGCCGACGACCCAGTCCCCCGTTAACGATGTCGCCATGACGCCCGCCTTCGTTCGATGCCGCGTAACCCGTCCGCCGCCTGCCGATAGAATGCCATCGTTGTCGATTTCCTGGCAATCCGAATGAACGGGAAACGACCGTTTCTAAATGAATTTTTCGAATAATCTTGACCATTTGGTCAGTTCTTGATTTGCTTTCCCGGTCGCATCGAAGGGATTTTCCATGTCCGGTTCGCGTCACATCGTGCTCACCTCGCACACGCCGCGCGGATCCAACTGGCTGCTGCCTCTCAAGTGGGGCGATCCGGACCCCATGAAGCGCGGGCCGATCATCGGCACCGTCGCCAATCCGATGGTCAAGAACGCGATCGGTACCCATTCCGGCAGCTATTCGGTCTATCTCGCGGTTTCCGTCGCCGCCGGCCGCTTGGCCGCCGGCCACGTGCCGGACCTGACCGACACCGCCCCGGCCTCGGCGTTCGGGCCGTTTCCGCAATGGGGCGATCCGGACAAGATCGTGTCGCTCGATCCCTGGGGCCATCTCGTCGCCGACGTCTTCAAGGAACAGATCGCGAAGGGCATCGACATCCGCCCGACCATCGCCGTGACCCAGGCGCGCCTGACGTTGCCGGAAATGCGCGAGGCGATGGCCGCCGGGCGCCTGAAGCCCGACGGTCGGATCCTGCTGGAGAGCGGCGAGGTCCACGTGACCAAGATCGCGATCGATCCGGTTTGGCACCTGCCCGGCCTCGCCAAGCGCTTCGGCGTCGACGAGCAGCAGTTCCGGCGCGTGGTGTTCGAACAAACGGGCGGCATGTATCCGGAACTCGTCACCCGCGCCGATCTCGAGGTTTTCTTGCCGCCGATCGGCGGCGTCACCGCCTACGTCTTCGGCGACATCCGGGATCTGGCCGACCGATCGAAACCGCTGGCCTGCCGGGTGCACGACGAATGCAACGGTTCGGACGTGTTCGGTTCTGACATCTGCACCTGCCGTCCTTATCTGACCCACGGCATCGAGATTTGCGTCGAGATGGCGCAACGGGGCGGCAGCGGCCTAGTCGTCTATAATCGCAAGGAAGGCCGCGCGCTCGGCGAAGTCACTAAATTTCTCGTCTACAACGCGCGCAAGCGCCAGGAAGGCGGCGATACGGCGGCGAAGTATTTCATCCGCACCGAATGCGTCGCTGGCGTTCAGGACGCGCGTTTCCAGGAATTGATGCCCGACGTCATTCACTGGCTCGGCATCACCCGGATCGACCGTTTCGCATCGATGAGCAACATGAAGCATACGGCCCTCACCTCGCAGGGCATCGAAATCGTCGAACGGATCGACATTCCCGAATCCCTGATCCCCAAGGACGCCCAGGTCGAGATGGAGGCGAAGAAGGCCGCCGGCTACTTCACCACCAAGGGCGTCCTGAACGCCGAGGGCTTGGCCGCCGTCAAGGGACGAGACCTGACGTGAGGGCCGGCGCCGAGCCGTTCTATGCGTTGCTGACGCCGGAATCCGTGCGCGAACGCTGCAATGAAATATTCGCCTGCGCGGAAACCGGCAGGGCCTTGCACTTCGATTACGATATCGAGGGGTTCGACGCCGCCGCCGACCGGGTCGTTGCGGAAATCCGCCGCAATTATCCCGATGGCGCCGTGCCGTTTCACAGCCGCTGGCGCCACTTCGAACTGGGTGGCCGCGATCTGTGGGCGGACGCGCGCGCGCGCGCCGGCGTTCTGTCGCGGGAAGACGAGGCCCGGGCGCGGATCGATCTGGCGGTCGTGTCCGTTCTGCTCGACGCCGGCGCCGGCCCCGATTGGGTCTTTCGCGACGCCGCGACCGGGCTCGCCCTCGGCCGCTCCGAGGGATTGGCGCTCGCCAGTCTCCGGATGTTCGAGACAGGCATGTTCAGCGACCGAGGCAAGGACGATCCGTTGCGCGCGGATCGCGTCGCCCTGGAACGCCTGTCCCTCGACGCCTTCAGTCGCGCTTTTCAGGTTCGTCCGGACAATCCCTTGTTGGGAGCCGACAAGCGGGTTCGGCTGCTGAATAACCTGGGCGCCGCCATCGGCGAGGCCTCGGCGGTTTTCGGTCGTGACGGTGCGTGCCGTCCCGGCCACCTTTTCGATCACCTGAAAGGCGAAGCGACCGCGGGCACGATACCGGCGCGGCGAATTCTGACGACGATCCTCGAACACTTGGGCGGCATCTGGCCGACGGCGCGCCGCGTCGGCGGGGTGACGATGGGCGACATCGGCTATCATCCCCAGGTCACGCACAAGGACGGCACGGATCGCATCGTGCCGTTCCACAAGCTGTCACAGTGGATGGCTTATTCGCTGATCGAACCGATCGAGGCCGGCGGCGTCCGCGTCATCGAGCCCGACGGGCTGACGGGCCTCGCCGAATACCGCAACGGCGGGCTGTTCCTCGATGCCGGCGCGTTGCGGCTTAAGAATTCCGCCGACCGGGAACGCACCCATGCGCCGACCGACGAACTGATCGTCGAATGGCGCGCGCTGACGGTCGCGCTGCTGGACTTGATTGCGGCCCGCGTCCGCGAAAAGATGGGCGCCGACCGGGACGCCCTGCCGCTGGCCGCCGTGCTGCAAGGCGGCACGTGGACCGCCGGGCGTCGCATCGCCAAGGAACGTCGGCCCGACGGCGGCCCGCCGCTGAAGATCGCCGCCGACGGAACGCTATTCTGAACGAGAGGGAAGCAAGCCCCATGCCCGAAGCCAATGTCACGGTCGTCTCCCACCCCTTGGTGCAGCACAAGCTGACGATCATGCGCGACGTCAAGACCGAAACGTCGAAATTCCGCGAATTGCTGCGCGAGATCAGCCTGCTGCTGACCTACGAGGTCTGCCGCGACTTGGAAATCGAGATGGTCGAGACCACGACGCCGCTGGAAACCTTCAAGGCGCCGAAACTGGAAGGCAAGAAGCTCTGTTTCGTTTCGATCCTGCGCGCGGGCAACGGGTTGCTCGACGGCATGCTCGATCTGATCCCGTCGGCGCGGGTCGGTCACATCGGGCTTTACCGGGACCCGAAATCGCTGGTGCCGGTGGAATATTACCTGAAGCTGCCCGATAGCATCGGCGATCGGTTGTGCATCGCCGTCGATCCGATGCTGGCGACGGGAAATTCCGCCGTCGCCGCCGTGCAGCGGATCAAGGACGCCGGGGCGACGCGCATCAAGTTCGTCTGCCTGCTGGCGGCGCCCGAAGGGATCAAGACCTTCACCGCCGCCCATCCGGACGTGCCGGTGTTTACCGCCGCGATCGACCGCGAGCTGAACAGCCACGCCTACATCCTGCCGGGGCTGGGCGACGCCGGCGACCGCCTATACGGAACGAAATAGCCTCGCGGGCCCTTGCCGCGTCCGTTACTCGGCGGCGGCCGCCGCGATTTCCGGACCGGCGACGGAGAAGGATTTGCCTGCGCTCGGCGACGGCCTCAGCCGCGACGCCGGACGTTGATCGACGCCAACACGCACGACGATACCGGAAGCCCCGATCGCAGGATGCCGGGTGGCATTCCGCGTCGCCCGGGGCTATGTTCCCGGAGGCGAAAACATGGAGGGATTCCCATGCTGACCGACGGCGCGAAGCCGCGATTGCTGCACACGATGATCCGGGTCAAGGACCTGGACAAGTCGCTCGATTTCTATACCCGTTGCCTCGGCATGAATCTGCTGCGGAAAAGCGATTACCCCGACGGCAAGTTCACGCTGGCCTTCGTCGGTTACGGCGACGAGTCCGACACTACCGTGGTCGAATTGACCCACAACTGGGATCAGTCCGAACCCTATGCATTGGGCTCGGGCTTCGGGCACCTGGCGATCGGCGTGCCCGACATCCACGGCGCCTGCAAGGCGATGGAGAAGGACGGCGTCAAGATTGTCCGCCCGCCCGGGCCGATGAAGCATGGCAAGACCGTCATCGCCTTCGTCGAGGATCCGGACGGCTACAAGATCGAACTGATCGAACGGGCATAAACCGAATATCGCAAACGAAAACGGCGCGGGAGCGATCCCGCGCCGTTCGCATTTTCGAGGTTAAGCTTCAGCGCTTGTGCAGCGGCACGAACTTGCGCTTGGTTTCGCCGGTGTAGAGCTGGCGCGGCCGACCGATTT
>CAZDFF010000197.1:0-6698 GCA_964504425.1 uncultured Hyphomicrobiales bacterium
GGCGACTTCGGTGGTGCCGCCGCCGATGTCGACGACCATGGAGCCGGTCGGCTCGGTCACCGGCAGGCCGGCGCCAATCGCCGCGGCCATCGGTTCCTCGATCAGGAACACGCGGCGCGCGCCGGCGCTTTCCGCCGATTCCTGGATCGCGCGGCGTTCGACCGCGGTCGATCCCGACGGCACGCAGACGATGACCAAGGGGCTGGCGAAGCTGCGCCGGTTATGCACCTTGCGGATGAAGTACTTAATCATTTCCTCGGCGACTTCGAAGTCGGCGATGACGCCGTCGCGCAAGGGCCGGATGGCGCGGATGTTGCCCGGCGTTCGGCCGAGCATCTGCTTGGCCTCCTCGCCGACGGCCAGGACCTGCTTCTTGCCCTTGACCTCGGCGATCGCAACCACCGAAGGCTCGTTCAGAACGATGCCCTTGCCTTTGACGTAAACGAGCGTGTTGGCGGTCCCGAGGTCGATCGCCATGTCCGCCGACAAGAAGCCGAAAAGTCGTGAAAACATAAAAACTTAGGTCCCTTGCATGGGCGCCCGTTCCCCTCCGGGGGCCGTCCATCGCCTGTATCGCGCCGGCGATTCGCACCGGTGCCGGGGATCGCTCCCCGGCACCCCGTGTTCGCATTTATAGGAAATCGCCACCCCCGGGGCTAGGCCGAAAGCGCCGCCGGAGCCGATTTTTCCCTTTTTACCAAAAGCTTGTTCAACGCGGTCAGGTACGCCTTCACGGACGCGACCATGGTGTCCGTATCGGCGCCCTGGCCGTTCACGGTACGGCCGTTTTCCTCCAGGCGGACGGTCACCTCGGCCTGGGCGTCGGTACCCTGGGTCACCGCATGGACCTGATAAAGCTGCAAGCGGACCTCGTGCGGGAACAACGTCTTGATCGCGTTGAAGGCGGCATCGACCGGGCCGTCGCCGGTGGCCTTGCACGACTTCACCGCGCCGTCGATCTCGAGTTCCATTTCCGCCTTCGGCGGCTGGTGCTTGGTGCCGCAGAGAATTTCCAGACCGACCAGGCGGATGCGATCGTTGCTGCGCACGACCGAATCGTCGACCAGCGCCAGGATGTCCTCGTCGAACACGTCCTTCTTCATGTCGGCGAGATCCTTGAAACGCTTGAAGGCCTCGGCGATGGCATTGTCGCCCAGATCGTAGCCGAGCTCGATCAGCTTTTCCTTGAAGGCGTGACGGCCCGACAGCTTGCCCAGCACGATCTTCGATTTGGTCAGGCCGACGGATTCGGGCGTCATGATTTCGTAGGTGCCCGCGTGCTTCAGCATGCCGTCCTGGTGGATGCCCGATTCGTGGGCGAAGGCGTTGGCGCCGACGATCGCCTTGTTCGGCTGCACGACGAAGCCGGTGATCGTCGAAACCAGGCGCGACGTCTTGGTGATGTGCTCGGTCTTGATCCCGGTCGTGTAGGGCATGCGGTCGCTCCGCGTGCGCATGGCCATGACGATTTCTTCCATCGCCGCGTTGCCGGCCCGTTCGCCCAAGCCATTGATCGTGCACTCGATTTGCCGGGCGCCGGCGTTCACCGCCGCCAGCGAATTGGCGACCGCCAGGCCCAGATCGTTGTGGCAATGGACCGAGATGCGCGCCTTGTCGATGTTCGGCACGCGATCGAACAGCATCTTGATGAGTGCCGCATATTCGTCCGGTACGGCGTAGCCTACCGTGTCGGGTACGTTGATCGTGGTGGCGCCCGACGCGATGGCGGCCTCGACGCAGCGGCAGAGGAAATCGTGCTCGGTGCGCGATCCGTCCTCGCACGACCATTCGACGTCGTCGGTGAACTTGCGCGCGTAGGCGACGCTTTCCTTGATCTTCTCGTAGACCGCGTCCGGTTCCATCTGCAGCTTGTATTTCATGTGCAGCGGGCTGGTGGAAATGAACGTGTGGATGCGGCCGCGCTTGGCCGGCTTCAAGGCCTCGGCGGCACGTTCGATATCCGCCTTCACGGCGCGCGCGAGACCGCAGACGACGGAGTCCGTCACGATCTTGGCGATGCGGTTGACGGCTTCGAAATCGCCGGGCGAGGAAATCGGAAATCCGGCTTCGATCACGTCGACGCCCATTTCCTCGAGCGCGCTCGCGATGCGCAACTTTTCGTCCAGGTTCATGGACGCGCCGGGCGACTGCTCGCCGTCGCGCAAGGTGGTGTCGAAGATGATGACGCGGTTGGCGTCCTGGGAGGTCATGGCACTGGTCCTTCCTTCAAATCAGGTGTCGCACGTTGCACTTCGGGTGCCTGCTTCCCCTGAACGCCGGCGGCACCGGCATATCCGCAAAAATGCGGGCGTTCAGGGGCACCTAAGTCGAAGGTCCCCGCCGAGCGTGCCGAGAAGGATGGACGCAATAGGCGCGAACAAATCCCGTCCGGCCGGCACCGAAGCCTGGTCGGATGAAATAAAGACCAACATTTGCAACGTATTGGCCACTTGTTTACACCGCGTCCAAATCGACGAATGAACAATTAATACTTATAGGCGCCTTGGAACAAACGCAAGGGATAACCATGCCGATTCTGGGCCATTGTGCGCCGGACCGATTAACGGGAAGTAAAGGGCCGCGCCGGCCCGCCACCGACCTACCACATGGTCTTTTTGGCCCGTTCCGGCCATTCCACATCGTAGGCCTTGCCGTCCAAACGGCTCTGGCTCAGGTCGGTCAGGATCTCGCCCGGCGTGGGAAGGGTCTTCGGGTCGACGTGTCTTTCCGGATCCCAAAGATGCGAGCGGATGATGGCGCGGGCGCACTGGAAGTAGATGGCGTCGACCTTGAAGACGAGCACCGAGCGCGGCGATTTGCCTTCCATGACAAAGGTCGCGCACAGGCCGGGATCGGTCGTGACGTGGGCCGTGCCGTTGACCCGAATCGTATTGCCGGACCCGGGCACCACGAACAGCAGCGCCGCGCGCGGATCGCGCACGATGTTGCGGAGCGAATCCATCCGATTGTTGCCCATGCGGTCGGGCATCGTCAGGGTCTTCTCGTCCTCGACCCGCACGAAGCCCGGCTTGTCGCCGCGCGGCGAACAGTCCAATCCCTCCGGCCCGGCGGTGGCGAGAACGACGAACGGGGAGGCCTCGATGAATTGCCGGTATTGCGGCGTGATCCGGTCGGTTTCCTTGAAGATCGAGGATTCGCGCGGCGTGCCGTAAATGGCTTCCAGTTCGGCGATGGTGGCGACGGTCGACACGGGCGTTTCCTTCCATGCAATGGACGCGAAAATCTATCATCCGTCGCGGGCGCGGTCACCGATCCCGGCACGAAAAAGCCCCGGAAAGCGGATCGCCTTCCGGGGCCATTCATTGAGCTTATGGACGGATCAGTTACGGGCCTTGTCGACCAGCCGGTTCTTGGCGATCCACGGCATCATGGCGCGCAGCTTCTCGCCGACCTTTTCGATGTCGTGCTCGGCGGCGCGGCGGCGCATGGCCTTGAAGGAGGGCTGGCCGGCGGCGTTTTCCAGCATCCAATCCTTGGCGAAGCGACCGGATTGGATGTCGGCCAGCACTTCCTTCATGCGCGCCTTCACCGACGGATCGATCAGGCGCGGACCGGAAATGTAATCCCCGTATTCCGCCGTGTTGGAAATCGAATACCGCATGTTGGCGATGCCGCCCTCGTAGATCAGATCGACGATCAGCTTCACCTCGTGCAGGCATTCGAAATAGGCCATTTCGGGCGCGTAGCCGGCCTCGGTCAGGGTTTCATAGCCGGCCAGGATCAGCGACGTCAGGCCGCCGCACAGCACCGACTGCTCGCCGAACAAATCGGTCTCGCATTCCTCGCGGAAGCTCGTCTCGATGATGCCCGAACGGCCGCCGCCGATGGCGGAACCATACGCCAACGCGATGTCGTGGCCGTTGCCGCTGGCGTCCTGGTCGACGGCGATCAAGCAGGGCACGCCGGCGCCGCGCTGGTATTCCGAACGCACCGTGTGGCCGGGGCCCTTCGGCGCGATCATGAACACGTCGAGATCGGCGCGCGGTTCGATCAGGCGGAAGTGGATGTTGAGGCCGTGCGCGAAAGCCAGCGCCGCGCCCTTCTTCATATTGGGGCCGAGATCGTCCTTATAGAGCTTCGCCTGAAGCTCGTCGGGGGTGAGCACCATCACCACGTCGGCCCATTTGGCCGCTTCGGCCGCGGTCATGACCTTGAGCTTTTCGCCTTCGGCCTTCGCGCGGCTGGTGGAGCCTTCGCGAAGAGCCACCGCGACGTCCTTCACGCCGCTGTCGCGCAGGTTCAGCGCGTGGGCGTGACCCTGGCTGCCGTAGCCGACGACGGCCACCTTTTTCGCCTTGATCAGATTGACGTCGGCGTCACGATCGTAATAAACGCGCATGGCTTCAGACCCTCATCCTTCAGATATTCTACGACGACGAATAGCACGAAACTTAGAACGGTTTCTCAGAGCGGCTCCGGGCCGCGCGCGATGGCGGCGACGCCGGTGCGCGACACGTCGACCAGGCCCAATTCCGCCATCAGTTGAATGAAGGCGTCGAGCTTGCCGGTGTCGCCGACGATTTCGAATACGAACGACGAACCGGTGGAATCGAGCACGCGGGCGCGGAAGATGTCGGCGATGCGCAGCGCCTCGACCCGCTTCTCGCCGGTGCCGGCGACCTTCACGAGCGCGAGCTCGCGCTCCACGTGCGGGCCGGCGACGGTCAGATCCGTCACCTTATGGATGGGCACCAGACGGGACAGCTGCGCCTTGATCTGCTCGATCACCATGGGCGTGCCGGAGGTGACGATGGTGATGCGCGACAGCGCCGCCTTGCGGTCGACTTCCGCCACGGTCAGGCTTTCGATGTTGTAGCCGCGCCCCGAGAACAGACCGATCACGCGCGCCAGCACGCCCGGTTCGTTGTCGACCAGCACGGCCATCGTGTGGCTGGAGATTTTATCGTCGGCGCTCACGGCGTTCATTTCCAGGGTTCCCGACCGGCCGGGCCGGTCATGTCGTTGCTTCTTTCGGGCGATACGGGCGTTCGGGCGGGTTCGCCCTCAGACCAGGACCATGCCTTCCTCGGAAACCGGCTTCTCGGCCTCGTCATCGGGTCCCAGCAGCATCTCGTTGTGGGCCGCCCCGGACGGGATCATGGGGAAGCAGTTTTCCTTCTTGTCGACCCGGACGTCGGCGATCACCGCCTTCGGGCAGGCGATCATTTCCTTGATCAGGTCGTCGACCTCGTCGGGTTTGGAGGCGCGCATGCCGACGGCGCCGAAGCTGTCGGCCAGCTTGACGAAATCCGGCAGGCTCTCCATGTAGCTTTCGGCGTAACGCCCGCCATGCAGCAGTTCCTGCCACTGGCGCACCATGCCCATGTATTCGTTGTTCAGGATGAACACCTTCACCGGCAGGCGGTACTGCGCGATGGTCGACATTTCCTGAATGTTCATCAGGATGCTGGCCTCGCCGGCGACGTCGATGCACAGCGCCTTCGGGTGCGCGATCTGCGCGCCCATGGCCGCCGGCAGGCCGTAACCCATGGTGCCGAGGCCGCCCGAGGTCATCCAGCGGTTCGGCTTCTCGAACTTGATGAACTGCGCCGCCCACATCTGATGCTGGCCGACCTCGGTCGTGATGAAGACGTCGTCGCGATCCTTGGTCAGCTCGTACAGCCGCTCGATGGCGTACTGCGGCTTGATGGTCGTCTTCGACTTGGCGTAGCGCAGGCAGTCGCGGCCGCGCCACTTGTCGATTTCCGCCCACCATGTCTTCAGCGCCTTCTGGTCGGGCTTCGCCTGGCTGGATTTCCAGATCTTGATCATGTCTTCCAGCACGTGGCCGACGTCGCCGACGATGCCGACGTCGACGCGCACGTTCTTATTGATGGACGACGGATCGATGTCGATGTGGATCTTCTTCGAGCCCGGCGAGAACGCATTCAGGCGCCCGGTAATGCGGTCGTCGAAACGCGAGCCGATGGCGATCATGGCGTCGCAATCGTGCATCGCCATGTTGGCTTCGTAGGTGCCGTGCATGCCCAGCATGCCGATGAATTGCGGATCGGACGCCGGGAAGGCGCCGAGGCCCATCAGCGTGAGCGTGCAGGGGAACCCGGTCATGCGCGCGAATTGGCCCAGCAACGTCGCCGCCGCCGGACCGGAATTGATGACGCCGCCGCCGGCGTAGATGATCGGCCGTTTGGCCTTCGCCAGGATGTCGACCGCCTCGCGGATTTTACCGAGGTCGCCCTTCACCTTCGGCTGATATTTCGCGTTCGACACCTTTTGCGGGGCCAGATACGGCCCCTTGGCGAACTGCACGTCCTTGGGCAGATCGACCACGACCGGGCCGGGCCGGCCGCTCTTCGCGACGTGAAACGCCTCGTGCAGGATGCGCGCCAAGTCGTTCACGTCCTTCACCAGGTAGTTGTGCTTGGTGCAGGGCCGCGTGATGCCGGTGGTGTCGCATTCCTGGAAGGCGTCGTTGCCGATCAGATGTGTCGGCACCTGCCCGGTCAGACAGACGATCGGGATGCTGTCCATCAGCGCGTCGGTCAGACCGGTGACCGCGTTGGTCGCGCCCGGGCCCGAGGTGACCAGCACGACGCCGACCTTGCCCGTCGACCGGGCATAGCCCTCGGCGGCATGGACCGCGCCGCCTTCCTGGCGCACCAGGATGTGGCGGATCTCGTTCTGTTGGAACAGGGCGTCGTAGATCGGCAGCACGG
>CAZDFF010000198.1:0-6695 GCA_964504425.1 uncultured Hyphomicrobiales bacterium
CCAGATCCATAAGCCGATAGGCGTGTTCGCGGTTGCGCGCCCGGGCCACGACACGAACACCCGGAAAATGGCGCCGGACCGTTTCCGCCGTGCGGAGCGACGTTTCGACGTCGTCGAGGGCGAGAACAAAGACCGAGGCCTGTTCCACATGCGCGGCCATCAATAAGTCGAGACGGGACGCGTCACCGTAGAAAATTTTGTTGCCGTACTTGGCGACGAAACCGACTTGCGCGGCATCCGATTCCAGCGCGGTGAACGGGATTTTCTTGGCGCGCAACAGGCGCCCGACGATCTGCCCGAAGCGGCCGAACCCGGCGATGACGACCCGGCGTTCCTCGATCGCGGGCGGCGGCGCCGTCGCGGCGTCCGGCGCGGTCTTGCGCCGCAACGCGCCGTCGACCGCGATGAACAGAAAGGGCGTGACGGCCATCGACAAGGTAACGACCAGAATCAAAAGCTGGGACATGTCGGCCTGGAGGACCCCGGCGCCGACGGCGATACCGAAAATGACGAAGGCGAATTCGCCGCCTTGCGAGATCGCGGCGGCGAGATAGAGCGCCGAACGCCGATCATGGCCGGAAGCGATTCCCGTGCCGAACAAGATCGCGAACTTGCACGCGGTCAGGCCGCCGACGAGTGCGATCACGATACCCGGTTTTGTCAGGAGAACCCCGAAATTCACGGACATGCCGACGGCGATGAAGAAAAGACCCAGCAGCAACCCCTTAAAGGGTTCGATGTCGGCCTCGAGTTCGTGCCGGAATTCGGATTCCGCCAGCAGCACGCCGGCCAGGAACGCCCCCAGCGCCATCGACAGGCCGACCGCCTGCATCAGCAACGCCATGGCGATGACGACAAGCAGCGCCGACGCGGTGAATATCTCGCGAACGCCGGTGCGCGCCATGACGCGGAACAGATGGGGCAGCAGGAAACGACCGCCGAGAACGACTCCGCCGACGGTCAGCACGACCGTCAGGATGGAATCGAGTTGGGTTCGCCCGCCGACGGCGCCGCCGCCCGCCAGCAACGGCACCAGCGCGATCATCGGAATCGCCGCCAGATCCTGGAACAGAAGGATGGAAAACGCGGTGCGGCCGTGGCGGGTCGTCAATTGCCGCTTTTCGGCGAGCATCTGCAAGGCGAACGCGGTCGAGGACAGCGACAGGCCGAGGCCGATCGTGAGCGCCAGCCGCCAGTCGAGACCGACAGTAATACCGAGAACGGCGATGATGGCCGCCGTCGCCGTGACCTGAATGCCGCCCAACCCGAACACGCCATGGCGCATGGTCCAAAGGCGCGCGGGTTGAAGTTCGAGCCCGATGACGAACAGCAGCAAAACGACGCCGAATTCGGAAAAGTGAAGAATGCCGTCGACGTCCCCGACGAGCCGCAGCCCCCAGGGCCCGATCGCGGCGCCCGCGGCGAGATATCCGAGCACGGACCCGAAGCCGAGACGGCTGAACAACGGCACCGCGATGACGGCCGCCGCCAGATAGATCGCCGATTCAGCCAGGAGGGACATGGGCGGGAACCTTACACGTGGATCTTCGATCCTTCGCGGACGGAGACAATCGATATTCCCGAATGATGCCCATCGCCACAAGCGATATGACGCCGGTTGCGGCAAATCCACGACCGAATTTCACCGCCTCGCGATTGATTCGCCCCGCGCGCGGGCCTAGTCTCGAAAGATCGAATTCGGCCGGCGCAACAGCCGGTCTCATTGGGAGGATCTCGGATATGGCACTATCGATTCATCCGGCCGTCGACGGCGGCGTGAAGAAGGGCAAGGCGAATTTCGCCGGCGGCACGCTGGTCTGTAAATGCGCGTCGAACCCGGTCAAGATCGCGATCAAGGGCGATTGCGCCTTCAATCACGTCTGCGGCTGCACCAAGTGTTGGAAGCCGGCGGGCGCGACGTTTTCGCAGGTCGCCGTCGTCTCGCGCGACAACCTGAGCGTCACCCAGGGCGCCGACAAGCTTTCGATCGTCGATCCCTCGGCGGCGATCCAGCGTTACGCCTGCAAGGGCTGCGGCGTGCATATGTACGGCCGCATCGAGAACAAGAACCATCCCTTCTACGGCTTCGATTTCATCCACACGGAACTGTCGAAGGACGAAGGTTGGGCGGCGCCCGAATTCGCCGCCTTCGTGTCCTCCGTCATTGAATCCGGCACCAAGCCAAGCGACATGCCGGCGATCCGCAGCCGCTTGAAGGAACTGAAACTGGAACCCTACGACTGCCTGTCGCCGGGATTGATGGACGCGATCGCGACCCACACGGCGAAAGCCAAAGGTACGTTACGCCAGTAGCGCGCCGAAGGCGCGAATGCCTTCCGGCCTCCGCAACGGCGGTCGGGGAGCGGCGGATACGGCATGAACAAGATCCGAACCGACGACGGCGTCGACTTGGCGGCCCTCGAGGCCGGCCAGGGCGACGCTATCCTGTTCGTGCACGAATTCGCCGGCGATGCCGAAAGCTGGGAACCGCAGGTCCGCCACTTCTCGCGTTCGTATCGCTGCATCGCCTACAACGCGCGCGGCTATCCGCCGTCTTCGGTTCCCGCCGATCCCCGCGCCTATTCCCAGGATCGCGCCGTCAAGGACGCCGTCGCCGTGCTGGACGCGATGAAGGTCGAGCGCGCCCACGTTGTCGGCCTGTCCATGGGCGGGTTCGCGACCCTGCACTTGGGGCTTCGCCATCCCGGGCGCGTGCGTTCGCTCACCATCGCCAGCGCCGGCTACGGCGCCGATCCGGCGAAGCGCGCGCAGTTCCGCGCCGAAACGGATCGCATGGCCGATGCCATGGAACGCGATTTCGTCGAGGCCGCCGACGCCTACGCCCACAGCACCGCGCGCATCCAGTACAAGAACAAGGACCCGCGCGGCTTCGCCGTCTTCCGCGATCGGCTGCTGGCCCATTCGCCCGAAGGCGCGGCCCGCACGTTGCGCGGCGTGCAACGCGACCGGCCCTCGCTTTGGGATTTTGTCGACGACATGCGGCGCTGCGAGTTGCCGGCGTTGATCCTGGCCGGCGACGAAGACGATCCCTGCCTGGAACCGGCGCTGCTTTTGAAGCGCAACATGCCCGGGGCCGGGCTCGCCGTCATGCCGATGGCCGGACATACGCTGAACATCGAAGAGCCCGATCTTTTCAATCGAGCGCTCGCGGATTTCCTGCATCGGGTCGAACGCGGCCGCTGGCCCCGGCACGAGGTCGGCGGCACGGGCGGATCGACCTTCGGCGTCGAGAAAAAATAGGCGACGACGGCCGAGTCCGGCCCTGCGTCGCCCGGATGGAGGCCCCATGCCCGCAACCCTTGCCGACCTGATCGCCGCCCGCTTCGGCGACGTGCCCGATCTGCCGGAAACGCCGCCCGCCGATCCGACGATCGCGCGCGTGCTCGGCCGCCGGGTGCATCGCGAATACGCCGACCACCCGGTGCCGGAGGCGTTGATCGATCTGCTGCTGGCCGCCGCCTTCTCGGCCCCATCGAAATCGGACTACCAGCAGGCGAGCGTCGTCAAGGTCGAGGACAGGGCAAAACGCGCCGCGATCGCGGCCGCCGTTCCCGATATGCCATGGATCGCCACCGCGCCCTGGTTCTTGATCTTCCTCGGCGACTCGCGACGGCTGGACCGCATCTGCCGGATGCGCGGCACCGAACGCGCCAACGGCGGCCTGGAAGGCCTGTTCAACGCGACCGTCGACGCGGCGCTCGTCATGCAAACCTTTCTGCTGGCCGCGGAAAGCGCCGGGCTCGGCTGCTGTCCGATCAGCTACGTGCGCTATCACATGGACGTGGTTGCGAGGGAATTGGCGTTGCCGGACGGCGTCTTTCCGGTCGCCGGGCTGTGCGTCGGCTATCCGGCGGGCGAGGGCCGGATCAGCCCCCGCCTGCCGCTGGCGGCAACCGTGCATCGCGACATCTACGATAACGGCGCATTCGAACAACACATCGACGCCTACGACCGTCGCCGCGCCGAAACCCACCCCATCGCGCCGGAGAAACAGCGCAACCCGGCCCGCTTCGGCCGCGCCGCGTTCTACGGCTGGTCCGAGGACAAGGCCCGCCAGGCGGCGGAAGCCGATGGCGCCTCGTTTCCCGCGTGGCTGAGGTCCCACGGATTTCCCCGGGACTAGATGTTTCGTCTCGCAGCGTTCTCTGGAAAAAAAAGAGGCCGGCCGTCACCACGGGGGCGGTAACGGCCGGCACTCGAAATTTGGAGGCTCCTGCGGCCCACCCGGAGAGAGACGCAAGCCCCGGGCAGGCCGCCTGTGCTTCGATACCGACGGTCGGGCCACCGGCATCCTACTGGGAGCATTGAGAACGGCATGCCTTACGGCGCACCGCCCATCGACTGAAGGATACGAGTGCCGTTAAGTCCTGACAAACGAGTATTTTAGGTATATAATATCGAACAGTTCGATTTTATTTCTGTCGCTACCCTTCGGAGGCCGCCGGCCAATGGATACCGAACTGGCGCGAACGTTTTTGAGCGTGGTCTCGGCCGGCAACTTCATCAGCGCCGCCGAGCGCATGAACGTCACCCAATCGACCATCAGCGCGCGCATTCAGACATTGGAACGCCATCTCGGTTGCCGTTTGTTCGTGCGCAACAAGGGCGGCACGACGCTGACGCCCGAGGGTCGCCAGTTCCAGAAACACGCCTCGACCCTGGTCCGCACCGTCGAACAGGCGCGCCAGGAAGTCGGCATTCCGCGCGGCTTCCATGGCGCCTTGACCGTCGGCGGGCGCATCGGGTTGTGGGACGCTTTTCTGTTGCGCTGGGTGCCGCGCTTTCGCGCCGCCGTCCCCAACGTTCTGGTCCGCGCCGAAATCGAATTCGAGCCGACGCTGATGCAGGGGTTGGTCGAAGGCCGCATCGACATCGGCGTGATGTACACGCCGCAGCGTCGCCCGGGCCTGATCGTCGAAGCGCTGTTCGACGACATCCTGGTCCTGCTGTCGGGCGCCCCCGATCCCAAATCGACGCTCGATCGCGACTACGTCTACATCGATTGGGGACCCGAATTCTTCGCCAAGCACAGTGCGTCGTTTCCCGATTTCGCGCCGTCGCTGACCACCAACATCGGTTGGTTCGGCATCCGCCATATTCTGGAAAATCGCGGATCGGCCTACCTGCCGATCCGCATGGCCCGCGCCCATGTCGATGCCCGCCGCATGGCCCCGGTGAAGGGCGCACCGGAATTCCGGCTGCCCGCCTACATGATACACCGCGAGGACGGCGACACCCGCGTCATGGACAGTGCGCTCGATACGCTACGCCGGACCGCCGCCGAGGAAATGCCGTCGGGCGCGGTCGTCGGTCGGCGTTAGACCGCTATTTGGCAGTGTTAATCCTTGGGCGCGGGCACGCCCGCCTCGTTCGCATTGATCCGGATCAAGGACGCCCGATCGCGTAAATGCGACGGTTAAATGCTGCATGTTCGCACGATGCGGCGATTGCGGTCCTGCAAGACGCTCGGGGTCGGCGGAACGGCCATCGGAACTTCCATCGTCCGGGAATCGGGCGCGTCTCGAAGCGGCGCGACGCCTCTTTCGAGCATTCGGAGGACTCCTTATGAAAAGGACCTTGCTCTACGTGTCGGCGGCGATTTTCGTCGGCGTTCTCGGCCTGTCGTGGTTCACCCATGGCAGCGGGGTCGTCAAGAACGATTTGGCCCGCAACATCTCCATCCCGAAGCAACTTACCATGCCGCTACAAGTGAAGGCCGCCTACAACGGTCGCGACATGTTCGTCCGCTATCGCTGGCCGGCGCAACGGCCGTCGATCTATCACGACGTGGTCAAATTCGACGGCGGAAAATGGGTCCGCTACGGCGCCAGTGTCGCCGGCCCGCAGCCCCAGGGATTTTATGAGGATCGGGTCACCATGCTGGTCGACGACGGCGGCGTGCCCGAATTCGCGCGCTACGGCGGCTACATCACCGTCGGCGACCGGATGCGGTTCTTCACCAACGAGGCCAAGGAAGACGAAGTGAAGGCGCACCCCTATCTGGGCCAGAAGCGGAAGCAGGTCGAGGTCGGCAAGCATTTGCCCGCGACCCGGCGTAATATCGCCGACTGGAAATCGGTGGTCCCCGAAGACGAACTGGCCACCTTGCGAAAGGCCGGCTATTTCCTCGATCTCTGGCACTGGCGGGCGCATCGGTCAAATCCGATCGGCGCGTCGGACGACCAATTCGTGTTCGAGGCGCGTTATGGCGACGCCGGGAAAGGCCCCTTCAGCACCAATTGGGACGGAGCGAAAAAACAGCCCAAGTTCATGTTCGATCCGGCCAAGACCGGGCGTCGGGCGCTGAGCTGGGACGATCTGACACAAAGAAAGCTCGGGTTCGACGACCGGTACTATCTGAGCGAGGAAACTGCGATCCCGTTCGACCCGGCCCATGCCTGGAAGGACGGCGACACGATCCCCCGCCGTCTGCTGCAGAAGGGCGCCGGATCGCGCTTCGATATCGCCGTCTCCGGCGTCGGGCGCTGGAAGGACGGCTATTGGGACGTAACCCTGAAGCGGGCGATGGACACCGGCAATCCCGCCGACGACAAAATCATCGTCGACAAACGGATCTACAACGTCGCCTTTTCCGTCCATCGCGACAATTACGGCAGCCGGTGGCACTACGTTTCTCTGCCGGTCTCGCTCGGCGTGGGGCGCGCGTCGGACTT
>CAZDFF010000199.1:0-6668 GCA_964504425.1 uncultured Hyphomicrobiales bacterium
GCGACCGCTTTCAGGTCGGCGAAATCACGCGCACCGACGTGTTCCAGGCGGAAGCGCGCCTTGCGCGAGCGACGGCCGATCGCATTCAAGCCGAAAGCAATCTGGAAGCCTCGCGCGCCGCCTACCAGAACGTGGTCGGCGAGCCGGCGCCGGCGCAAATGGTTCTGCCGAAGGTTCCGACGGGTATTCCGCAATCGAAATTGGAAGCGGGCAAGATCGCGTCCGCCAACAATCCGAACGTGACGGCGGCCGACTACGATGCCCGGGCCGCGACCGACAACGTCGACGTGGTGTGGGGCGAACTTCTGCCGACGGTCAGCGTCGTCGGCACGGCCAGCAAAGAATACGAAAGCACGACCGAGCGATCGATCGTTTCGACGCTGGAGGGAACCGTCCGTGTGTCGGTGCCGATTTACCAGACCGGGGCGGTCTATTCTCGGTTGCGCGCCGCCCGGCAGTCCGTCGGCGAACGGCGCAGCCTGATCGATAAGGAGCGGCGCGACGCCACGCAGACGGCCGCCCGTTCGTATGAAAATCTTTTGGCCGCGCACGCCCGCGTCGACCAGTTCCTGGCCCAGATCAGGGCGTCGACCGTCGCGTTGGAAGGCGTCGAGCGCGAAGCCGCTGTCGGCTCGCGTACGGTCTTGGACGTTTTGGACGCCGAACAGGAATTGCTCGACGCCAAGGTCAATCACGTCCGGGCCCAGCGCGACGAGTTGGTGAATGCCTACGAACTGCAATCGGCGTTGGGTTATCTGACGGCCGCCAATATAAAGCTGGCGGTCGAACGTTACGATCCCGACGAGCACTATCGCGAAGTGCGCGATAAATGGGTCGGCGGCAAGAGCAAGGGTGGCGTGAACTAGCCGAATCGGAGTACAAGGATCGAATCGGCGGCGAGCCGCCGGGAACGTTCCGCAGGCGAACCGACTGCCAAGGAATTTTGTGAGGGGGCGTTGAGCGACCAAAGCGGACAAGCGGCACCGGGCCAAGAGCCCTCAATGGAGGACATTCTCGCCTCCATCCGTCGCATCCTTTCCGAAGAGGAGCAGGAGGCTGCCGCGCCGCCGCCCCCGCCTGCACCGGCGCCCAAACCGAAGCCGGCGGCCAAAGTGGCTCCGCCACCACCACCCCCTCCGCCTCCGCCGCCACCGCCGGAACCCGAGATGGTGGCCGCACCGGAACCCGAACCGGAACCGTTCTTCGAACCAGAACCCGAGCCTGAACCGGAATTCGAGCCGGAACCGATGCCGGTGTTCGACGAGCCTGAACCGGAGCCCGAGCCGGTTCTCGAGCTGACCCGCGACATGGTGGCGCCTATGGAACACGTGGTTTCGCCGCCGACGACCGCGATGGGTGCCGACGTTCTTTCCGAATTGGCCCGCGCCATCTTGGACCGCCGCGACGTTGCGGTTCGCGATGGTCGCGACCTGACGCTGGAAGGCATGGTGCGCGAGATGTTGCGCCCGATCCTCCGGGAGTGGCTCGACCGCAATCTGCCGTACCTGATCGAGCGCCTGGTCAAGCGCGAGATCGACTACATGATCAACCGCGCCGAACGGCTCGAAGACTAACCCTAGAACTCCTCCCCGGGCTTCGTTAAAGTGCGCCCCGGTCGCGGCCGGGCCCAACCGCCCGTTCCCCGAATTTCGCCGTCGCGTCAAGAGGATCCGGCAATGCTGGAGAAGACATTTCGGCCCGCCGAGGTCGAACGAAGCCACTACGACGAGTGGGAGAAGTCGGGCGCCTTCGCCTGCGGGCGTCGCCACAACGCCGATCCTTACGCGATCGTCATCCCTCCGCCGAATGTCACCGGCAGCCTGCACATGGGCCATGCGCTCAACAATACGCTGCAGGACATTCTGATCCGCTTCGCCCGCATGAAGGGCAAGGACGCGCTGTGGCAGCCGGGCACGGACCATGCCGGCATCGCGACACAGATGGTCGTCGAACGCCAGCTCGCCGCCGAGGGCACGTCGCGTCGCGACGTGGCGCGCGAGGCCTTCGTCGATCGGGTTTGGAAATGGAAGGCGGAATCGGGCGGCACGATCATCTCGCAGCTTCGCCGCCTGGGCGCGTCGTGCGACTGGTCGCGCGAACGCTTCACCATGGACGAGGGCCTGAGCCACGCCGTCCGCAAGGTGTTCGTCGACCTGCACCGAAAGGGCCTGATCTACCGCGACAAGCGTCTGGTGAATTGGGATCCGAAACTGGGAACGGCGATCTCGGACCTGGAAGTCGAGCAGCGCGAAACCAAGGGCAAGCTCTGGTATTTCCGCTATCCGGTCGAAGGCCAGGACGGTACGCACATCACGGTCGCGACCACGCGGCCGGAAACGATGCTGGGCGACACCGGGGTCGCCGTGCATCCGGAAGACGAACGATATAAGGCGTTCGTCGGCAAGCACGTCGTCCTGCCGCTGGTCGGGCGCCGAATCCCCGTTGTTGCCGATGAGTACGCCGACCCGACCAAGGGCTCGGGCGCGGTCAAGATCACGCCGGCGCACGACTTCAACGACTTCGAGGTCGGCAAGCGTCACGGTCTGGAACGGATCAACGTGCTCGACGGCGAGGCCAAGCTGAACGAGAACGCGCCCGAAGCCTACAGGGGGCTGGACCGGTACGTGGCCCGCGACAAGGTGGTGGCCGAGATGGAAAGCCTCGGGCTCCTCGAGAAGGTCGAGGAAAACCCGATGACGGTGCCATACGGCGATCGCTCGGGCGTGGTCATCGAGCCGTGGCTGATGGACCAATGGTTCGTCGACGCCAAGACGCTGGCCAAACCGGCGATCGAGGCGGTCGAGCAGGGGCGCACTGTGTTCGTGCCCAAGCAGTGGGAAAACACCTATTTCGAATGGATGCGCAACATCCAACCCTGGTGCGTCTCGCGCCAGCTTTGGTGGGGCCATCGCATTCCAGCGTGGTATGGGCCCGACGGCCACATCTTCGTCGAAATGACGGACGCGGAGGCCAAGGCCGCCGCCGCAAAGCATTACGGCAAGGCCGTCGATCTGACCCAGGAAGAAGACGTGCTCGATACCTGGTTCTCGTCCGCCTTGTGGCCGTTCTCGACCCTGGGCTGGCCCGAGGAAACGCCGGAACTGAAGCGCTATTATCCGACCGACGTGCTCGTCACCGGCTTCGACATCATCTTCTTCTGGGTCGCGCGGATGATGATGATGGGGCTGCACTTCATGGGCGAGGTGCCGTTCCGCACGGTCTATATCCACGCGCTGGTCCGCGACGAGAAGGGCCAGAAGATGTCGAAGTCCAAGGGCAACGTCATCGACCCCCTGGATTTGATCGAGAAATTCGGCGCCGACGCGCTGCGTTTCACCCTGACCGCGTTCGCGGCCCAGGGCCGCGACGTGAAGCTTTCCGAATCCCGCGTCGAGGGCTATCGCAACTTCGCCACCAAGCTGTGGAACGCGGCCCGCTTCTGCGAAATGAACGAATGCAAGCCGGTCGACGGTTTCGATCCGAAATCGGCGACGACGACGCTGAACCGTTGGATCGTCGGCAAGACGGCCGAGGCCGCGGACAAGGTCGCCGCCGCGATCGATGCCTACCGGTTCAACGAAGCCGCGGCGGCGATCTATCAATTCACCTGGGGCACTTACTGCGACTGGTACCTGGAATTCGCCAAGCCGGTGCTGCAAGGCGGCCAAGTGGAAGTTGCGGCCCAGGCCGAAACGCGGGCAACGGCAGCGTGGGTATTGGATCGAATCGTGACCATGTTGCATCCGATCATGCCGTTCATCACCGAGGAGCTTTGGTCGAAGACGGCGATGTCGCGTCCGGGCCTGCTGATCGATGCCGCCTGGCCCGATTTTTCGGGGCTCGGCGACAAGGACGCCGACGCCGAGATGGATTGGCTTGTGCGCGCGATCTCGGCCGTGCGCGCCGTCCGCGCGGAAATGAACATAGCGCCGGCGATCAAGATTCGTCTTTTGATCAAGGATGCCGGCCCGGCGACGATGGGGCGTCTGGATCGAAACAAGGATGCGATCTTCCGTCTCGCCAGGCTCGAAGCCATCCAACCGACGGCCGAGGTCGGCAAGGGAAGCGTGCAGATCGTGGTCGACGAGGCGACGTTCGTGTTGCCGCTCGCGGGCGTGATCGACGTCGCCGCGGAAAAGGCGCGCTTGGAAAAGGAAATCGCCAAGATCGACGGCGACATCGCCAAGACCGACAAGAAGCTTTCCAACGAAAGCTTCGTCGCCAAGGCGCCGCCCGAGGTGGTCGAGACCGAACGGGAACGGCGCGACGAGGCGCTCCAGGCCCGCGCGCGGGTCAAGGACGCGCTCAATCGGCTGCTGGCCGCGCTTTGACGGCGCGGACGCGCGTTAGCTCTCGTCGCCCTTCATTTGCTCAGCCAGATAGGTCTGCAAGCCGACCGTCTTGATCAGGCCCTGTTGCGTTTCCAGCCAGTCGATGTGTTCTTCGGTGTCTTCCAGGATATCCTCGAGAATTTCCCGGCTGACGTAGTCGTCGGACTTTTCGCACAACGCGATCGCGATCTTGAGGGCTTTCTGGTTCGCCGTTTCGGAAGCCAGATCGCCCTTGTAGGCTTCGGGGACGTTCTCGCCGATCGACAGCTTGCCGAGATCCTGAAGATTGGGCAGGCCGTCCAGCATCAAAATCCGCTCGATCAGCTTGTCGGCGTGCTTCATCTCGCCGATCGATTCCTCGTATTCCTTGTGCGCGATCCGCTTCAGGCCCCAGTTCTTGAACATGCGCGCGTGCAGGAAGTACTGGTTGATCGCCGTCAGCTCGTTCTTGAGGATGCCGTTCAGACTCTTGATGACTTGCGGATTGCCTTTCATGTCGTCTCCCTTGTGGCTTGCGGCGCCCCGGGGAAGGGCGTTGCGTGGGCTGGATCGAGGTGGTGCCGTCGAAAGGTCCCGAGGAACGACGGCGCACCAGGGCGGGAAAGACGCCGAATCCTTGGCGTAATTCCAAAATTATAGTCCGGAAGAATTCCACTTGCGAGGGTAGTTTATTGAAATAAAAGGTATTTTCATTTGCGTTTGTAAGTTGACATCCATTCGCATTCGCGATTATATGATTATGCGCGAACGACTCGCGATTGCAGTACTTGCGCTGTGGAACTAAGAGGAAACGCTCCAAGGTCGCCGCCAGCATAGTAAGAGGCGCCGCAGCCGAAGGGACCGAGAACTGCCATGTATATCTGCGTCTGCAACGGTCTTACCGACGAACAGGTCAACTTGGCCCTGGCCAACGGCGCCAAGAGCGCCAACGCCGTTTATCGTTGCTTCGGTTGCAAGGCGCAGTGCGGCAAGTGCGCTCGGATGATTCGGGCGCGCGCGAAAGAGATTCGTGCCGGTCTTCCGGTCAACGACGATTACGGTTGCGCCGCCGCCGAATAGTCAGTGTACGCTTTCAACTTTGTTTTAGGGCGCCTTTGGCGCCCTTTTTCGTTTTCGCAGGCCGTCTCCCGCGATGCGAATGGTATGATCGGCCGATTCGGGGGCGACAGGTATAAACATGGCCGAGCGATTCATCGGGGGCCAAAGCGCGCTGGCCAAAGCGGCGGCTGCGGCCGATGCGGCTTTCAAGGTTCCAGAACTCAAGGACAATCCGACGCCGGAGGAACGCGCCGAATACGTCATCCTGCGTCTGGAGCAATTCATTCGCGACGGGCGGACCATCGACGAGGGGATGTCGTTCCGCAAATGGCAGCAGATGGCCAAGGTCGAGATCGCCAACGCAGTCGCGGAGGCGGAGAACAGCCAGCAAAAGGACGACGTCGTGACCAAGCGGCTGCTGTTCGTTGCCGCGTCCGCGATGGTGACGGTCGGATTTTGGGGGACCGCCGTGTCGCTGCACCAGGTCGGCCACTTGTGGGGGGCCATCGTCATCGGCACCGCCGGATTCCTGCTGATGGCGGTGGCTTGCGAATGGCGTTTGCGAAAGTGGAACAAGCGCCGCCGTGCCGAACAACGGTCGAAATCGCTGGCGCGGATCGAGAATTTGAACAAACGGATCAGGAAGCTGGAACATCAGCTTGAAAAGGAAGCCGAAAATCTTGAAAAGGAACTCAAGATCGGCGTTTAGGCAGTGAAGGGCGGGAGCAGCGGGTGGAAGTCTTAAGACGTTGGGAACTGGCCATCCTGCTCGGGCTCGCGGCGGTCGCCGTCGCGGCGTCCGCCTGGCAGCCGGCCGATATGCTCACGTGGGCGATGGAAGCCGCGCCCGTCTTGATCGGTGCCGCGCTGCTGATCTTGTCGCATGGGGATTTCCCGCTGACGCCGTTGACGCTGCGGCTGCTGTTCCTGCACGCACTCGTCTTGCTGATGGGGGCACATTACACCTACGCCCAGGTACCTGTCGGGTTCTGGGCTGCCGAGACGTTCGATCTGGCCCGCAATCATTACGACCGTTTTGCGCACGTTATCCAAGGCTTCGTGCCGGCAATCCTGGTGCGGGAAATATTGCTGCGCACGTCGCCGCTGTATCCCGGCAAATGGCTGTTTGTCGTCGTCACCAGCATCTGCCTGGCGTTCAGCGCGTTCTACGAGATGATCGAATGGTGGTCGGCCGCTATCTACGGCGCCAGCGCCGAGGCCTTTCTCGGGACCCAGGGCGATTCGTGGGATACGCAATGGGACATGCTGATGTGCCTGACCGGGGCTGCGCTGTCGCTT
>CAZDFF010000200.1:0-6632 GCA_964504425.1 uncultured Hyphomicrobiales bacterium
ACAGGCCGACGACGGCCTGGCCGACCCGATCGGGGGTGCCCGCCTTGGCGACGTTGTCGAGATAAAGATTAAGGTCCTTGGTCAGCAGCCCGGCGGTGAATCCGGCGTCGTAGGTGCCGGTCAAGATGCGTTTCGGAAATTTGTCCAGGGTCGCCGTGTTCTGGCCGGTCGAGACGTTGACGACGTCCAGCATCGTCTTCATGTCGAGCCCCTGGGACAGGCCGAACAGGATCGCCTCCGAGGTCGCGACCATGGCGGTGGCCGACAGGAAGTTGTTCAGGATCTTCAGCACCTGGCCCTGGCCCGGTTCGTCGCCGACGTGGAACGGGTTCCTGGCGAACGATTTCAGCACCGGCAGATGCGCGTCGAACGTCGCCTTCGGTCCCGCCCACATCACCGAGATCGTGGCGGCGATGGCGCCGGCGCGGCCGCCCGACACCGGGCAATCGATGTATTCGACCCCGGCGGGCTTCAGGATCGCGGCGGCCTCGCGCGCGGCGTCCGGGCCCGTGGTCGACAGGTCGACGACGACGGTCGCGCGCCGATCCTCGGCGCGGCCGATTTCGTGCGCGACCGCGGTCGATATCTTGCCGTCGGGCAGGGACAGGAAAATCGTGTCGGCGGCCTGGGCGACGTCGGCGACGGAATCGGCCGCCGTCGCGCCGGGCGGCAGGCGCCCGTCGGTGCCGGCCTTGTCGTAGGCGATGAGATCGAAGCCGCCCTTGACGACGTTGGCGGCCATCGGCCCGCCCATCTGGCCGAGGCCGAGGAATCCGTAACGCTTCGCGGTCATTTATGTCTCCGTCAGCAGGCTGCTGAAAAAAATCGAAGCAACGATTGACCTCGTGCTTCGAGACGCTTCGCTCCTCAGCATGAGGTCAATCGTTTCAAAGACTTGCCTCATCCTGAGGAGGCCCGAAGGGCCGTCTCGAAGGACGGGGCAAGTCGTTTTAAGGACTTTTTCAGCAACCTGCTAGAACGCCATCCGGCCGCTGGTCGGAATCATGGTCAGGAAGACCGCGACCATCCAGATCATCATGCCCGTGCCGTCCGGCGCACTCAGGCCGCGCACCCGCTCGTAAAGCGCCGCCGGCACGCCGGCGATCAGCAGGGTTGCGACAACGGCGACGGCGGACGCGACCCACACCATCGCCTCGGGGAAAAGCAGATAATGACCGACTCCCGGTAGCAGCGCCGGCAGCCACGTCGGCGACGTGGCCAGCAGCACGAATTTCAGCGGCGACAGCAGGCCGCCGAAAAGGGCGAGCAATAAAATAGCGAAGTACATCTGCTTCGGCGTCATCCCGCGCTCCCCAGTGGACCGAGACCCGCCTGTACCATGGCGACGTAGAAGGCGGCGCGCAGAACCGCGATCCAGAACACCGCGCAGAACGGCAGCCACGCGGGGCCGATGGCGACCGGCGTGATGACGCGGGTGAGGCACAGCAGCCAGTCGGTGCGTTTGCACAAGCCCCGCCACAGCAGGTTCGGCGAATCCTCGGCGACCACGAGGCCGAACAGCCCCCGGACCAGCGCCGCGTACAGCAGCACCGCCATCAGGAAGGCGGGGACGGTGTAAGGGATCAGCGTCCACCAGGGGAACGGTTCGGCCATGGCGGCAGTCTAACAAGACCGCCCCCACGCCGTCCGAAAAAATGCCTGCGTCAGTCTTGCAACGGGAACGACCAGGGCGAGGCCTGGTCGGCCGTGCGGCCGAGCGGATCCCAATCGGGCAGCGTCCGCCAGACTTCCTCGCCCGCCGCCTGGGTGTCGGCCGCCAGCTTGGCGATGTCGATGCCGGGGATTTTGCCGCCTTCCATGCACACCTTGCCGTCGACGATCACGGTATCCACGTCGTCGCCGACGCCGCATTCGACCAGGCTCTTGATCGGATCGCGGACCGGGCCGTAGCGCAGCGAGTTGCGCCCGGCGAAGTCGATAATGACCACGTCGGCCTTGGCGCCGGGGGCGAGGCGGCCGAGATCGTCGCGGCCGAGCGAGCGCGCCCCGCCCAAGGTCGCGGCGGCGTAGACGTCGCCGGCCGGGGCGGCGAAATAATCGTGCGCCATCGCCTTGCCCATGTAGCTGGCGGTGCGCATGTTCAGGATCATGTCGCGCGGGTAGGTGTCGCTGCCGATCGAGATGTTGACTCCCGCGTCCCGGTACTTATCCCAGTTGTCCAGCGTGCGCGCGCGCCTTGCGATGTTGATCGGGCAGTGCGAGATCGAGGTGTGGTTGCAGCCCATCAATTTCAGGTCGCGTCCGCCGGAATAGTTCAGGTTCGGGTTGTCGGCGATGAAGTTGCCGTGGCCGATGTTGAGCGTCGTGCGCAGCATGCCGATCTTGTCCAAGAGTTCGACCGGCGTCATCAGGTGGTCGCGGACGATGTCCTGGAATTCCAGCACGCTATAGGCGGCATGGGTCGCCATCGGCAGGTTCTTGGCGTCGGCGTGCTTCAAGGTGGCTTCCAGCAGTTCGACGCTCGACGTCTCCACCTCGCGCGGAACCAGGATGCCGCGCACCCGGCCGTCGCAATCGCCGTCGTGCTTGGCGATGAAGTCGAGCGCGATGTCCAGGCCCTTCATGCCGGCGGCGTCGTCGCGGAGCCGCTTCAGGCGGCCCTTGTCGTCGGCGACCCAGCGGCCGCAGTCGTAGCCGGGGCCGAGATACCCGCGCGTGCCGAACTTGGCGATCTGTTTCATCAAGGCTTGCTGCACGCTCAACTGGCTGCCGAATTCGACGAAGGTGGTGACGCCGTTGCGCAGCAATTCGACCACGGTAAAGATCGCGTTCAGTTCCAGCGCCGCGTCGGCGCCGGCGACCCCGTGCTTCAGGTAGCGCGGATCGCCGTGCACGGTCTTGCCTTCCTTCGGCACGCTGATTTCCAGGAACGGCTGGCCGTAATACATCGGCCGCCCGGTGTCGGTGATCAGCCGGTGGGACGCCCGGTGGCCGGAATGGACGTGGGTATCGATGAAGCCGGGGCCGACCAGCTTGCCCTTGGCGTCGATGGTCTTGTCCACCGTGCCGTCGAACGACTTGCCGACGTAAACGATCTTGTCACCTTCGTAGACCAGGACGCCGTCCCGGATCAGGGTGTGGGATTTGCCGTCGTTGCCGACCAGCCAACCGGCTTCGATCTTGGTCCTCATGGGGGTGGGCTCCTTCCTCGTCCTGGGGCGATTTTTCGGCCGCTAACGCGCTTGCGCGGCCTCTTTTCGTATCATATGGTACTAAGAATAGTAAGACAGTATGATTTAAGCCGCCGGCCGGATTTCCGCCTCTCCGGGATCGGCCAAGGGAGGGGTCAATCAAGGCATGACGGCGATCGATCTGCCGACCGACATAGTCGACCGAAAAGTCTACGACAGCGCGATCCAGGCGTTGAAGGACGCGCGCGTGGTGCTGCCGCGTTTGTCCGATCTCGCCGATCCGGCCGCCATGAACAAGGACCTGCTGGCCGCGACCCAGGGCGTGGAACCGGACGCGCCGCATGCGGCGAATCTCTATCGCGTGCATTGGTTCAACGATGCCGCGCGCAAAAATCGCACCGACGTGCCGGGCTACCTGCTGCTGCCCAAGGCACTGACCGGGATCGACGCCAAGATCGCCGTCGCGCTCGGCCGCCGCTTCCCGATGATCGGCGCGCACAAGGTCCTGGCCGCCTACGCCTGCCTGATGGCCCGCCTGATCACCGGCCAGTTCGACCCGAAGCGCCATCGCGCGGTGTGGCCGTCGACCGGCAACTATTGTCGCGGCGGCGTCGCCATCGCGCGCATCCTCGGCTGCCGCGGCGTCGCCGTGCTGCCCGCCGGCATGAGCCAGGAACGATTCGACTGGCTGGCGAACTGGGTCGCCGATCCCACCGACATCGTCCGCACGCCGGGCACCGAAAGCAACGTCAAGGAAATCTACGACAAGTGCCACGAACTGGCGCGCGACCCGGCCAACGTGATCCTGAATCAGTTCTCGGAATTCGCCAATTACCTCGGCCATTATCTTTGCACCGGCAAGGCGCTGGAGCGGATTTTCGAGGACGTGGCGGGCGGCAAGCCGATGCGTCTCGCGGCCTACGTGTCGGGCACCGGCTCGGCCGGCACGCTCGGCGCCGGCGACCGGCTGAAGGAACGCTTCGGCACCAAGATCGTCGCCATGGAGCCGGTCGAATGCCCGACCATGCTTTACAACGGCTACGGCGAGCACAACATCCAGGGGATCGGCGACAAGCACGTGCCGCTGATCCAGAACTGCACCAACATGGACATGGTGGTCGGGGTTTCGGATAAGTCGTGCGATCGGCTCAACGTGCTCTTCAACACCAAGGTCGGCCGCGCCTATCTGGCCGACCGTGCCGGAATCGCGCCGGCGTTGATCGAGTCCCTCGACGCCTTCGGGCTGTCGGGCATCGGCAACGTGCTGGGCGCGATCAAGGTGGCGAAACGCCTGGGTTTGGGCGAGGACGACGTGGTGATGACGGTCGCGACCGACAGCGCCGCGCTCTACACGACGGAAATCGCCAAGGCGGAAAAATCGCTGTTCGGCGGCACCTTCGATACCGCCGCCGCGGCCGCGACCTTCGCCCGCGACCTGGCTGGGCTGGAAACCGACCACTTGCTGGAATTGGGCGCGGCCGACCGCAAGCGCATCTTTAATCTGGGCTATTTCACCTGGGTCGAGCAGCAAGGCACGACGCTCGAGGATTTCGACAGACGCAAGAATCAGGCGTTCTGGCGCGGCCTGCACGACCTGCTGCCGGGCCTTGACGCCATGACCGACGACTTCAACGGCCGGGCCGGCGTCAATCGCCCCGGCTGACTTCTGAATACGGGAGAGACCTGACCGTGAGCCAACCGCAACCCTACCTGGAGCTTCGCCGCAAGCTCGAAGCGCGGGACCGCAGCCTGCGCGAAAAGGTGATGTCGCTGGAGGAGGCGGCCTCCCTGGTGAAGGACGGCGATCACGTCGCGCTAGGCGGCTGCACCATGTCGCGCACGCCGATGGCGATGATCTGGGCCTTGATCCGCGCCGGCCGCAAGGATTTGACGGTGTCCCGCAGCATCGTCTCGGGGGAAGGGGATCTGCTGTTCGCCTCGGGCGCCAGCAAGCACATCGTTACCAGCTGGTTCAGCCAGGGCATCGTCTGGGGCGTGTCGCGCGTCATGCGCGCCTACACCGAATCGAAGCGCGCGACCTACGAGGAATGGAGCCACATGTCGATGGGGCTCCGCTACCGGGCCGGCGCCATGGGCGTGCCGTTCATGCCGACGCGCTCGATGATGGGCTCCGACGTCGGCAAGCGCCGCCCGGAAATGAAGACGATCGACTGCCCGTTCACGGGGGAAAAGATAGCCCTGGTTCCGGCGCTAAACCCGGACGTCGCGCTGATCCACGTGCAGCGCTGCGATCCCTACGGCAACGCGCAGATGGACGGCCTGATGTTCATGGACATCGACATTCCGATGGCCGCGACGCGCGTGATCATGACCACGGAAAAGATCGTCACCAACGACCAGATCCGCCGCCGCCCCGACCTGACCCGCATTCCGTTCTTCACGGTTGACGCGGTGGTCGAGGTGCCCTACGGCAGCGCGCCGCACGAATGCTACGGGATGTACGAGCCGTTCTTCGATCATCTCGACGGCTTCGCGGAAATCACCAAGAAGGACGCCGAAAAGGGCGCCCAGGCATACCTCGAAAAATATTTCCATGGGCCGAAGTCGTGGGCCGAATACCTGAACCTGATCGGCATCGAGGCCGTCTTGGACGCCACCCGCCGCGGCCGGAGCATCTTCGATGACTGAGCGCAAGGATTTCACCGCATCCGAACTGCTGGCCGTGATGGCCGGACGGATTTTGAAGGACGGGCAGATCGTGTTCGCCGGCGTCGGCATTCCGCTGCTGGCGGCGACCCTGGCCCAGCGCATGCACGCGCCGGGGCTGACCATCCTGTTCGAGGGCGGCACCATCGGCCCGTTCGTGGTGCCCGGCCACCTGCCGCCGTCGACCAACGAGCAGCGATGCACGCGCCGCGCCAACATGCTGTGCGGCATCACCGAGGTGCTGCTGCTGTTGCAGCGCGGCTACGTCGACGTCGGCTTCATGGGCGGCGCGCAGATCGATCGCTACGGCAATTTGAACAGTTCCTTCATCGGCGACGCCGACAATCCGAAGACGCGCCTGCCCGGCACCGGCGGCGGCAACGACATTTCCAGCCTGACCCACATGATCGTCGCGATGAAGCACGAAAAGCGGCGTTTCGTCGAAAAGGTCGACTTCGTCACCAGCCCCGGATATCTGAACGGCGGCACCAGCCGCGCCGATTCCGGCCTGATTGCGGGCGGCATGTTCAGGGTCGTCACCGACCTGGGGGTCATGGGCTTCGACGAAAAGACGCGGGCCATGAAGGTGCTCGCGTTGCATCCGGGCGTGACGCCCGAACAGGTGCGCGACAACACCGGCTTCGATCTGATCATCGACCGCAACGTGGGGACGACCGATCCGCTCCGCGCCGACGAACTGGCGGTGCTCAGGAACCTCGACCCCGACCGGCTCTACACGGCCTGACGGCCGACGCAAAAAGGAGACATTGCCAATGGCGGCGAAGAACAAGAACAGCTTCGGCATCGCGATGC
>CAZDFF010000201.1:0-6602 GCA_964504425.1 uncultured Hyphomicrobiales bacterium
GGTTCCATCATCAAACACCTAAACCAAGTGTCTTTGGAACCGGCAGCAGGCCAATACGAGGAACAAAGAAAATGAAAATGCCAATAACGTTTCAAACCAAAGGTCAACATAAGTACAACCTTGACAAGAAATTTCATAATAGGTAACCGTCAAGCACCTCTTAGCTGGACACTACTTGATTTAATAGTGTCTTGCGCTTGGTGCTATAGCCAAGCCGTTTGGAATTGAACGTCATGTGCGGGCGATATCAGATATCGCCACGCAGTTCTGCCTGGCGATATCTGATATCGCCCTGCTCTAGGTAAGGGGTATTGATTTGGGCCACTTCCTCCAACTGCCTCAAGGAAAGGTGCTTGTGAGTGAGGTGGCCCAAACTCTCCGTTCAGGAAAGCTGTTAATTCGTCGCGACCATAAACTCCTATTTGTTTGTGGAGGGCCGACAGATAAAGAGAACCATCGAAGCGCGTTTTTAAAGTTTTCAGAAAAAAATCTTCCAGATTATAGAATATTTCTTGCTGAAAACTCGTTTGACGATCTTCGTGCAGATGGGAATAACAACTATATCGATATAGCTGAAGTTGAGAAATTTATATGTGATATTGCGGATTTTGTTCTGATATTTCCCGAAAGCATCGGTTCATACGCTGAGGTCGGGTACTTCTCAGCATTCGCTGAACTGTCAGCGAAAACACTGATCGCTAATCACATCGATTTTCAAGCAGCGCCATCATTCTTAAATCGCGGCCCGATCTACAAGATCAACAGACAATCCCAATTTGGGCAAACCGTTCATATAACGCTAGTTAACGGAGAGCCGAATTTTTCGGCGATCGGCACCATCCTTGGTGACGTCAAACCAAAAAGAAGTTACCGGATTAATCCAAACGAAATTGAAAGCGCAGGATTAAAAGAAAAATTTTATATTGCGATACATTTGTTTTCGATTTTCCCCATATTGCATCCAGTCGAACTCTCAATCATTTTCAAAAATATTTTTGGAAAATCTACATACGGTGAGATAAGAAACATCGTATCAGTCTTAGCTTCTTCAGGATGCATTTCGCGTGTTGAAGATGACGAGTTCTTTTTCATTGGAGACAACAAATTTACGATGGTGCAGGTTGATGGGCCATCCCTCGATAAAATCAAAGCGGACATATTAAATACGTATCAAAAACATGCTCCAAATCTTCTTGAGCTAAGAGAATCGGCGGCATGATTATCGAAAAAATTTCAAAAGATTTTGGGCTTAGTAAAGAATTTGTTCGATCTACAATTTCTTCAGCAAGCCATTCGTATAAAATTTATTACATTTCAAAAAAGGGAGGCGGCGACCGAAAGATTGAGCACCCCTCGAAGAAACTGAAAGTTATCCAAAGATGGTTAGCTAAGTCGGTGTTCGAATGTTTACCTCTCCACGAAGCGGCTCGTGCATATAGAAAGGGAACCAATATTGCAGATAATGCTCGGGTGCATTGCGGGCAAAGATTTTTATTAAAATTAGATTTCTTGCATTTTTTTGGATCAATTAAGTCTCAGGATATTCATAATCTTCTCAGCGATAATCAAGGGCGGTTGCCTAGTTATATAACGCCCGATGAGTATTCTCTTGTTTGCAGGGCAGTTTGTAGAAATGGAGCGCTGGTAATAGGTGCGCCAAGCTCACCAGTGATCTCAAACGCCATAATGTTTGAATTTGATAAACTGGTGTCTAAGCGATGTGGCGAACTGAACGTCAATTATAGCCGATACGCTGATGACCTCACATTTTCTACAAATAATCGCGACGTTCTAGAAGAGCTGCATAGCGACGTTCGCGCGATAGTTCGTAGCCTACGCTACCCACGGCTTCATTTTAACAACGCTAAATCGCACCATTCATCGAAAAAGCGTCGGATGAAGGTCACTGGATTGGTTTTAACTAACCAAGGGGGAGTTTCTGTTGGAAGGCAGCAGAAGCGGTTTATTCGTGGGTTGATCCACCAAGTTGAAACTGGAAAGTGTGTGGACGATGATGCCGAGTATTTAGTTGGATATTTAAACTTTCTTCGTGCGGTAGAGCCTGAATTTTTAGATAGATTGAATCGAAAATACGGAAATGAACTAATTTCCAAAATATTGTTGCACGGTACCGTCGAGTAGTTGGGTTTTCTCGGTTGATTGTGCGAGTAGGCACGCTGGGGTGTGCAGAGAGGGTAATCCCCTGATTGTTCTGCGATGAGCGGGCGACGTCAGTATCTTTTCGTCCGATCCCGAAAAGCCCGAACCTCCGAAAGATAGATATTGGACCACTCGCCGGAGTGGACACAGCGAAAGGGTAGGCGGCTCGATCAACGGGCGGCCGGCAACCGCTCCCGAAACGCGGCCGGGGCTAGGATCGGCACGGCGAACGCGCCGGCCAGGGCCAGCAGGTCCTTGTCGCCGGTGAGCAGGGCGTCGGCCTTGGCCGCCAGCGCCAGTTCCAGGAACGGCCGGTCGAACGGGTCGCGGCAGCGGGGAACTTTCATCCGCTTCGGCACCCGGACGGTCTCGCACCAGGGGAGATAGTCGCCGAGCAGGTCCTCGCGTTCGTCGGCGGTCAGGCGGAATTTCGGATAGGCCAGGACCCGGATCAATTCTTCCGCCGTCGCGCCGCTCGCCAGCGGGCGGATCGCTTCCGATTGCCACGCATGGCGCAGCCACGACAGCGATCCCGCGCGGAACAACAGGGCGGAAAGGGCGACGTTGGTGTCGAGAACGACGCGCGGCGCGATCATCCGGCCTTGCGCGTTTTCTTGCGCGTCCGGGTCACGGCTTCGGCCACGTCCCGTTCGGCGATGCCCAGGTCGGCCAGCTTGGCGCGCACGGCGTCGGCGCGATTGATTCGCACGGGCGTCAGCACGATGCGCCCGCCTTCCTCGGTGACGTCGAAATATTCGGTGCCGCGATGGGCCGAGAGCACCGCTTTCGGCAGGGTCAGTTGGTTCTTGGACGTCAGCTTGGCGAGCATCGCGAAGTCCTCCGGTAAGGATGTAAGGATACATTACATTCCGACGGAGCATTTTCAACGGCCCGCCGTCGCCGTTGACTTCTCGATTTCCCTATGATAGGATTTAAAACCATTTTTGTCTGTGTGGCCGGGTAAGCCGCTGGACGGGCGTGCTTTTCCGTCGCCGCTATGGTGCCAATCCCCACCCGAAGGGGTGGAAAATGCCGATAAAAGCCGATAAAAGCCGATAAAGGATGACAATTACAGGAATTTTTTCACGTGTTTGCTGTCGGATCAACGGGTTAGGCGAAAAAAGCGCGATAAAATCGCGGTCCGATCGATAAAAACCGCATCGAAACCGGATTAATCGTCGTCTTTTCCGTCGTTCCCGTCGCTGCCGTCGTCGCCCCCCTGGTCATTGGACCGGCGGAACGGCGAGAGGGTGCCGAGGCCTTCGATCTCGCGTTCCATCATGACGCGCTCGCGGGCGAGGAAGCTGGCGACCGCGTCGCCGAGGCCGGGGTCGCGGATCCAATGCGCGCTGAGCGTGCGGGTCGGCAGGTAGCCGCGCTGGATCTTGTGTTCGCCCTGGGCGCCGGCCTCGACCCGCTGGAGCCCGTGGGCGATGGCGTAATCGATCGCCCGGTAGTAGCAGGCCTCGAAATGGAGGAAGCGGAATTCCGCGTCGCAGCCCCAGTGGCGGCCGTAGAGCGCGTCGTCGCCCTTGAGGTTGAGCGCGCCCGCCACCGGCCGGCCGCCGTGTTCGGCGATCACCAGCACGACGCGCTCGGCCATCCGTTCGCCCAGCAGCGAGAAGAATTCGCGGGTCAGGTAATTGCCGCCCCATTTGCGGCCGGTGGTGTCGCAATAGAAGCGATAGAACGCGTCCCAATGGGCCTCGGTCAGGTCGGAACCGGACAAGGTTTTCAAGGTGACGCCCTGCGCGGCGACCTTGGCGCGCTCCTTGCGGATGGATTTGCGCTTTCGCGACGAGAGCTCGCCGAGGAAATCGTCGAACGTCGCGTAGCTTTTGTTTTGCCAATGGTACTGGCAGCCGATCCGCTGCATCAGGCCGGCCGCGCCCATGCGGGTCCATTCGTCCTCGACCGGGAACGCGACGTGGACCGAGGAGGCGCCGTCGCGATCGGCCAGCCGGAGCATGCCCGCGACCAGGGTGTCGATCAGCCGGCCGCGCGTTTCCGGCGGCGCGCCGGGCGGGGTGAGGAAACGACGCCCGGTCACCGGCGTGAACGGCACGGAACATTGCAGCTTCGGGTAATAGCGTCCGCCGGCCCGGTGGTAGGCGTCGGCCCAGCCCCAGTCGAACACGTACTCGCCGTAGGAATGGTTCTTCAGGTACAGCGGCGCCGCCGCCGCGATGCCGCCCGCGCCGTCGTCGACGACCAGGTGTTGCGGCAGCCAGCCGGTTTCGGCGACCGCCGATCCGCTATCCTCCAGCGCGGAGAGGAAGGCGTGCGAGACGAACGGATCGCGCCCGTCGGTCAGCCGGTCCCAGGCTTCGGCCGGGACGTCGGCGATGCGGGGCACGACGCGGATGGTCGCGGGTTCGCGTCCGTCGGGCATGCCCTAGGGTCGCGCGCGCGCGCCGGGAATGCAAGGCAGGGAAATGCGAGCGGCGGGGTCTTAGCCGATCTCGAAGATCGCGTCGACTTCGACGGCGATGCCGAGCGGCAGGCTGCTCGCGCCGACGGCGAAGCGGGCATGCTTGCCGGCCTCGCCGAACACCTCGGCCATCAGGTCGGAGGCCCCGTTGACCACCTTGGGGTGATCGGTGAAGTCGGGCGTGGCGTTGACGAAGCCGCCGAGCTTGACCACGCGCACGATCTTGTCGAGGTCGCCGCCGCATGCGGCCTTGGCCTGGGCGATCAGGTTCAGCCCGCAGATGCGCGCCGCCTGGTAGCCGTCCTCGACGGCGAGGTCCTTGCCGAGCTTGCCCTTGTACTTGATCTCGCCGTTGACCGCGGTGATCTGGCCGGCGACGAACAGCATCGAGCCGGCGACGACGAAGGGCACGTAGTTGGCGGCCGGCATGGGGGCGTTCGGCAGTTCGATGCCGAGTTCCTTCAGGCGCGCGTCGATCTTGCCGGGCATGCGATTTCCTCCCTCATTGCCGGTGGCGTTTCGTCGGATGGCGATATTAGTCGGAGCGGGGGCGGCAGCCTAGACCCGGAAGACCTGGCCTTCCTGCGGCGCCAGGCAGCGGGTGTACGAGCCGAGCCGCGAAAGCACCGATTCCGTCATCTCCAGCTTGCGGTCGATGGCGTTGTCGTTCTGGTCCGGGTCGTGGTGGAACAGGTACAGCGTCTTGACCTCGGCGTTGTGGGCCAGCTTGGCGACCTCGGAAAGGCACGAATGGCCCCAGCCGACCTTGGTCAGGTACTCGGCGTCGGTGTAGGTGCTGTCGGTGATCAGCGCGTCGGTGCCGCGCACGAAGTCGGTCAGCTTCTGGACGTAGAACGGATTGTGGAATTCGCTGTCCTCCAGGAACAGCTCGTTGTCGGTGACGTAGCAGATCGAGCGGCCGTTGTAGTTGATCCGGTAGCCCAGGCAGCGGCCGGGATGGCTCAGCAGCATGGTCTTCACGGCGATCTGCTGGTCGATCTTGAATTCCTCTTCGTCCAGGTCGCGGAAGTAGACCCGGGCGCCGAATTCCTGGAACGTGATCGGGAAGTAGATGCCGTCCATCTGCGCCGAGATCAGCTCGCGCATGGTGGTGTCGCCGTGGCGCGCGCCGCAGATCTCGAACTCGTTGCCGGGCATGTAGAGCGGCACGAAGAACGGCAGCGCGTTGACGTGGTCCCAATGCGGGTGGGAGATGAACAGCTTGGCCTCGATGCGCTTGCGCTTCTGGCGGAGCAGCCAATCCGACAGCGCCTTGATGCCGCTGCCGGCGTCGAACACGAACAGCTGGTGGCGCGGGAATTCGAGCGTGACGCACGACGTGTTCCCGCCGTAACGGAGGCTCTTGCCGCCGGTGACGGGGAGCGTGCCGCGCACGCCCCAGAAGGTCATGTCGACCTTGTCCTCGACGATGCGGTGCACGCGCTCGACGAAGGTCTCGACGTTGATCGGCTTCTGGATATAGCCGTTGGCGCCGACGTCGAGCGCCCGCTTGCGGTCGAATTCGTAGGCCTTGGCCGAAACGACGACGATCTTGATATGCTGGGTCGAGGGCTTGGCGCGCAGCATGGCGCACAGTTCGAGGCCGTCGAGATCCGGCATCATCAGGTCCAGAATCACCACGTCCGGCTTCTGCACGATGATCTCGGCCAGCGCCGTCAGGCTCGACGTCGCCGAGCGGACGTCGTGGCCGGCTTCCTCGAGCAGGCGCGTGACCAGCGCCACCGAGCCGGGGTCGTCGTCGACCACGTAGAACGCGAGCTTGCCCAGGTTGCCGATGCGGGCGCTGGAAATCCATTGGTCGGCGCCGACCGTCTGACTGGTCAGCGGCCCTTGCGCGGCCTGGATCGGGAAGGGCGACGGCGTCGGAGTCGCCGGTTTTACCGGCGCGGCGGCTTTCGCTTTCGGCTTCGCGGCGGCCTTGGCCTTGGCTTTGGGTTTCGCTTTCGGCGTCGCGGCGCGCTTCGGCTTCGCGGTTTTTTTCGCCGGCGCG
>CAZDFF010000202.1:0-6590 GCA_964504425.1 uncultured Hyphomicrobiales bacterium
CGTGCCCGTGCCCGACGGCGGTACGCCGCGGGGCGCGCTCAGAATTGCCCACCTCGGGGCGGCGGGGTGGCGCGAAATCGTATCCAACGCCCCGAAATTACGAGACTTTTCTTTGCCCAAGCCGGTTTTTGCCGCATTGCCGACGCTATTCGACGATACCGGAGTGGCTTGCGTGCCGCATCTCGGATACCGGCGCCCAGGGCCGGGTTCCGGCCTCAGCGTCGCCAATGTTCAATTTCACCCCGCCAATGCCGCTGCCCAGACCGGATTTTTTATTGTTGCGCACGTTGCCAATTAATCCGACGATACTATGTAATTAGGGAAAAATGCGGGGGCGCGCGGGTCCGGGACGTATCGGGACCGGAATAGCGCGCCTTCGGCATTAGTGACGATAACGGCGGGGCCCTCGGGCCTTCGGGAAAGGACGGACGGCGTTGAACTTCTCGCGTAACTTGGCGCTCTGGGTCATCATCGCCTTGCTTTTGCTGGCGCTTTTCAACCTGTTCCAAGGTTCGGCGCCGAACCGGGGGCCACAGGCGTCGCTTGCGTTCTCGGATTTCCTCTCCGCCGTCGACAGCGGCGACGTTCGCGATGTCACCATCCAAGGCAGCAACATTTCCGGCCATTACCGGGATGGCCGCGGGTTCGCCACCTATGCGCCCGACGATCCGGGGCTGGTGCAGCGCCTGAACAAGCAGGGTGTGCGCATCAGCGCGGTGCCGGCCGACGACAATACGCCGACCCTGTGGGGCATCCTTATCTCGTGGTTCCCGATGCTGCTGCTGATCGGCGTCTGGATTTTCTTCATGCGCCAGATGCAGTCGGGCGGCGGCAAGGCCATGGGATTCGGCAAGTCGCGCGCACGGTTGCTGACCGAGAAGACCGGCCGCGTCACGTTCGAGGATGTCGCCGGCATCGACGAGGCCAAGCAGGAACTCGAGGAAATCGTCGAATTTTTGAAGGACCCGCATAAGTTCCAGCGCCTGGGCGGCAAGATTCCGAAGGGCTGCCTCTTGGTCGGGCCTCCGGGTACCGGCAAGACGCTTCTGGCCCGCGCCATCGCCGGCGAAGCCAACGTGCCGTTCTTCACCATTTCCGGCTCCGATTTCGTCGAAATGTTCGTCGGCGTCGGCGCCTCGCGCGTGCGCGACATGTTCGAACAGGGCAAGAAGAACGCGCCCTGCATCATCTTCATCGATGAAATCGACGCGGTCGGCCGCCATCGCGGCGCCGGCCTGGGCGGCGGTAACGACGAACGTGAGCAGACGCTGAACCAGTTGCTGGTCGAAATGGACGGCTTCGAATCGAACGAAGGCGTGATCCTGATCGCGGCGACCAACCGACCCGACGTTCTGGATCCGGCGTTGTTGCGTCCGGGCCGTTTCGACCGCCAGGTGGTGGTGCCGAATCCGGACATCCTGGGCCGCGAGAAAATCCTCAAGGTCCACATGCGCAAGGTTCCGTTGGCGCCTGACGTGGACGCCCGCGTGATCGCGCGCGGCACGCCCGGCTTTTCCGGCGCCGACCTCGCCAACCTGGTGAACGAGGCGGCATTGCTCGCGGCCCGTACCGGTCGTCGCGTCGTCACCATGGCCGAATTCGAGGCCGCGAAGGACAAGGTCATGATGGGCGCCGAGCGTCGCTCGATGGTCATGACCGAGGACGAGAAGAAACTGACCGCCTATCACGAAGGCGGGCACGCGCTTGTGATGATGCACGCCAAGGGCCACGAGCCGTTGCACAAGGTCACGATCATTCCGCGCGGTCGCGCCTTGGGCGTTACCATGTTCCTGCCCGAACGCGACAAGTACAGCCAGTCGCGCACGGAACTGGAAGCGATGGTCGCCAGCCTGTTCGGCGGCCGCGTGGCCGAGGAATTGATTTTCGGGCCGGAGAACGTCACCACCGGCGCCTCCGACGATATCCGCCGGGCGACGGGCATGGCCCGGCGCATGGTCACGGAATTCGGCTACAGCGATAAATTGGGGCCGATCCGCTACAGCGAGAACGAGGAAGAAGTTTTCCTCGGCCATTCGGTGACGCAACGCAAGAACATCTCCGAAGCCACGGCGAAGACGATCGACGAGGAAATCCGCCGCGTCGTCGAGCAGGGCGAAGCGACCGCGCGCTCGATCATCACCGATCGCCTCGACGATTTGCACAAGATCGCCAAGGGGCTGCTGGAATACGAAACGCTGTCGGTCGACGAGATCAAGGCGCTGATTCGCGGCGAATCCATCGTTCGCCCCGATCACGACGAACCGCCCAAGGATGCCGGTCGCAAGTCTTCGGTGCCGACCAGCGGCAAGACGGCCGAACCGCCATCGCGCCCGGGCATCGGCCCCGAGCCGCAAACCGACCCCTGAACGTGCCCGGCCGGTCTTTTGCCGGTCTTTCGCTCGACCGGCCGTTGGTGATGGGCATCGTCAACGCCACCCCCGACAGCTTTTCCGATGGCGGCGAGGCCTTCGCCGTCGACGATGCGGTTCGCCGAGGGCTCGCCATGGCGGAGGCGGGTGCCGATATCCTCGATATCGGCGGCGAATCGACTCGCCCAGGTGCCGAACCGGTGGGGAGCGAGGAAGAATGCCGCCGCGTCCTGCCCGTGGTGAAGGCCTTGAGCCAGGCCGGCGCGGTCGTTTCCATCGATACTCGTCATGCTCGGACGATGGCCGAAGCGATCGGCGCGGGCGCCCGAATCGTCAACGACGTGACCGCGCTCGAGAGCGATGTGAAATCGCTGTCCGTCGTCGCCGCGTCCGATGCCGCCGTGATTCTGATGCACATGAAGGGCGATCCCCGCACCATGCAGCAAGATCCGCGCTACGACGACGTCGTGGCCGAGGTTCGCGATTACTTGGCGGCGCGGGTTGCGGCTTGCGAGAAGGCGGGCATTCACCGGAGCCGCATTGCGATTGACCCCGGCATCGGCTTCGGCAAGACGGTCGGGCATAATCTGGCCTTGATCGCCGGCCTCGCCGCATTTCGCGACGTTGCCGCCGCGGTCGTGCTGGGCGTGTCGCGCAAGAGTTTCATCGGCAAGCTGTCGAGGGGCGAGGATGCGAAGAATCGCCTCGGCGGGTCGCTTGCGGCGGCCTTGGCCGGAACAAAGGTCGGCGCCGACATCGTGCGCGTCCACGACGTCGCAGAAACCGTTCAGGCGATCAAGGTCTGGGACGCCATCGCCAATTGCGACGGGTGAATCCCGTCCAACGAAAACCGCCGGAGGGATCGACTCCCGATCCTCCCGGCGGCCTGAACTCGTTTCTTGAGGCGCTCTTCTGCGCCGATTAGGTCATCTTCACGACGCCGGCTTCAACGAGAAAATATCCGGCGAGAATCATGATGGCGAGTCCGCCGAGGGCATAGATCATCACCTTGTATTGGCTGGCTTCGCCTTTGTTTTTCTCTTCCATGATGGAACCTCCAAACATCGCTACGTCCATGCGCGCTGCCTGAATTTGGAGGCCGGAACGCCCACGCCTACAACAGGCAGCCGCGGACGAACCAATAATTATAACAAAAATGCGCCGTGTTGACGATGCGTGGCGCGGAAGTCGGCTGAAACCAAGCATTCGCGGCATCGCAAAAACGCGGACGTGACGCGTTTGCAATCCTGCTTTCAGCGGGGCTCGAGTCTCCGTTTATCAAAAAACCGACATGTGCGTTTTGGTCGTCAGCAGTTCCAGCGCCTTGGTTCCCACGTGAGAATTGCCGCTGGCATCGAGCTCGGGCGCCCACACGCAGACGGACAAAACGCGCGGAATGACGCCGGCGATGCCGCCGCCGATGCCGCTTTTCGCCGGCATGCCGACGCGAAATGCAAAGTTGCCGACCGCATCGTAAAGGCCGCACGTCATCATCACGGCGTTGACGCGCTTGGTCATGCGTTTGTCCAGGATGGTCTCACCGGTTGCCGGAAGAACGCCTTCGTTGGCCAAGGGCAGGAAGGCCCGCGCCAGATCGACGCACGACATCGCCAGGGCGCATTGGTGGAAATAAACGTCGAGCACGTCGTCGACGTCGCTTTCGAGATTGCCATGGCTTTTTAGGAAATGAGCGATCGCGGCGTTGCGATGGCCGGTCTTCCGTTCCGAAACGGCCACTTCCTTGTCGTACCCGACCGCACGATTGCCCGACACGTGGCGGGCGAAGTCAAGGATCGTGCGTTTGGCGTCGGGTTCGCGCATGACGATGCAATCGGTGGTGACCAGCGCGCCCGCATTGATGAACGGGTTTCTCGGGATGCCGCGCTCGTATTCCAGCTGCACCAGAGAATTGAATGGATTGCCCGAGGGCTCGCGGCCGACACGCTTCCAGAGCTTGGCGCCTTCGTGCTTGAGCGCGAGAGTCAGGGCGAAAACCTTGGAAATGCTCTGGATGGAAAATGGCTCGTCGGCGTCGCCCACCTTGAACACTTGGCCGTCGACGGTGGCTACCGCCATGCCGAATTTGGTCGGTGGCACCCGCGCCAGGGTAGGAATATAGGTTGCCACCTTTCCCTTGCGAAATTCGCGCCGGACTTGATGCTCGATGGCTTCTAGGATTTCCGGGTAATTCATGGCGTTCCCTGGGGTTGGCGGCGGTGCGTCCGGGGCGGTGAAACATCCTAAGGAAAACCGTCCCGATCTGCTATATCGGTAGGGGTCGATTCCCGGCGCTTCCGATTGCCTTGAATTTCTAATGCGTTAGGCGGTCGCGCCGATTTCCGATTCCAGGTTTGCAACTCAACTGTAACCGAAACCCCGTTAGGACGTTCCCATAGCCACGTCGAAGGCGTCGGCGGCGTGGCGGTCGCCGCCCTGTAGCATGTGCGCGTAGGTCGACATCGTGAAAGCCGGGCTCGAATGTCCAAGCCTTCGGGAGATGGTGACGAGGTCGATCGCTTGGCGGATCAGGTGCGAGGCGTGGGAGTGCCGCAACGTGTGGAACGTCGTGTTCTCTAGGCCGATGCTCTTGGCGAACAAATTCCAGGCTTCGGAGAGCCGGTTCGGGGAAGTGGGCTCGCCTTGAGGGCTCGGGAACAAAAGCCCGTCCCCGGCCATCTTGCCGAGTCCTAGACGCATACGGCGTTCAAGCTGCCGTTGCCTGAATGCGCGGAGTTCTCCGACCAGGACGGCGCCGATAGCAATGGTCCGGTTTCCGCTTTCGGTCTTGGGCGTCTTGACTCGCCGCCCGTGCTCTTTCGTTTCCTCTACGGACTCGTCGATGCGGATTGTCCCGGCATCGAGGTCCAGGTCGTTCCAGCGTAGCGCCAAGACTTCGCCGCGCCTCATGCCGGTATAGAGGGCGACCAGCACGGGAACGCGGATTTTCTTGCCCGCAAGGCGTTCGATCACGGTTTGCACCTGTTCGGGCGTCAACGGCGCGATGCGCTTTTTGGTCGCCTTCGGCCTGTCGTCGACATCGTCCATTATGTTCCTGGCAATAAGCCGTTCCTTGACCGCCGCGCGAACGATGCGATTGACCAGCATGTGAACCTGTCGCGCGGTCCTGGCGGACAATGGCCGGTCGCCGGTCTGTAGTTCGGCGAGCACGGCATCGATCCTCGCGCCTGTCAGGCTCTGCAACTTGGTCGCGCCAAGGGCGGGAATAATCTGGTTGTCGACGATCTGCCGGTAGCGTTCGACGGATTGCGCGGACAGCCCGATGGTTGCCCGTTTAAACCATCCGTCTTTCGGATCGTCGATATATGCCGAAAGGGTCTTGGCGGAACGGTCGACGTGCTCGCCGGTATCGACCTTGCGAAGGCACTCGCGGAGTTCGGCGGCTGCCTCCCTGCGGGTGCCGTGTATCGTCTTGTAGACGGACCGGCGCTTGCCGTCCGGGCCGGTCGGACCCTGATACTTGATTAGGAAAACGCCCGGCGAGCGTTCGCGGATATGTCCCTCGCGCCTATGCTTGCTCATGTCTTTTTCCCCTTCTTTGCGGGTGTGGTGTCGAGAGGGAAGGGGCCGTAAAGAGTTCCCTTCCCGATCTTGGTAACGGCGCCCGCTGCGATTGCGGCTTTCTTTCGCTCTTGCGACTCGGCCCATTCGTCCCCGTCGCCTTCGCCGGGCATCAACCACATATCCAGCGCCTTAATGACGTTCGCCTTGCCCGCCTCGAATGTGCGGCGGTCTACCCACCAGGGGCGCCCGGTCTGCATCTCGGCAACCTTTAATCCGGTCGCCAGGATCATGAGGCGGTCCATCGTGTACGTGTCGCCGAAGAGATGCGCGAATGCATGGTGCCCGAGCAATGACTGCTCAAGCCGGAATTCGATTTCGGCGCTCAAGGTCCGCTTAGATTTGTCGGCGTCTACTTGAAGCGCGCTCTTGAGTGAGTCGTTTGTCTTGAACGTCACGACGACATCGCGCTTGCCGCCCTGAATCCGTGGGCTGTTCATTTTCGCGTCGGGGTTTCGCTTTCTCGGCATTATCGTCTCCGGTACAAAGGTCATACAACTCTCTTGTAGAGTAAACCTTAGCCTTTGGCTATTCTTTTTTTGTTGAGAGTCGATTTTTAATGCGAAGCCCCACGGGCGCGCGCGGTGAAAGGACCGATACCATGTATGAGAGTGCCGTCTACACGCCCGATGAGTGGCGTCT
>CAZDFF010000203.1:0-6564 GCA_964504425.1 uncultured Hyphomicrobiales bacterium
TGATCATATTGCTCGCCTTCTCGGCGATGGTCGGCATCACCGAGGCGTCGACCACGCAAATCCGGAACACTTGCGGGCCACGTTATTTGAGCGCCGCTGAAAGGACCTTTTCCATCTTTTTCGGACGCCATCCAATCCGTTGGGCGTAATCTAGACAGACATTCCGAAAATGGTCTCCGGTCATCGAATGATGACCAGCAAATGCGCGCATTAGCCGATCACCGGGAAAACTTGACAAAAATTTGTCTGTTTTGAGGACCTTGGAAAATCGGTCTTCGGCTTTTGAAAAAAGTTTATTTATTCGGTGGGTTGAAGCATCGATCGCATTAACTCGCTTTTTCGAACCGTCAGCAGAACGCACAAGTTCAGCGACTGCGTCATTCGCTGAACCCCCAATTTTCATAGCTTTGAAAAACTCGTCATTTACCCCCTTCTGAACTTCAATAAGCGCCAATTCCTTTACAATGGTCGCGGCGAGTTTCCGCAGGAGATCTACAACGCTCTTGTCACTCCTGAACGTATCTTTGCCAAGGAGAGTTGCGGTCGCTCCGCGAAGTATCGTCGGACTCAGCAGGAAATTTTCAATTTCATAGACCGGCCACGTGAAGTGGGTAGGTGCATTTTCTGTTTGCGCCATCCCCAGTCTTATATCCCCATCTGAAATGCTCACGGCACGACTGGTCAAGCCCGACTCGGCCAAAATTTCCAAAAGTCGCACTCGAACTCCGCTCGTCATTCTCCTATTCCCGACAGGGATGAAATTCCCTCTCTCTGCAAAATCTGGAAATAGGCGACGTATGACGTCCACATCAAACCGAGTCTCTTTATGACCTTCGACCAACACGATTTTTGCGTGAGGACGATATGCGGCAAGGTCACCGATTAGATCGAGAACAGCAGCTTCGATAGCGTCTTTGCTATCGATCTTTCGAGCCTGCTGCGCTCCGTCTCCAAGGGGCCGCGACATATGATAGACAGCCATATTGGGCGCCCGTACGGCTTGGCGAAGAATGGCGTCAGAATGCGTGACGATCCACACTTGCGCTTCCAGCGCATCTGCGAGATGAAATTTGTAAAAGCTAGGCAGTCCTTGAACTAGAGCGGGATTCAGATGTAACTCCGGTTCGTCCACAAGGATGACCGACTGCCTCGGCGTGCCGGTACGAAGCCATAGATACCCGTAAACAATTTCCTTCTCGCCTGAAGATAATTCGTCAATGTCGTGAATCTCGCCCGTATCCAATTTGACGGGGAACGTCATTGAATTGTCCTCAGCCGATCCAACACCAAGAAATTCTTTGCCTGGAAAGAACGTACGAAACAGCTCCTTTACGGATTTTTGTAACGGCCCTTCTGCGGGATCGCGATTTTTCAGTATCCAGGCAATGTATTCTTCGCCCAGCTGGGTCTTAACGTTCTTATATTTATTCTCTAAATCGTAAAGGAATCTGTTTCGGCGTTCTTCGCTGCGATCACCAACGTTTAGCCGAATGTTATTGACAGCCTCTCGAGAATACACTCGCCGGGAGCCATGAAATTCAATCTCGCCAAGCGCGTCCGGGTTAAAGCAAGAGAATGCTGCGTGGGCAATTGGTGAGTCGATTGTGTTTATCTCTGGCGTAGAAGACATCGTTACTCCTGCCGAAAATTCGGCCGATTTTTTTAACGTAGCCAGAATTTCATTTGCGAATTTCTTTGCCTCATTTTTTACCTGTTTGATCCGGCTAGGTGCCAACGAAGGAGGAATGATCGGTGGGTCGCCGTTGATTGGAATCCACACATTTCTCTCAGTCGAAATTGCGAGGGAGAGTGCAATATTCTCCGCCTTATTTATTAGGAACTTCCGCTCACGTTCGGTGAGCACAAACCGAGCATCGATTTCGATCGGCTTTTTTGGATTTCGGAAAAGAGTCGAGAATTTTGACGGACGCTCTAGGTTAATTGAAAATTCGCTAAACCATTTGTTCCACTCGTTTATTACGTACACCGATTTGACAAGCCTAATGGCGTCAAGGACGGTCGACTTCCCGCACCCATTTGGCCCGGCGATGACAATAAAATCTTTAAGTTCGTCGATCGCTAGATGATCGATTGCCCGAAAGTTGCGAATTTTAAGTGATAGAATCCGCATTTTCTGCCTCACACATTTTGTTTCTATCTGATCGGTACGCTATTTTCTGTAATCGTCGACGATCATATCGCTCGCCTTCTCGGCGATCATGATGACCGGCGCGTTGGTGTTGCCGCTGGTGATGGTCGGCATGACCGAGGCGTCGACCACGCGCAGCCGTTCGATGCCCCTGACGCGCAGCCGGTCGTCGACCGCGGCCATGGGATCGCTGCCCATCTTGCAGGTGCCGACCGGGTGGAAGATGGTGGTCGAGATGTCGCCCGCGAGCCGGGCCAATTCGTCGTCGTCCCGGTACTGCGGGCCCGGCTTGAATTCCTCCGGCTTGTATTTTTGCAGCGCCGGTTGCGCGACGATGCGGCGCGTGAGCCGGATCGATTCCGCCGCGACCATCCTGTCGGCGGGCATGGAAAGATAGTTCGGCTGGATCGTCGGCATGTCGAACGGCGAGGCCGACGAAATCCTGACGTGGCCCCGGCTTTCGGGCCGCAGGTTGCAGACGCTGGCGGTAAAGGCCGGGAACGGGTGCAGCGGCTCGCCGAACTTGTCCAGCGACAGCGGCTGCACGTGGTATTCGACATTCGGAGTCTCAAACGCCGGGTCGGTCTTGGCGAAGGCGCCCAGTTGCGACGGCGCCATCGACATCGGACCGCTTTGGAACAGCGCGTATTCCAAGCCGATGCCGACGCGGCCGAGCAGGCTGTTCGCGCGTTCGTTCAGGGTCTGGACGCCGGAGACTTTATAGGCGCAACGGATTTGCAGATGGTCCTGCAAGTTTTCGCCGACGCCGGGCAATTCGTGGCGCACCTGGATGCCGTGTTCGCGCAGCACCGCCGCCGGGCCGACGCCGGAAAGCTGCAACAACTGCGGCGAGCCGATGGCCCCGGCGGCGAGGATGACCTCGCCCGTCGCCGAGACCGTCGCGTCCTCGCCGTCGATCCGCACCGCCATGCCGGTCGCGCGGCGGCCGTCGAACAGAATGCCCATGGCGTGGACGTGGGTGAAGATTTTCAGGTTGGGGCGGTTCTCGGCGGGCTTGAGGAATCCGCGCGCGGTGTTCCAGCGCCAGCCGCGTTTCTGGTTGACCTGGAAATAGCCGCAGCCTTCGTTGTCGCCCCGGTTGAAATCGTTCGTCGTCGGGATGCCGGCCTGGGCGGCGGCTTCGCGAAAGGCGTCGAGGATCTCCCAACTCAGGCGCTGCTTTTCCACCCGCCATTCGCCGCCCGCGCCGTGCGCTTCGTCGGCGGGCAGAACCCGTTGATCCTCGGATTTCACGAAGTACGGCAGCACGTCGTTCCAGCCCCAGCCCCGGTTGCCGAGCTGGCGCCATTGGTCGTAATCGCGGGCCTGGCCGCGAATGTAGATCATGCCGTTGATCGACGAGCAGCCGCCGAGGATGCGCCCGCGCGGATAGCCGAGGCTGCGCCCGTTCAGGCCCGGCACCGGGGCGGTGGAAAAGCCCCAGTCCGTGCGCGGATTGCCCATGCAGAACAGGTAGCCGACCGGAATCTTGACCCAGATGTAATTGTCGCGCCCGCCGGCCTCCAGCAGCGCCACGGTCTTGGTCGGGTCTTCGGACAGCCGGTTGGCCAGCACGCAGCCGGCGCTGCCGGCGCCGACCACGACGTAATCGAACGTGCCCAAGCTTTTCATGGCGCGTCGCGGCCCCCTTTTCGATGCCGGCGCAAGCGATGGCGCATTATGACCGGATTCGGCGCCGCGCCATAGACGACCGATGGGGCGGTCGGGGGCTGGACAGGGCGCGGCGGCGCCCCTACCGTCCGCTCGGGCCCCGGAAGCGGGCCGCCAGCGGAGCGCGACGCCGTGGTTCAGCACATCGCGCCCGGCCCGCCCCCGGACGGGGCCGCCGGGCACTACAAGGCCGAGAACGGCGTGTCGCTGATCGAAATCAGCCTGAACCGCGTCGAGCAGCTTTTCCATTCGCTCGATCCCGCGCCGTTCCGCGAGAAGGACCTGGACGCGGACGCCGAGGCCTACATCGTCGGCGCGGCGCAGGACCTTTCGCCCCGCCACCCGTTCAAGATCGCGATCTACCTGCCGGCGGACGAGGCCGCCTCGCCCGCCGCCCGGGCGATCCCCGATGCCGTGCACCATTTCTTCGAATACGGCCTCGCCGCCGAGCGGCGCAAGCTGCGCACGACCCTGCGCGACGGCCGCACCAGTTTGCTGATCGGGCTCGCGTTCCTGTTCGGCTGCGTCGCCTTGCGACAGATCATCGTCGCGCTGGAGCCGGGCACCTTCGGCCACATCGCCGCCGAGGGCCTGCTGATCGCCGGATGGGTGGCGATGTGGCCGCCGCTCGACACCTTCCTTTACGGCTGGTGGCCGATCCGCCGCCGCTGCACGGTGTTCGAGAAGCTGACGACGGTGGCGGTCGAGATTCGGGCGCAATCCTAGAGCGGTACGCGAGACGGGATCGGGGGCCGTCGCAAATAGCCATAGGGACGGCATCCGCGATCTGCTAGCGTCGTCGCGGGTTATGGATCGAACTAGAAACCTCAACCGAAAGAAGGTGTGCGTGGGTAAATTCATCATGGCGGCCTTAATGGCCGTTGCATTTGCCTCGAGCGCTTATGCTCAAACCGGCCCGGCGAAGGCTCAGAAACCGACACCGGCGCAGAAACTCGCCCCCGTATTGCCGGCTCAACCCCCTCAAGTTTCGACGGGCACGAAGCCCAGCATGGTCGGCGTGCCGAAAGAGCAGTTTCAGCCGCCGAAACCTAAAATGAAAATTGTGGAGCCGCCGCCTCCGCCTAAGAAGTGATCGTTCTTCCACGTAAATAGTCTCGTGCGGGTCGAGCGGTCCGGCGTCTTGGATTGCCGCTCCGCCCGCACGGACGACAAAGAAACAGGAGGGGCTATGCGCAAGCTATTCGCGTTGACCGCGACGTTCGCGTTGTGCGCCGTGCCGGCGCTCGGCACAGCCAAGCCAATAGCGGCGGGCTTGCATCCATCTTCTTTCGACGGTGCGCGCGGCCTCGTGCTGCTGGCCCAGGCCCAAGCACCGGGACGACCGACTACGCCGGCGGAGAAGAGCAAGCCCGCGCCTTCCAAACCGAACAAAGACCCGATCGTCAATCGCCCGCCGCCGCCGCCGGGAACGCCGAACTTCCCGCCGCGGCCCCCCAACAATCCGCCCTTGCAGAATCCCCTCAAGAAATAGCGGAACTGGCGGCGGGGAATTTCCGGTCCGGCCGCCGCGACCGCACGGGGCGAGGACAGCCCCGCTGCACCGATGTGCTACACATGCGCTCAAGACGGCCATTCGGCCGCCCTGTGAACGCTTTGAAATCGCTGAAATTTGGGATTTGGTAGCGGAGGAGGGACTCGAACCCCCGACACAAGGATTATGATTCCTCTGCTCTAACCAGCTGAGCTACTCCGCCCCGGGAAGGGCGCCGGCGAGCCCACGCGAGGCCGGCCGGCGAGGACAGGCATATAGGTCCATCGCGGGAAGGGTGTCAAGCGAACGGACACCCAAGGAGCGACTTAGTTTCGTCGTTTGCGGCCGCGCCCCTCCGCTGCCGCCTTACCCTTGAAGACCTCGATATCGAACATGCCATAGCCTTTCTTCATGCTATCGCTCATGTAGAAGTCCGGCTGATAGTTTTTGTTTTTCCAACCATACCAATCGGGCTTCTGAAATTCCTCGTACTCGATCACCATGACCGCGCCGCCAGGGGTTTTTCCATTGTTGCTGGTGTGGTGTTCGATGTGATCATGATTGAGCCATAGGCCGGGGTTGTTCATGCGCACGATCACATCCATGCGCGCGCCTTCGGGGACGCTCACGACATCCGCCCAATACGGATTTGTCAGCGGTAGGCCGTCTTTGTGGGTTACGAGCATGTCGTGACCGTGGACGTGAAATGCGACCGGGATCGTCGCGGCGAACAGCCGCATTCGAACGACATCGCCCTTCTTGACCCTGAGCGGTTGAGTCATCGGAAACGCCTTGCCGTTGATTGAGAAATAATCGAGTTTCTCGGTCGGATGCCCGCCCTTTCCAAGCGTGCCGGCGACCTCGGAATTCCAACCGCTGAACATCAGGATCGCATCCTTGGTGACTTCCTTCGCGATCGGGATGTCTTCCTTGGGGTCGACGATCAAGGGCCCCCACATGCCGCGCAGGCCGACGTGCTCTGGCACGTTGACGTGGCAATGGTACCAAAGGCTCCCGACCTTTTCCGCCTTGAAACGATAAACATACGAATCCCCCGGCTCGATCGCCTTTTGGGTTACGTCGGGCACGCCGTCGCTCTGCCAAGTGCCGGTCTGATAGACCCCGTGCCAGTGGATGGTGTGACTGAGGGTGGTATTGTTGACCAGCGTGACCTCCACGTCGTCCCCCTCGCGCACATGGATCAACGGCGCCGGAACTTGTCCGTTATAGGCCCAAACCTTGCTTTTGAAAC
>CAZDFF010000204.1:0-6539 GCA_964504425.1 uncultured Hyphomicrobiales bacterium
CGGTCCTGATCGACATCCACGCCGAGGCGTCGAGCGAGAAGATGGCCATGGGTCATCTTTTGGATGGGCGCGTGTCGATGGTCGTGGGGACCCATACCCACGTGCCGACGGCGGACGCGCAGATTTTGCCGGGCGGCACCGCCTACATGACCGACCTCGGCATGTGCGGCGACTACGACTCGGTGATCGGCATGGAAAAGGCCGGCGCGATCGAGCGGTTCGTCAAAAAAGTACCGACGGGGCGGCTGGAACCGGCCTCGGGGGAGGCGACGCTCTGCGGCGTTTTCCTTGAAACCGACGACCGGACCGGGCTCGCGAAGCGGATTTCGCCGGTCCGGGTCGGCGGGCGACTCGCGCCCCAAATGCCCGATTGACCGTTCGATCCGATCGGGAATCGCCCGGTTTTCGGGACTTGGCCGGCTTTTCCCGCCGCCCAATTCCTGCCATATTGACCTGTTAACCAATGGGCACTCGGCCATACCGGTCGTCCGCCCGCGTACCACATGTGGTATGATCCGCAACAACCGATTCGAAGATATATAGGGCACGACACGTCATGGCTGGTCATTCCCAGTTTAAAAACATCATGCACCGCAAGGGCAAGCAGGATGCGAAAAAAGCCAAGGTCTTCACCAAATTGATCCGCGAACTCACCGTCTCGGCCAGGACCGGCCTGGCGGATCCGAACGCCAATCCGCGATTGCGCGCGGCGATGCTGGCGGCGCGTGCCGCCAACATGCCGAAGGACACCATCGACCGCGCCATCAAGCGCGGGGCGGGCGGCGACGATGGCGCCAATTTCGAGGAAGTTCGCTACGAAGGGTTCGGTCCCGGCGGGGTCGCGATCATCGTCGAGGCCCTGACCGACAACCGCAATCGCACCGCCGGCGAGGTTCGCTCGACCTTCGGTAAGCACGGCGGCAACCTGGGCGAGACCGGCAGCGTCGGATTCATGTTCGAGCGCGTCGGCCAGATTCATTACGCCGCCGACGCCGCCGGCGCCGACGCGATGTTCGAGGCCGCGCTCGACGCCGGCGCCAACGACGTGCAGTCCGGTCCGGACGGCCACGACGTATTCACCGGCGCCGACGAGCTGTCGGCGGTGCGCGATGCGCTCGAAGTCAAGTTCGGTTCGGCCGAGACCGCGCGTTTGGAATGGAAGCCGATGTCGACCGTGCCGGTCGACGGCGATGTCGCGGAAACCGTATTCAAGCTGCTGGAAACCCTCGAGGACAACGACGACGTGCAGCGCGTTGCCGCCAACTTCGAGGTCAGCGACGAAGTGATGGCGCGTCTCGGCGCCTGATGTCTCCCGGATATCGGGGGCAGGAAAGGAACCATGCGACTGATCGGTCTGGACCCGGGTCTGCGCCATACCGGATGGGGCGTCATCGAGGCGGTCGGCAACCGGCTCAGCCACGTCGCCGACGGCGTCGTCAAGACCGACGATTCGCGCGATCTTTCCGCGCGCCTGTCGCAGCTTTACGACGGCCTGATCGAGATCATTCGCCAGTACCAGCCGGCCGAGGCGGCGATCGAGGAAACCTTCGTCAACGTCAACCCGACATCCACGCTGAAGCTCGGCCAGGCGCGCGGCATCGCGCTTCTGGTGCCGGCGCACGCCGGCCTCGTGGTCGCCGAGTACCCGCCTAATTTGGTGAAGAAATCCGTGGTCGGCACCGGGCACGCGACGAAAACCCAGGTGCAGGTGATGGTCAAGATGCTGTTGCCCGGGGCCCGGATCGCCAGCGCCGACGCGGCCGATGCGCTGGCCGTCGCGATCTGCCACGCGCACCATCGCGGCACGCGCGAACGCATCCTGGCCGGCATGGCCGCCGGAGCCGGATCATGATCGCTCGCCTGAAAGGCATCGTCGACAGCGTCGCCGAAGGCACCGTGGTGATCGATGTCGGCGGCGTCGGCTACCTCGTGTTCGGCTCGTCGCGCACGCTCGGGCGTCTCGCCGCGGGCGAGGCGGCGAACCTTCACATCGAAACCCACGTGCGCGAAGACCACATCCATCTTTACGGATTCGGCGACGCGCTGGAACGCGATTGGTTCCGCCTTCTGACGACGGTGCAAGGCGTCGGCGCCAAGGTGGCGCTTGCCATCCTTTCCGCGCTCGCGCCGGACGAACTGTTGCGCGCCATCGCATCCAGCGACAAGGGCGCGGTGACGCGCGCCAACGGCGTCGGGCCCAAACTTGCGACCCGCATTCTCAGCGAACTGAAGGACAAGGTCGGCGCCATCGCGCTCGGCCGCATGGGCGACGTCGGAACCGATGCGTCGGCGGTCGGCATGAACGCGCTCGGCGGCGCCAGCGCCGACGCGGTCTCGGCGCTGGTCAATCTCGGCTACAATCCGTCGTTGGCGTTGGGTGCCGTCGCCAAGGCGTCGAGCGACCTCGGCGTCCACGCGCCGGTCGATGCCTTGATCCGCGCCGGACTGAGGGAACTCGGCGGCGGTGCGCTTGCCGGGGCGGAGGCCAGGCGATGAAGGCGCCCAAGCATGCCGCGGCCGCGCCGGTGCCCGATCGTCCCGTCGCGCCCGAACGTGCCGACACGGATGCCGCCGAAGCCGGGCTGCGGCCGCAGACGCTGGCCGATTTCGTCGGTCAAGCCCAGGTCCGGCAAAATCTGAAAGTCTTCATCGACGCCGCTCGCCAGCGCGCCGAGGCGCTCGACCACGTCCTGTTTTACGGACCGCCGGGCCTCGGCAAGACGACCCTGGCGCAGATCGTCGCGCGCGAACTGGGCGTCGGATTTCGCGCCACGTCGGGCCCCGTGATCGCCAAGGCCGGCGATCTGGCGGCGATCCTGACCAATCTCCAGCCGCGCGACGTGCTGTTCATCGACGAAATTCATCGCCTCAGTCCCGTGGTCGAGGAAATCCTCTATCCGGCGATGGAGGACTTTCAGCTCGACCTCATCATCGGCGAGGGGCCGGCGGCGCGATCGATCCGCATCGATCTGCCGCCCTTCACGCTGGTCGGCGCGACCACGCGGTCGGGCCTGATCACCACGCCCTTGCGCGAACGCTTCGGCATTCCGATGCGCGTGAATTTCTACACCACCGAGGAACTGGTGCTGATCGTCAGGCGTGGCGCGGGGCTGCTCGGGCTCGGGCTCACCGACGACGGCGCGCACGAAATTGCCCGCCGCGCGCGCGGCACGCCGCGCGTCGCCGGTCGTTTGCTGCGCCGGGTGCGGGACTTCGCCGCGGTCGACGGCGTTGCCGCGGTCGACGCCAAGAACGCCGATGCCGCCCTCAATCGACTCGATGTCGACGTGCGCGGTCTCGACGCCATGGACCGGCGCTATCTTTCGTGCATCGCCGATTCCTACGGCGGCGGCCCGGTTGGGGTTGAAACGCTGGCGGCGGCGCTGTCGGAACAGCGCGACACGATCGAGGAAGTCATCGAGCCGTATTTGATCCAGCAGGGATTCTTGATGCGCACGCCGCGCGGCCGGGCGCTGGCGGGCGAGGCCTATAAGCACCTGGGACTCCAGCCGCCGGCGGAACTGCGGCAGTTGGCGTTGATCGAGGAGGCCGACGATGCCTAAGGCAATGGCCGGTCGCATTCATCCCGACTCGACGCCGGCCGGTGTTCATGTGCTGCCGCTTCGCGTCTACTACGAGGACACGGACGCCGCTGGCATCGTCTACTACGCCAATTACTTGAAGTATGCGGAACGGGCGCGCACGGAACTGCTGTCCTCGCTCGGGTTCGAAAACGCGCGCCTGACGGCGGAAGAAGGCGTCGCCTTCGCCGTGCGGCGTTGCGAGGTCGAATACTTGAAGCCCGCGAGGCTCGACGACCGGCTGGAAGTCGTTTCCAGCATTGCGGCCCTTGGCGGCGCGTCGCTCGAAGCGCACCAGGTCGTCCGCCGCGACGGTCAGATTCTCGTCGTGCTCGATATCAAACTCGCGTGCATGGCGGCGGACGGCCGTCCGGCGCGCATGCCGCGGGCGCTTCACGGCGCGCTCGAAACGTTCATGGCGACGTCATGAATGAAGATTAAGAAGGAAACGGTAAGGAACGATCAATGGAATCCAACGTCGTAAGCGCCGCGCAACTGGCCGGCTCGGTCGCGGCTCACGATCTCAGCATGTGGAATCTTTTTCTGCGTGCCGACTGGGTGGTGAAAGCGGTGATGCTCGGGCTGCTGGTGGCCTCGGTATGGTGTTGGGCGATCATCTTCGAAAAGATCGTCGGTCTGCGGCGCCTGAACGCTCGGTCGAACGAATTCGAGCAGGCCTTCTGGTCGGGCCAGTCGTTGGAAGACCTTTACGATCGGATCGGCGCCACGCCGCGCGATCCGATGTCGGCGGTCTTCATGTCGGCGATGCGCGAATGGCGGCGCAAGAGCGCGCGCGGCGCCGGCGCGGAGGGTCGCGAACGATCCGGCGGATTGACCGAACGCATCGAACGCGTCATGCAAATAACGATGGCGCGCGAGATGGAACGCGCCGAACGCTATATGACGTTCCTGGCGACGACCGGCGCGACGGCCCCGTTCGTCGGTCTGTTCGGCACCGTGTGGGGTATCATGAACAGTTTCCAGTCTATCGCCGCGACCAAGAACACCAGTCTCGCCGTCGTCGCGCCCGGCATCGCCGAGGCGCTGTTCGCGACGGCGCTCGGTCTCTTGGCGGCAATCCCCGCGGTCGTCGCGTACAACAAGATTTCGCGCGATCTCGACCGCTACGCCGGCCGTCTCGAAAGTTTCTCCGGCGAGTTTTCGGCGATCCTGTCGCGCGAGCTCGAGGACAAGGATTAACGGAATGGCCGTGTCGATCCGAAGTTCGGGGCGCCGGGGAGGACGTCGTTCGCGGCGCGTGCCGATGAGCGAAATCAACGTGACGCCGATGGTCGACGTCATGCTGGTGCTGCTGGTGATCTTCATGGTGACGGCGCCGCTTCTGACCGTCGGCGTTCAGGTCGATCTGCCGAAAACCAAGGCCAGCGTCATTCCCGGCAAGGATGAGCCGCTCGCGGTGACGGTCGACAAGGCGGGACAGGTTTTCCTGCAGGAAACGCCGATCGAAATCGATCAACTCGGGCCCCGTCTGCTCGCCATCACCAACAATAACCCGGAAGCCCGCATCTTCGTGCGCGGCGACAAGCAGATCGATTACGGCCGGGTCATGGAAGTCATGGGAACGATCAACGCCGCCGGCTTTAGCCGTGTCGCGCTGGTGGCCGAATCGGGGGCGGCGTCGGACAAGGCCAAGCCCGGTATCCCGAAGAAGGCAACGAAGACGAAAAAGTGATTAAGGTGCCCAAAATAGACGGCCCGATGCGCCGCAACGTTTTTTTCTCGGTGGCATTTCACGCGGGGATCGTCGCGCTCGCCTATTTCGGTCTGCCCGAACTGATGAAGAAGGATCTCGCGCCCGAAGCACCGATCACGGTCGACATCGTCAACGTCGACGACAAGACCAACGTGCCGACCCAAGCGAAGCCGCCGGAGCCGGAAAAGCCGAAACCGAAGCCCGAACCGCCGAAGGCCAAGGCGCCACCACCGCCGCCGCCGCCGCCCGAAGTTGCCAAGGCGGCGCCTGAACCCGAACCCACCCCTGCGCCGAAGGCGGAACCCGAGCCGGCGCCTTTGCCCAAGAAGGAAGAGGCGAAGCCGAAACCCGAGCCGAAGCCGGTGCCGCAGCCCGTCCGCGAGCTGGCCAAGGTCAAACCGAAGAAAAAGCCGCCGCCACCCGACAACATGGCATCGGTGCTGAAGACGCTCGAGGAATTGAAGCGCCAGGCGCCGTCGAAGGAAGAAGAAAAGCCGGAGAAGAAGAAAGCCGAACCGGAACCGAGTTTCGACGTGACAGAAATTCAAAAGGCATTGAATCAGCAGCGGCCCAGGCCATATGACGCGGATCGGCCGCTTTCGATCAGCGAGATCGATGTCGTGAGGCGTCAGATCATGCGGTGCTGGAATCCGCCGGCCGGCGCCAAGGACGCGCGCAACATGGCGGTCGAGGTCCGTGTCGTCATGAACCCCGACGGCAAGGTCCGAGAAGCCCATGTCGTGACCACCGACCGGTTCAATTCCGACCCGTTTTTCAAGGCCATGGCCGAAAGCGCGCGCAGGGCCGTATTGAATCCCCAATGCCAACCGTTCAAGCTGCCGCCGGATCGTTACCATATCTGGCAGACGATGCTGTTGAACTTCGATCCCAAGGAGATGCTTTGACCATGAACGCTCGGGCTGCTCAGACGATCGCCGCGATGCGCGTGGCCTGCCTCGCGCTTGTCCTTTCGCTCGGTTTCGTAAATCCGGGCGTTGCCGAACTGAAAATCGATATCACGCGCGGCACGCTCGAACCGATGCCGATCGCGATTACCGATTTCGTCGGGACGACCAGTCGCGAGACCGGTTTCGGAAAGGATATCGCCGGCGTCATTGCCGCCGACCTGCAACGGTCGGGTTTGTTCAAGCCGCTCGATTCGCGGGCCTTTATTCAGACCGAAGCCGCGCTGAACGTGCTTCCGCGCTTCGGCGACTGGCGCGTCATCAACGCCCAATCATTGG
>CAZDFF010000205.1:0-2060 GCA_964504425.1 uncultured Hyphomicrobiales bacterium
CGCGGGCATCGTCGTCCTGCACATCTGGGCGCTGCACGTGCCGGGAAACAACAACCCGACGGGCGTCTCCGTGAAGGACGTCAAGAAGGACGCGGTGCCGTTCCATCCGTACTACACGGTGAAGGATGGCTTCGCGATCGTGGTGTTCTTCCTCCTGTTCGCGTCGTTCGTGTTCTTCATGCCGAACGCGCTCGGCCACGCCGACAACTTCGTCCAGGCGAACCCGGCCCAGACGCCGTCGCACATCGTGCCGGAATGGTACTTCCTGCCGTTCTACGCGATCCTGCGCGCCATCACCTTCAACATCCTGTTCATCCCGGCGAAGCTGTTGGGCGTGATCGCGATGTTCGCCTCGATCCTGATCCTGCTGCTGCTGCCGTGGCTCGACCGCTCGCGGGTGCGGAGCGCCCGCTTCCGGCCGATCTACCGGCAGTTCTTCTGGGTCCTGGTGATCGACTGCATCGTGCTCGGCTACGTCGGCGCCAACCCGCCGGAGGGCTACTTCGTGCCCCTGGGACAGGCGGCGACGGCGTACTACTTCGCCCACTTCCTGATCATCATCCCGATCGTCAGCATCATCGAACGCCCCAAGCCGCTGCCCGAAAGCATCAGCGCCTCGGTCACGGGCCCCAAGGCGAAGGAGGCGGTGTGATGAGAAAGCTCGCATTCGCGCTCCTGCTCGCGGCCGCTTCCGTTTCGACGCCGGCGTTCGCCGCCGGCGACGCGCCGAAGCCGCCCGCGCAGCATTGGTCGTTCGACGGCGTGTTCGGCAGCTTCGATAGGGCGGCGCTCCGGCGCGGCTACATCGTCTACAAGAACGTCTGCTCGGCTTGCCATTCGATGCATCAGGTGGCCTTCCGTCATCTGGGCGGCGTCGGCTTCAGCGAGGCCGAGATCAAGTCGCTGGCCTCGCAGATCGAGGTCACCGACGGCCCCAACGACGCGGGCGAAATGTTCACCCGCCCAGGCCGTCCGGCCGACAAGTTCAAGGCCCCGTTCCCGAACGAGAACGCGGCGCGCGCGGCCAATGGCGGTGCCTATCCGCCGGACCTGTCGCTGATGGTCAAGGCCAGGAAGGGCGGCGCCGATTACGTGCACGCGCTCTTGACCGGCTACACGGCGGCGCCCAAGGACGCGAAGGTTCCGGACGGCATGCATTACAACGCCTACTTCCCGGGCCACAACATCGCCATGGCGGCGCCGCTGTCGGACGGCGGGGTCGACTACCCCGACGGCACCAAGGCGACCGTGCCGCAGATGGCCAAGGACGTGACCACGTTCCTGGCCTGGACCGCGGAACCGGAACTGGAAGCGCGCAAGCGCATGGGCCTCCGGGTGCTGCTGTTCCTGCTGGTGCTCACGGGCATGCTCTACGGCTTGAAGCGGATGATCTGGTCCGACGTTCATTGAGGGTCGGCTAAATCGAAGGGGCCGCGCGCATTTCGCACGCGGCCCTTTCTTTCGACCGGCGGGAAAGGAAAAATGGCGATGAAACGGTTGCTGGCGGTATTGGCGGTGGCGATGACCCTGAGCGCGACAAACGGCGGCGACGCCGAAGCGGCGAACCCGAAGATCAAGATGGAAACCAGCCAGGGCGCCATCGTGCTGGAACTGGACGCCGCCAAGGCGCCCGGAACCGTCGCCAACTTCCTCGCCTACGTGCGGGCCGGGTTCTACGACGGCACCATTTTCCACCGGGTCATCCCCGACTTCATGATCCAGGGCGGCGGTTTCACCGCCGACTTCCAACAAAAGAAGACCCGCGACGAGATCAAGAACGAAGCCGCCAACGGGCTGCTCAATTCGCGCGGCACCGTCGCCATGGCGCGCACCTCGGATCCGCATTCGGCCACGGCGCAATTCTTCATCAACCTGAAGGACAACGCGTTCCTGGACCACGGCAGCCGAGGCTGGGGCTACGCGGTATTCGGCAAGGTGACGGAAGGCATGGACACGGTCGACCGCATCGCCGCGCAGCCGACCGGATCGGGCGGCCCGTTCGGCAAGGACGTGCCGCGCGCCACCGTGACGATCGAGCGCGTCACCATTCTTGCCAATTA
>CAZDFF010000205.1:2160-6464 GCA_964504425.1 uncultured Hyphomicrobiales bacterium
CGGAGCGACGCCTCGATGTTGCCGCCGTCGACCGTGAGCGTCGCGGCGGTGGTTTTCTTCGACAGCGCCAGATCGACGAAGGCCTTGGCCACGTCCTCGGCCGTCACTTCCGCGCCCAACAGGTTCCCCGCCATGTAGGCCTTTTCCGAAACGCCCCGCGCCTTGGCGCGGGACTGGATCATGGCGTCGGTCAAGAGCCCCGAGCGGATGCGGTCGGCGTTGACCGCGTTCGAGCGGATGCCGTCCGGGCCGTAGTCGAGCGCGTACTGTTTCATCAAAAACAGCGTCGCCGCCTTGGGTAACCCGTAAGGCCCGAAGTTCTTGCCGGGATTGATCGCCTGCTTCGAGGTGTTGAACAAGAGGCAGCCGCCCATGCCCTGAGCCGTCATGATCCGCACGGCGGCTTGCGCCACCGCTTGGTGGGAAAAGAAATTCAATTCGAAGCTTTGGCGCAGCGTCGCGTCGGCAACCTCGCCGATGCGGCCCTGCCAGGCGGCGCCGGCGTTGGAGATCACGATATCGACGCCGCCGAAGGTGGCCGCGACCGTATCGAACGCCTTTTGGATGGCCTTGGCGTCCGTCACGTCGCAGGCGAGCCCCAAGCCCTTCGCCTTGGCCGCGGTTTCCCGGGCCAAGCGTTCGTCGCGATCCAGCACCGCGACTTCCGCGCCCTGGGCGGCGAACGCCAGCGCCGTCGCCCGGCCGATGCCCGAGCCGCCGCCGGTGACGACGACGACCTGACGCGCCAGCGGTTTTTCGGCGGCCTTGCCGAGCTTCGCCTGTTCCAGCGACCAGTGTTCGATGTCGAACACGTCCGGTTCCGAGATCACCTTGTAGCGGCCGATGCGTTCGGCGTTCGCGATCACCTCGACGTTGGTTTCGGCGAGATCGGAGGCGATGCGGGCGGCTTTGCGGCTTTCGCCGACCCCGAAAATACCGAGGCCGGGCACCAGGATCACGCGCGGCATCGGATCCAGCGGCTTCTTCTTGCCCGCCACCGTCTGCTTGGCGTTGTTGCGCTCGAAGTATTTTTTATAGTCCGCGATGTAGGCGTCGAGCGCCTTTTTCGCGCCCGCCTTGAAGGCGTCGATCTTTCCCGCTTCCGGCGCCGGCACGATCAGCGGCTTTTGCTTGGTGCGGATGACGTGATCGGGGGTCGCCGTGCCCTGCACGGCGTAACGGCCGATGTCCTTGCCGTTGACGAATTCCAGGATCGCCGGGCCGGCGCGGAAATCGAGCACGAATTTCTTGAACTCGTGGACCGCGGGATCGAGCGGAATGGAAACGAGCCCGCGCAGGATCGGCGCCACGTCGGCCGCGCCCGCGACCTTTTTCGGCAGGGCGCGCGCCTGAAACACTTTCTTCTTGCCCTTGGCGATGCGGGCCTCGGCCAGCGAGACCAGCTCGATCATCCGGTCGTAGGCTTCCCTGGCCGTGTCGCCGAACGAGAAGATGCCGTGCTTCAAGAGCACCAGGCCCTCGACGTTGGGGTTCTTGCCGTAGACCTCGGCCGCCTTCTTGGCCAGCGCGAAGCCCGGCATGATGTAGGGCACGTAGCCGACCCTATCGCCGTAGATTTCGCGGCAAAGCGCGGCAGCGTCCGGCTGGTCGGTGAGCGCGAGCACGGCGTTGGCGTGGGTGTGGTCGATGAACCTGTGCGGCAGGAACGCGTGCAGCAGCGTCTCGACCGACGGATTGGGCGATTTGCTGTCGAGAAGGTTGCAGCGCTGGACGTTGACCATGTCCTCGTCGGACAGCGCCTTCAACTGGATCAGGTCGCGGATCGGGTCCAGGCGCACGGCGGGCAGGCCCGGCGGCTCGATCGCGCCCATGTCCCAGCCCGAGCCCTTGACGCACAGCACGTCGACGTCCTTGCTCATCGCGTCGGGCATGCGCGTCTTGACCGAGGTGTTGCCGCCGCCGTGCAGCACCAGGCGCGGCTCGCCGCCGAGAAGCCGGGTGGTGTAGACGCGCAGCGCCAGGTCGCGGTTGCACGCGGGCCCCTTCCAGCGCTTGACGGCGGCTTCGGCATCGCGGTCGGACCACAGGTTCTTCATGGGCGGGAGTCCTCGGAAAAGTCGTTGCGGCCGGGAAGATATAAAGCCCCGGCGCCCCCCTTCCAAGCCTCGCTTCGGCCGAGGCTTTGCCCGGCCGATTTTCCATGCTATAAAGTAAGGAAATAGATATTAGGTAAGGAAATCGCGATGGCTTACTCCACCGTGACATCCAAGGGTCAAACGACGATCCCGAAGCGGGTGCGCGATCATCTTGGCCTCAAGGCCGGCGACCGGATCGAATTCGTCGCCCGCGACGACGGCACCGCATCGATGGTCCCGGCGACGCTTCATGTCGCCGACCTGATCGGCTGCCTGCCCGCGCCGAAGCGCGCGGCATCGCTCGAGGACATGGATCGCGCCATCCGCAAGCGCGCCGCGCGCCGATGAAAGGACTCGACACCAACGTCTTGGTTCGGACGCTCGTCCAGGACGATAAGGTTCAGGGACCGGCGGCCGGGGCCTACATGCGTCGGCAATGCACGCGCGAAACGCCGTGTTTCGTCAATCGGGTCGTGCTGTGCGAACTCGTATGGGTATTGGAGTCCGTTTACGAATATTCCCGCGCCGAGATCGCGGACGCGGTTGACCGCATCCTACGCACGGAAGAGCTGCTGGTCGAAGACGACGAGGCCGTGCGTTACGCGCTGTCGGCCTATCGGGACGGCGGCGCGGACTTCGCTGACGCCCTGATCGGCCGTTGCAACCGCGCGCAAGGTTGTTCCGTCACCGCCACCTTCGACCGAAAGGCGGCGGCGTTGCCGGAATTCGAATCGGTCGACTAAACTCGGCGCCCTACCCCCGCGCCTTCTCCGGAAACAGCGCCTTCAGGCCCGCTTCGGTCGCCGGGCAGGTGCCGCGTTCGGTGATCAGCCCGGTGACGAGGCGCGCGGGAGTCACGTCGAAGGCGAAGTTGGCGGCCTGGCTGCCTTCCGGGACGATGGAAACGGAAACCACTTGGCCGTCGTCCATCCGCCCGGTCATGCGCGTGACCTCGCAGCCGTCGCGTTCCTCGATCGGGATTTCCTCGATCCCGTCCCTGACCGTCCAGTCGATGGTCGGGCTGGGCAGGCCGACGTAGAACGGCACGCCGTTGTCATATGCCGCCAAGGCCTTCAGGTAGGTCCCGATCTTGTTGCAAACGTCGCCGGTCGAGGTGGTGCGGTCGGTGCCGACGATGCAAAGGTCGACCTGTCCGTGCTGCATGACGTGGCCGCCGGCGTTATCCACGATCACCTTGTGCGGCACCCCGTGGCGGCCGAGTTCCCAGGCGGTCAGGCTGGCGCCCTGGTTGCGCGGCCGGGTTTCGTCGACCCAGACGTGAACCGGAATCCCGGCATCGTGGGCCTTGTAGATCGGCGCCAACGCCGTGCCCCAATCGACGGTGGCGAGCCAGCCGGCGTTGCAATGGGTCAGCACGTTGAGCCGGTCCTTGGTTTTCTTCTTCACCCAAACGTCTTGGAAGACCTTCAGGCCGTGATCGCCGATGGCGGAATTGATCGCCACGTCCTCGTCGCAGATTTCGGCGGCGCGGCGATAGGCGGCCTGCACCCGGCGATCCGACGGGGTCTGGCCCAGCACCGCGATCATTTCGTCCAAGGCCCAGCGCAGGTTGACCGCCGTCGGCCGGGTCGCCAGCAACCGTTCGTAACCGGCCTTCAGCCCGGCGTCGGAGGCGTCCCGGCGCATGGCCAGGCACATGCCGTAGGCGGCGGTGGCGCCGATCAGCGGCGCGCCGCGCACCCACATGTCCTTGATGGCGCGGGCGGCGTCGTCGAGCGTTTCCAGGCGCACGGTCTCGAACGCGTGCGGCAGCTTGGTCTGGTCGACGATGCGCGCGGCCCAGCCGTCGTCGTCGAGCCAGATGGAGCGGTAGGGCTTGCCGTCGACTTTCATCGCCCGGCCCTCAGCGGTTCAGCACGCGGCCGGCGACGGCGTCGAGCTTCCGCACCAGATCGGGATCGCGCTTGTCGGGCGCGGTGATGATCGCGGTTTCCAGCGCCGTGTGGCAGCCGAACGGGCACGAGCCCGTGCGACCCGAGAGCTTCGGCGCGGTCTTTTTCACCAGCGCGCGGCCCTTGTCGGCGTTGTCCAAAAGAATCTTGATGATGGCGTCGACCGTGACGTGGTCGTGATCCGGGTGCCAGCAGTCGTAATCGGTGACCATGGCGACGGTCGCGTAGCACATCTCGGCCTCGCGGGCGAGCTTGGCTTCCGGCATGTTGGTCATGCCGATCACGTCGCAGCCCC
>CAZDFF010000206.1:0-6432 GCA_964504425.1 uncultured Hyphomicrobiales bacterium
ACCTCCGGCCCCTACGTCCCGAACGTAGTGCTCTACCAGGCTGAGCTACACTCCGGCCGACCGTCTCTCGGGATGCGGCCTGAGCCTTTCGGCCGGTCGCAGGGCAAGGGTTATAGCCTCCCGCTCGGGGTGGGGCAAGCGCCGCGCCGGGGCCGATTTGCCCGTATTTTCAATAGGCGCGTTCGATGCAGAAGTCGATCATGTCCAGGAGCGCAGCTTTTTCCGGCCCTTCCGGGAAGATGCCGAGCGCGTCCCGGGCGATGGCGCCGTAATGACGCGCGCGTTCGACCGTATCGGCGAGCGCGTGATGGCGGGTCATCAGTTCGATGGCGTGGCTGAGGTCGCGGTCGGTTTGTTCCAGGTCCTCGAGCGTGCGCCGCCAGAAGGTGCGTTCGGTCTCGTCGCCGCGGCGGAACGCCAGGATCACCGGCAGCGTGATCTTGCCTTCCTTGAAATCGTCGCCGATGGACTTGCCCAGCGTCGCCTGCTTGGCGGAATAGTCGAGCACGTCGTCGATCAGCTGGAACGCGATACCGAGGTTCATGCCGAAGGTCTCGAGTGCTTCTTCCTCGACCCGGGGGCGTTCCGCCACCACGGCGCCGATGCGGCAGGCGGCGGCGAAAAGCTGCGCCGTCTTCGCCTTGATCACGTCCAGGTACGCCGACTCGCCGGTTTCCGTGTCGTTGGCGGTGATCAGCTGCATCACCTCGCCCTGGGCGATGACGGCGGACGCGTGCGACAGGATGCCCAGCACCTGAACCGACCCGTCCTCGACCATCAGTTCGAACGACCGGCTGAACAGGAAATCGCCGACCAGCACGCTGGCCTTGTTGCCCCAGACCACGTTGGCCGAGGCCAGGCCGCGCCGAAGGTCGCTGTCGTCGACCACGTCGTCGTGCAGCAGGGTCGCGGTGTGGATGAATTCGACGCAGGTGGCGAGGCCCAGGTGTCGCTCGCCCTCGTAGCCGCACATGCGCGACGCCGCCAGGGTCAGCATCGGGCGCAGGCGCTTGCCGCCGGCGGCGACGATATGCCCCGCCAGTTGCGGAATCATGGCGACCGGGCTCTGCATGCGCTGGACGATCAGCACGTTGACGGCCTTGAGGTCGTCGGCGACCAGGGCCGTCAGGCCGTCCAGCCCCGGTTTCCTGTCGCGCTCACCGTCCAGGTTGACGACGATCCCCACGGGCGTTTGCCCTCCCACGCTTGACGTGCCGACGTTCGGACACAAGCATAGGAACCGGGCTCGGGCGCGGTCAAGCCCGCGCGGCCCGAAAGCGGGGGAATTATCGTCGCATGGTCGAACTGGTGCGCACCAACGATCCGGTCCTGCTGTCGTGGCTGATGGCGGCGCTCGAGGCCGAAAACATCGGCGCCGTCGTGCTCGACGTCCATACCAGCATCCTGGAAGGCAGCATCGCCGCGATTCCGCGACGCGTCATGGTCGACGAGGCCTGTCTCATACGGGCAAAACGCGTGCTGGAAGCCGCCGACGCCTTCCGCGCCGGCACTGTGGAATGACCGGAGAGCTTACCGAAGACCGAATCCTCGGCGGCCGCGTGCTCTTGCGCCAGCCGGTCGACGGCTACCGGGTGGCGATCGATCCGGTGCTGCTGGCCGCCGCCGTGCCGGCGGACACGGGCGACCTCGTGTTGGACGTCGGCTGCGGCGTCGGCGCCGCGACATTATGTCTTGCCGCGCGCGTGCCCGGCGTGCGCGCGGTCGGCGTCGATGTCGACGCGGCGACGGTCGCGCTCGCCGTCGAAAACGCGCGCTTGAACGGCGTCCAGGACCGGGTCCGGTTCGTGGTCGGCGATATCGCGGCGCCGCCGCTCGAATTGGTGCCGGGCCTGTTCGACCGCGTCATGACCAATCCGCCGTTCGCCGCGCCGGGCCGGGGCACCGCCTCGCCGTCGGCCGCCAAAAGGCGCGCGACCGTGGAAGGTGCGGCCGATCTTGCAGCCTGGATCGCCTTCTGCCGGGCGATGGCGAAACTCGGGGGGACGATAACCGCGATCCATCGCGCCGACCGGCAAGAGGAACTGACCGCCCTGCTGGCCGACGCGGACGTCGCCGTCCTGCCGCTGCTGCCGACCGCTGCGGGCAAGCCGGCCAAGCGGATCGTCGTTCGCGCCCGCCTGGGCGGGCATCGCGGCCTCGGGATTCTGCCGGGGTTGGTCCTGCACGGCGAAGGCGGCGGCTACACGGACGCGGCCGAGGCGATCCTGCGCCATGCCGAAATGTTGAGGGTCTGAGCCGGTTGACCGGAAGCGGCGGGGATGATCTACAAGACCCCATGTTCGGCATCAGTCTCACCAAAGTCCTGCTCACGCTCTTTATCGTCGTCGCGGTGTGGTACGGATTCAAATACGTCCAGCGCATGCAGGAGCGCCAGATGGCGGCGCGCGACCGGGTCAAGGTCCATCGCCACGAAGCGACCCGCCCGCGAGAAAAGTCGGCCCCGGCGGAGGTCGAGGACATGGTCGAATGCCGGGCCTGCGGCGCCTTCGTGCCGCAACGCGGCGCCGCCGCCTGCGGTCGCGTCGATTGCCCGTACCCCGGCTAAGATCGGCCTTCGCCGCCTTGACCGGCCGATATCCCGCGATTATGGTCTGCCGCACCGCAGCATTCCCGCCGCCTGCCTGAATCGATAGAGAGTGTCGGTGCGATGGCCTCCAAGACCGGCAAGCCCACCGTCAAGCCGAGCTTCCAATCCTTGATTCTGACGCTCCAGGCGTTCTGGGCGGACCAGGGCTGCGTGATCCTGCAACCCTACGACATGGAAGTCGGCGCCGGCACGTTCCATCCGGCGACGACGTTGCGCGCGCTCGGGCCCGATTCCTGGAACGCCGCCTACGTGCAGCCCTCGCGCCGGCCATCCGACGGGCGCTACGGCGAAAATCCGAACCGGCTGCAACATTATTATCAGTTCCAGGTCATCATGAAGCCGTCGCCGGCCGACATTCAGGACCGCTACCTGAAAAGCCTCGGCGCGCTCGGCATCGATCCGAACGTCCACGACATCCGCTTCGTCGAGGACGACTGGGAAAGCCCGACACTCGGCGCCTGGGGGCTCGGCTGGGAAGTCTGGTGCGACGGCATGGAGGTGACCCAGTTCACCTATTTCCAGCAGGTCGGCGGCATCGAATGCGAGGTGGTGTCGGCGGAGCTCACGTATGGGCTGGAACGGCTCGCCATGTACATCCAGGGCGTCGAGAACGTCTACGACCTCGACTACAACGGCCGGGGCGTGAAATACGGCGACGTGTTCCTGCGCGCCGAGAAAGAATATTCCGCGCACAATTTCGAACGCGCCGACACCGACATGCTGATCCGCCACTTCGCCGACGCCGAAAAGGAATGCAACGCGCTCCTGGCCGAGGGGCTTGCGCTGCCGGCCTACGACCAGTGCATCAAGGCCAGCCACCGGTTCAATCTGCTGGACGCGCGCGGCGTCATCGGCGTGACCGAACGGGCCGCCTACATCGGCCGCGTCCGCGCGCTCGCCAAGGGCTGCTGCGAGGCGTGGCTGAAGCCGCGTCCGGGCGGGGCCTGACCATGGCCGAACTGCTTCTCGAACTGCTGTCCGAGGAAATTCCCGCCCGCATGCAGGCGCGCGCGGCCGACGACCTGAAGCGCGTCGCCGGCGACGGGCTCAAGGCGGCGGGATTGGCGTTCGACCGGATCGAAATCTACGTGACGCCGCGAAGGCTGGCGCTGGTTGTCGTCGGCCTGCCGACCCAGCAGTCGGACGTGGAAGAGGAAAAGCGCGGCCCCCGTATCGACGCGCCGGAACAGGCGGTGCAGGGCTTCCTGCGCGCCAACGGCGTGACGCTGGATCAATGTGAAAAGCGCAAGACCGAGAAGGGCGAGTTCTGGTTCACGGTCGTGCGCCAGAAGGGCCGGACGACGGCGGCGGTGCTGGCGGAACGTGCGCCGGATTGGATTCGCGGAATTTCATGGCCGAAATCCATGCGCTGGGCGCGAAATACATTTACTTATGTGCGGCCGCTGCATTCCGTTCTGTGCGTGTTCGATGGAAAGACCATCGACGGAAAGTTGGACTTGGGCGGCGCGTCCGTGACGTTCGGTAGTTCGACCGTCGGCCACCGTTTCCTGGCGCCGGAGCCGTTCGCGGTGAAAGACTTCGCTGACTACAAGAAGCAGTTGACGAAGGCGAAGGTGGTGCTGGACGCCGCCGAGCGCCGCGCCATCATCGAACGCGACGCGACCGCATTGGCCCAGGCCCACGGCCTGGCGTTCGCCATGGACGAGGGACTGCTGAACGAGGTCGCCGGGCTGGTCGAATGGCCGGTGGTCCTGATGGGGTCCATCGACAAGGCGTTCATGGACCTGCCGCCCGAGGTGTTGACGGTTTCCATGCGCCAGCATCAGAAATATTTCCGCCTCGACGACGCCGACGGGAATATCGCGCCCCGTTTCATCGTCGTTGCCAATATGGAAACGACGGACGGCGGCAAAACGGTCGTTGCCGGCAACGAACGGGTCCTGCGCGCGCGCCTGTCGGACGCCCAGTTCTTCTGGGACCAGGACCGCAAGAAAAAGCTCGAAACCCGCGTCGCGGCGCTGAAGGACCGGGTGTTCCACGCCAAGCTGGGCACCGATTTCGAGCGCGCCCAACGCATCCGCAAGCTGGCCGTCGACCTGGCGCAATATATCTCGGGCGCCGACAAGGCCTCGGTCGCGCGCGCCGCGTCGCTGTGCAAGGCCGACCTGACCACCGGCATGGTCGGCGAGTTCCCCGAGCTTCAAGGCACCATGGGCAACTACTACGCGATTCAGGATGGGGAACCCATCGAGGTCGCCATGGCCATCGCCGATCATTATTCGCCGGTCGGCCCGACGGATTCCTGCCCGACCGCGCCGGTCAGCGTCGCGGTCGCCTTGGCCGACAAGATAGACACGTTGACGGGCTTCTTCGCCATCGACGAAAAACCCACGGGTTCCAAAGATCCGTTCGCGCTGCGACGCGCGGCATTGGGTGTCATCCGTCTGATCGTCGAAAACAAGCTGCGTGTGCCGCTGTCGTCGGTCTTCATCGACGCGGCGATGGGACACAACGCCTCGTCCGACGGCAAGGAATTGATGGCGTTCTTCGCCGACCGCCTAAAGGTCGCGTTGAAGGACAAGGGCGTGCGTCACGACCTGATCGACGCGGTGTTCGCGTTGGGCGGCGAGGACGATCTGGTGCGGCTGCTCGCCCGTGTCGATGCATTGGGCAAATTCCTCGCCACCGACGACGGCGCCAACCTGCTGGTCGCTTTCCGCCGCGCAGCGAACATTCTGAAGATCGAGGAAAAGAAGGACGCCAAGGCCTACGACGGTGGCGTCGATCCGGCCAAGCTGTCGCAGTCCGAGGAAAAAGCGCTGGCCGACGGGCTTGCCGTCGCCGAGGCCGCGATCCATGCGTCGCTGGAACAGGAAGATTTCGCCGGCGCGATGTCGGCGCTCAGCCGCCTGCGCGCGCCGGTCGACGCCTTTTTCGACAAGGTGACGGTCAACGCGGACGATCCGGCGCTGCGCGCCAATCGACTGAATCTGCTCGCACGCATCCGCGCCGCCTTGGGCGGCGTCGCGGATTTCTCCCGCATCGAAGGTTGAAACGGTCAATAGAGTAAGGGTATTCGACGATGGCGAAATGGGTCTACGGCTTCGGCGACGGCAAGGCGGAAGGCCGCGCGACGATGAAGAACCTGCTCGGCGGCAAGGGCGCGAACCTGGCCGAGATGAGCAACCTGGGCATTCCGGTGCCGCCGGGCTTCACCATCACCACCGAGGTCTGCACCTATTTCTACGCCAACGACAAGAAGTACCCGAAGACGCTGAAGGCCGACGTCGAGAAGGCCCTGAAGCGGGTCGAGAAGATGCTCGGCCTGACGTTCGGCAGCGCGACCAAGCCGTTATTGGTGTCGGTCCGTTCCGGCGCGCGCGCGTCGATGCCGGGCATGATGGACACGGTGCTCAACCTCGGCCTCAACGACAAGACCGTGCTGGCATTGGCGAAGGAAAGCGGCGACGAGCGTTTCGCCTACGACAGCTATCGCCGCTTCATGCAGATGTACGGCGACGTCGTGTTGGGCGTCGAGCACCATAACTTCGAGGACATCCTCGACGAGCACAAGGACCGCCGCGGCGTCACCTTCGACACCGACATGACGGCCGAGGACTGGAAGGCCGTCGTCGTCGCCTACAAGGCGCGCGTCGAGGAAGTGCTGGGCAAGCCGTTCCCGCAGGATCCGCAACAGCAACTGTGGGGCGCCATCGGCGCCGTGTTCGGTAGCTGGATGAACCAGCGCGCGATCACCTATCGGCGGCTGCACGACATTCCGGCCGAGTGGGGCACGGCGGTCAGCGTTCAGGCGATGGTGTTCGGCAACATGGGCGACGATTGCGCCACCGGCGTCTGCTTCA
>CAZDFF010000207.1:0-6426 GCA_964504425.1 uncultured Hyphomicrobiales bacterium
CCAGACCATCCGCAAATACCCGATGCTGACCGCGGAAGAGGAAGGCGATCTCGCCCGTCGCTATCGCGACCACGACGACGATGCCGCCGCCGAGCGCCTGGTCGGCAGCCATCTGCGTCTGGTCGCCAAGATCGCCATGGGTTATCGCGGGTACGGCCTGCCGGTTGCAGACCTGATCTCGGAAGGCAATGTCGGCATGATGCAGGCGGTGCGGCGCTTCGACCCCGAGCGCGGATTCCGCTTCGCCACCTACGCGATGTGGTGGGTCCGCGCCGCGATCCAGGAGTACATCCTGCATTCCTGGTCGCTGGTTAAAATGGGCACCACGGCATCGCAAAAGAAGCTGTTCTTCAACCTGCGCAAGCTCAAGGGGCAGATGCAGGCGATCGAGGAAGGCGACCTCCACCCGGAGCACGCCGCCGAAATCGCGCGGCGCCTGAACGTGCCGGAAGCCGACGTCATCGCCATGAACCGGCGCATGTCCAGTCCCGACCAGTCGTTGAACGCGCCGCTGCGCGAGGACGGCGACGGCGAATGGCAGGATTGGCTGGTCGAGGGCGCACAAAGTCAGGAAACGGTCCTCGGTCAAACACAGGAACTCGACAGCCGTCGCGTTCTTTTGGCGGGCGCCTTGAAAACGCTAACGGAACGCGAGCGTCACATCCTTGCCGAGCGGCGCCTGAAGGAATCGCCGGCGACGCTGCAACATCTCAGCCAGCGCTATGGCATTTCGCGCGAACGGGTACGCCAGATCGAGGTTCGCGCGTTCGAAAAAGTGCAGCGATCCGTCAAAAGCGCGTCGCAGGAACGCCGGCTCTCCCACTAGAGGGATCGCAGCTCTAGCGCCGTGCCTTCGCGGCGGCCGGATCGACTTTTTCGACCAAGGAGCCGTCCTGCGGTCTGGCGACGGCTTCGCCCCATTCCTCGATGATCTTGCGCTGGGATGCCCGCAACGTCGCGACGCGGCGCTGGTCGACGACCGCCAGAAAGGCGTGAATGACGGGCGGCACGCCCGAAAAGATCATCCATCCGAAGCCGGCGGTGCCGTACATCACCACCAATGCGAACACGTTGGTCAGGATATCGGCCGCCGCGTTGATCGAATGCGTGCCGGTCCATACTTTCATCAAGTACGGGAAGACGCCGCAAAAATTCATCGCGCCGACGCAGATGCTGGCGTACTTCTGCTGGGTCCGGTCGATGATCAGGGCGACGATGGTCGGCATCATGCCGAAGAACAGGATCATCACCGTCGGCAGCGAAATCGCGATCAGGAAAACGCCGATCAGCCCGGCCCAAAGGGTCGCCGTCGCCTTGCGCTGGCGCGGCGTTTGCGGTCTCGGCGGCGGCGGTCTGCGGGCGATTGCCTTCTTGGCCATGACTCGTGTCCCTCGTCCGATCTACTACCAGGCGCCGAGCAGAAGGATCATGGTCACCACGAACATGCCGAGAATCAGGGATGTCATGGCGGCCGCCTGCTGGCCCTTGCGCTGGGCCGCGGCGATCCGGGTCGGGCTGTTGCCCTCGATGTCGCGGATTTCGGTCTCGGCGGCCGTGAATTCGGCGCGCGCTGCCGCGTAGCCGTCCTGGTCGACTCGCCGCTTCTCGGCGTTGTCGATCAGGTCGAACATTTCGGGCAGGCTCCCTTGGCGCACGAGCCGCGGAATCTCGCGTTCGATATCGCGGCGGGTATTGCGGCTGTGGTAGGTGTTGATTGCCGGCCCCAACAAGCCGCCGACCCAACTCGCGAGGCCGTAAAGCGCCTCCGTCCGAAGCTTCCATTGCAAGTAGGCCAGCAGGCTCAGCATGCCGACGAGCGAGGTTTCGACCTTGGGCGACGCCAAGGCGCGCAGATGCGGGTCGATGTCCTGATCGAACCGTGCGGCGATGAAAGCCGTGATGTGACGGTCGATCGGGCGGCTTTTCGTGTCGACCTTGTTGGCGGCGCGATCGAGCGCCGGCAGCAGTTCGTCGATCCGCACCACGTAATCGCCGATGACGAGCGGGCTTTGGCAGGGAAGCGTCGGATTCATTTCGTAAAGACAGCGTTCGATGCCGTAGCCCGGATCGTTGATCTGAAGGAAGGACTTGAGTTGCGAAAAGGTCTTGTTGAGCGGCAGGTTGATCGGATCGGCATTGGCCAAGTGACTGAGCCATAAAGTAGGGAGGTCGCGTTGCAAAATTTCGGCCGGCACCTGGGTGTCCCCGCGCCTCAACAGTTCGACCGCCAAGGCCGTGCCGAAGCTTTCCGGGAGGAACGAAAACCCTCGATAGCGGACCGGCCCCTGCGGATCGAGCGCCATCACCGTCCGCGTCACGATATAGTCGTCTTGGCCGAGCGGACCTGTCGTATTGGCCCGGGCCTGGTCCGCGATCGCCTTTACGCGATCGAATATGTCCGCGTCGTTGACGTTGCGCTTCAGCCAGGTTTCAAGGCTTTCGTCGCGAATGATCTTGGCGGCTTCGGCCACATGTTGGGAAAACGACCGCGCGAGCGTTCGGGGCGTGACGTGATTTCGCCCGGCGAAGACGAACGGATTTTGCGCGCGGATCGCCGGCTTTCGCTGGATCGGCGTGCTCTGGCGGCCGTTCAGCCACAGATCCAGTTGCTCCAGCCCCCATCGCTCCAGCGCGTCGTCCGACAACATGCCGCGCAAGGGCTCGAGAAGCGGCAGCGGGATGCGGGTCCCGCCGCATAGGGTCGCATACGTGCCGTGTTCGATCTTGGCGGCGAACATGTCGTCTTCGCTCAGCTTCGCGACCGGGTTTTGCCCCAGCATCACCACCACCAACGTCACGCCCAGCGAATAGATGTCGTCGCGCACGTCGCCCGCGCCGCGTCCGCCGGGCGACGCCATGCCGCGCGCGATCGGTTCGAACAGGGTGGCTTGGTCGAAGCCGGGCGGGGCGGTGACGCAATCGCCCAGCACGACGTTCTGCTGATCCTGGTCGAAGAAGAATAGATTCGGCGGGCGAATGGCGCGATGCGCGATGGCCATTCCCGAAAGACCCAACAGGCCGGCGGCGAGCGGTTCGATCACCTTGCGGGTCAGATCGTATTCGTTGATGCGGACCTGTCCCGATTCGATCGCGTCCATGACCCGGCCGCCCAGTGGGCGTTCATAGACCACGACCATGCACCGTTGTTCCAGCGGCGGCCAATCGACGACGTCGTACTCGACCAGCGGCAGGATGCCGCGGATGTTGCATCCGCGCAGCAGCGCCATGACGCCCGCCCTGGGCGGCAAACCCGGGGTGCAGATCAAGGCGAAAAGCTTGCGCGTCGGGTCGCGGCGGTCCTCGACCGAAAACGCCTTCGCCGACGGCGAATCGAGTTGGGGCAGGGGGGAGTCCGAATCGATCAGGTAACGGTCGCGCAGCAGGACGGCGCCACCGACGGTGCGCGATGCCGGCTCGGGACTTGGCCCGGGAGCCGCGGGTACGGGAGCCGGGCCGGGCGCCGTTGCCGCTTCCGCCATCGCTTGCGCTCCTTCGCCGCCGTTCGCGGATCGAACGGCCGGATAATAGCCGCCCGGTGCGCGATGTTAGTCGGCCGGGGCGCGCAAAACAAATGCCAACTGGGTCCGTTTCCCGTCGCGTCAGTCGACGAACGGGTCGTGGACCAGGATCGTATCCTCGCGTTCGGGACTGGTGGATAGAAGGGCCACGGGGGCCTCGATGATTTCCTCGATCAGGCGAATGTATTTGATGGCGGTGGCCGGCAACGCCGCCCAGGTGCGCGCGCTACGCGTGCTTTCCGACCAACCCTCCATGGTCTCGTAGATCGGTTCCAATTTGGCTTGGCGCACGGTCGACGCGGGAAGGTGGTCGATTCGCTCGCCGTCGATCCTGTACCCGACGCAGACCTTCAGTTCCTTCAGGCCGTCGAGCACGTCCAACTTGGTCAGCGCGATGCCGTCGATGCCGTTGACCTTGACCGACTGGCGCACCAGGGCGGCGTCGAACCAGCCGCAGCGGCGGGGGCGGCCGGTGACGGTGCCGAATTCGTGACCGCGCTCGCCGAGCCGGCGGCCGACGTCGTCGGTCAATTCGGTCGGGAACGGTCCGCTGCCGACCCGGGTCGTGTAGGCCTTGGTGATGCCCAGCACGTAGCCGATGGCGCGCGGCCCTTGCCCGGATCCGACGGCGGCCTGGGCCGCGACCGTGTTCGACGACGTGACGTAGGGATATGTCCCGTGATCGATGTCGAGCATGGTGCCTTGGGCGCCTTCGAACAGGATGCGTCGGCCGGCGCGACGAAGTTCGTCGAGCTTCACCCACACCGCCCCCGCGTAGGGAAGGAGTTTCGGCGCCAGGTCCGCGAGTTCGGCCATCAGTTTGTCGCGCTCGATTTCCGCCATGCCGAGGCCGCGCAACAGCGCATTGTGATGGAACAGCATGGTGTCGACCTTGCCGGTCAACACGTCGGGATCGGCAAGGTCGCCGACGCGGATCGCCCGCCTGGCGACCTTGTCTTCGTACGCCGGGCCGATGCCGCGGCCGGTCGTGCCGATCTTGCCGGCGCCCGCGGCGATTTCGCGCGCCTGATCCAGATTGCGGTGCAGCGGCAGGATCAAGGGCGCGTTATCGGCGATCAGCAGGTTCGTCGGATTGACCTCGACGCCTTGCTTGGCGATCGCCGCGATCTCGTTCAGCAACGCCCACGGATCCAGGACCACGCCGTTACCGATGATCGACAGGCGCCCTTTCCGGACCACGCCCGACGGCAGCATGCTCAACTTGAACGTGACGCCGTCGATGACCAGCGTATGACCGGCATTGTGGCCGCCTTGGAAGCGGACCACCACGTCCGCGCGCTCGGACAGCCAGTCGACGATCTTGCCTTTTCCTTCATCGCCCCATTGCGAGCCGACGACAACCACATTGGCCATACTTATCTATTCTCCCTTATCGCCGATCGTCGGTGACCGTTTCGATACGGCCGTCGATCAGCACGTGGTCGCAGCCCAATCGTCGGGCGGCGGCAATGGTGTCTTCGTCCTTGTCCAGTCCGGAGACCGTGATCCAGCAGCCTTCCTGAAATTCCCGGCGCCGCTCGGGCGGTGTGCCCGCGGGCAGGAATAAGCGCCGGGGCGCGGCCGGCGGCGGCACGACCTCGATGATCGTATCCATGAAAAGCGTCAGGCCCGTCGCGGGTTCGCCGTCGGTCGCGCCGTTGCCGGCCCTGTACCGACCGCCGCTGCCGAGTTCGCCCCGTACGCCTGCGGCGAAGAAGGTGAAGGTGACGCCGGTATGGTATTCGAAGCCGCGGTTTTCGACCGGATCGACCGTGAGGCGCAGGTTGTCGAGCCCGAGCGCCTTGGCGCCGGCGCCAACCAAGGCGGCGACCTCGGCGAGGGCATCGCGTTCCGCCTTCGCGGCGGCGCCGAGATCGAGTGCCGAGAGGACCTTCAGTCCGTCGGCCGCCGGTCCGCCGGCGCCGAGCAGACGAGCCAGCACGGCGGCGGTGCCGCCCAGCAAGCTTTCCAGTGCCTCGACCGCGGCGGCATCCTTGCGGTCGAGGGCTTGGCGCACGCGCGCGTGCGCGTCGGCGCTCATGGCGATCTTTGACAGCACGGCGGGAACCAGGGTCGGGATGCCCAGGTCGACCGTCAAATTCGGAATTCCTATTTCGGCCAGCGCCTCCGCCGCCATCAGGATCACCTCGGCGTCGGCGGCGGATGCGGCCGAGCCGATCAATTCCGCGCCGACCTGTCCGAACTGACGCGAGGGACGAAGCTGGCTTCCCTTCACGCGCAGGACCTGGCCGGCGTAGCTGAGGCGCAACGGGCGTGCCCGGTCCGTCAGGCGCGTCGCGGCGATGCGGGCGACCTGCAACGTCATGTCCGGACGAACCGCGACCATGCGGTGCGACACGGGATCCATCAGGCGAAACGTCTGCGTCGCCATCGCTTGGCCGCTGCCGGCCAGCAGTCCGTCCTCGAATTCCAGGAGCGGCGGCTTGACGCGTTCGTATCCGTGCCGGGCGAACGCCGTCATCAGGCGTTCGACGACGGACGCCTCGTATTCCGCGTCGGGCGCGAGCACGTCGCGCATGCCGGCCGGAAGAAGGGCCTTTTCCAGGTTGTCGCTCATGGGCATCCGAAAGAACGCTGTCCGGCTTTCGGTTACTTGATGTCGAACGGTTGGAGCGACACCGTCAGGCCGAGATGCCCCATCAACGCCGGCACCATCGCCTTGGACAGGGTTTCGCGATCGCCGTGCGCCAGGTCGGCCACGGTCCAGCCCTGCCAGATTCGCTTTCCGTTGTTCCGGTCGTCGACGGTGACATTGATCCGGTACGTGCTCGGCGTGGCGATGGACGTGCCGCCCCGGCCTTCGTTCAGCAACCCGCCGCGTGTCGAATTGTAGATATTCACCATCGCCTGGGCGTCCTCGCCGCCGTCGCGGTTGTCGATCGCGAGC
>CAZDFF010000208.1:0-6407 GCA_964504425.1 uncultured Hyphomicrobiales bacterium
CCGCCTAGACCACCACATTGACGATCCTGTTCGGTACCACGATGACCTTCCGGACCGGCTTGTCGCCGATCGCCTTGATGACGGTTTCCAACGCCAGCGCCGCAGCTTCGATGGTCTTGGTCTCGCTGTCCTTCGGCAGATCCACGGTGCCGCGCAGCTTGCCGTTGACCTGAACCGCCAAGGAAACATTTTCGTCGACCAGCAGGGCCGGGTCGGCCTCGGGCCACGGCGCCTCGGCCAAGAGGGTCGCATGGCCGAGCTTTTGCCACAACTCTTCGGCGACGTGGGGCATCAAGGGGCCGATCAGGCGGACGGCGGTCTCGACGCCCTCGCGCCAGACCCACGGCGCGTCCTCGGCGCCGAGATCGAGATCGTCGAGTGCGTTGGTCAGCTCGCGGATGCGGGCCACGGCTTTATTGAAGTGGAAGGAATCGAGATCGCCGGACACCCAGGCGATGGTCTTGTGAACGGCGCGGTGAGCCTTCAGCGCGGCGTCGCTTAAAGCATCCGGCCGGGAGAGGCTTTCGTCCAGCGGCACGCGCGGCTCGTCGACCATGCGCCACAGCCGGTTGACGTAGCGCCAGGCGCCCTCGACGCCGGCCTCGGTCCATTCCAGGTCGCGGTCGGGCGGACTGTCGGACAACATGAACAGCCGCGCGGTGTCGGCGCCGTAGGCGTCGATGATGGCTTCCGGGTCGACCACGTTCTTCTTCGATTTCGACATTTTCTCGGATCGGCCGACGGTCACCGGCTCGCCGGTTTTGGCGTGGCGCGCGTTGCCGCCGGCGTCGCGGGCGATGTCGGACGGGAACAGCCATTTGCCGTCCGGTCCGCGATAGGTTTCGTGGCAGACCATGCCCTGGGTCAGAAGGCCGGCGAACGGCTCGTCGACGGAAAGGTAGCCGCACTTCTTCAAGGCGCGTGTGAAGAAGCGCGAATACAGCAGATGCAAGATCGCGTGCTCGATGCCGCCGATATACTGGTCGACCGGCAACCAGTAATCGACCGCGTCCTTCTCGAACGCCTTGTCGTCGGGTAGCGAGCAGAAGCGCGCGAAGTACCAGGACGATTCGAAAAAGGTGTCGAAGGTGTCGGTCTCGCGCCGCGCCGGCTTGCCGCATTTCGGGCAGGCGACGTTCTTCCAGGTCGGGTGGTGTTCCAGCGGATTGCCCGGCTTGTCGAAGGTCACGTCGTCGGGCAGGCGCACCGGCAGGTCCTGCTTCGGCACCGGCACCGCGCCACAGCCCTGGCAATGCACGATCGGGATCGGACAGCCCCAATAGCGCTGGCGCGATACGCCCCAATCGCGCAGCCGGTATTGGATCGTGCCTTCGCCGGCGTTCGACAATTTCAGCTCGGCGATGGCGGCCTTCTTGGCCTCGACGACGGAAAGGCCGTCGAGGAAATCGGAATTGACGGCGACGCCGTCGCCGGTGAAGGCCTCGGTCGCCCCGGCCAGCGCGGCGAGAACGGCCTTCTTCTCCGCGTCGGTTTTCGCGACGTACTCGGCGGGAAGGATCACGGGGATGACCGGCAATTCGTACTTGCGTGCGAAATCCAAATCGCGCTGGTCGTGCGCCGGGCAGCCGAAGATGGCGCCGGTACCGTATTCCATCAGCACGAAATTGGCGACGAACACCGGCAGGGTCCTGCCCGGCACGAATGGATGCAGCGCCTTCAGGGCGGTCCGGTAACCCAGCTTCTCGGCGGTCTCGATCGCCGCCTCGCTGGTGCCGGTCTTGTTGCACTCGGCGATGAATTTTTGCAGATCGTCGTCGCCCTTGGCCATTTCCTGGGCCAGCGGATGGTTGGCCGAGATCGCGCAGAACGACGCGCCGAACAGGGTGTCGGGCCGGGTCGTGTAGATTTCCAATTTGTCGGCGCGGCCGTCGAGCGCGAAGTGCACGCGCGCGCCTTCCGACCGGCCGATCCAGTTTTCCTGCATCAGGCGCACGCGCTCGGGCCAGCGCTCCAGCGTTTTCAAGGCGTCGAGCAGATCGTCGGCGTATTGGGTGATCGCCAGGAACCACTGCGACAGCTGGCGCCGCTCGACCGGCGCGCCCGAACGCCAGCCCTTGCCGTCGATCACCTGCTCGTTCGCCAGCACGGTGTTTTCGACCGGGTCCCAGTTGACCCACGATTCCTTGCGATAGACCAGCCCGGCCTCGAGGAAATCGAGGAACATCGCCTGTTCGTGCTTGTAGTATTCGGGCTCGCAGGTCGCGATCTCGCGCGACCAGTCGTAGGACAGCCCCATCGTCTTCAATTGGCGGCGCATGGCGGCGATGTTCTCGCGCGTCCACTTCGCCGGATGGACCTTGTTCTCGATCGCCGCGTTCTCGGCCGGCAGGCCGAACGCGTCCCAGCCCATCGGATGCAGCACGTTGAATCCGCGCGCCCGCTTGTAGCGCGCGACCACGTCGCCCAGCGTGTAGTTGCGCACGTGGCCCATGTGGATGCGGCCCGACGGATAGGGAAACATCTCGAGCACGTAGTACTTCGGGCGGGCGCGATCGGGCGAAGGGGCGAACGCGCCCTTTTCCTCCCAGGTCGCCTGCCACTTGGCTTCGGTTTCCTTGACGTTGTATCGGGACATGGGGTTCAGGCGCGTCTGGGAGATGTCGGAAACGGCGCGCCCGCCGGGCCCGCGGGTCGGAAATCCGTCACTTGGATTGATTGGCCAGGGTTTCTTGGCGCAGCTGGCGGGCCCTGGTGAGGATCGAATCCTCGATCTTCGCGTTGACTTGCTTTTCGACGGCGGCGTCGCGCCATGAGCCGTCGGCTTCGCGGGCCTGGCGGAACGCGGAAACACGCACGCCGTCGGCGCGCAGCGCGCGGCCGAGAATGTAGACGTTCAGCTTGAACCGCTCGCCGGGCGAATCCGGGAAGATATACCAGTCGGTGATGATCACGCCGCCGAAGGCGTCGGCCGAATTGATCGGCATGAACGACACGGTATCCAGCGACGCGCGCCACAGAAACGAGTTGACGCCGATGCCCGAACTGTCGGCGCCGCCGCGGCGAGAGCTGAGCAGGTTATCCATCCCGCCGGGGCCGAACACCGTCGACCGGTTGGGATCGTTGGGATTGATTTCGTTCGGGTTGACGCGTTCTTCGTACTTGGCTTCCCCGCAGGCAGCGAGGCCAAGGCTGGCCGCCGCCAGGACGGCGAAAAGCAGCGCGCGCGGGGTTCCGGTTCCGGTCATGGTTCGCCTGTCACGAGGGCCCATTCGGGCCGAACGGCCATTACATATACCATACGACCCGGCCGCACCATACCCGCCATGCGCCGCCCAATGGCCGCCGGGGCCTTGGAATCAGGGGGTTTCAGGCGATTCGGCGACGATCCGATGGCCCAGGCGGGCGATCCCGCCGATACCCGCGAAGCCGGCCGCGCCGGTGCCCTTCAGCCGCCTGGCCGTGCCGGGGCCGATGCCACCCAAGGCGTAGACCGGGATCGGCGACCGTCGGACCAGGGCCGCGAACCGCACCGCGCCCAGGGCCGGGCGGCCTGGGTGGCTCGCGGTCGGGAACACCGGCGCCAGCAATGCCGCGCCGGCGCCGGCCCAGGCGGCCCGGAACAGGGCGCGACCGGAATGGGCGGCGGCGATGACGATCCAGCGCCGGCGCGACCACGGGCCCGGGCCTTTTTTCGCCATGTTTTCGGGCAGGTGCAGGCCGTCGGCGCCGACCCTGGCCGCCAGGCGCCAATCGCCGGCGACCAGAAATCGCAGGCGCCGGGATTTGCAAAGCATCGCCAGGCGGCGGGCAAGGGCGGCGCGGCCGGGGGCGTCGTAGTGGCGCAGGATCACGAGGCTGCCGGGCGGCAGCGCCCGGATCGCCGCCGTCGGATCGGGCAGGCGGTTTTCGTCCGTCATCAGCGCCAGACGCGGACGATTTCCTTTGCCGGCACGATGTTCTAGGTTCGCCACCAACGGTTCCCGCATCGACGCGATCCAAGGAAACGACGAACGGCATGTCAAATCCGAACGCCGGCGGCACCATCGCCGCCAACCTCGCGCGCGTCAAGGAACGCATCGGCAAGGCGGCCGAAAGCGCCGGCCGCGATCCGGCGTCGGTCGAACTCGTCGCCGTGTCCAAGACCTTCGGCGCCGACGCGATTCTCGAAGCCGTCGCCGCCGGCCAACGCGTGTTCGGCGAAAACCGGGTGCAGGAAACCGAAGACAAGTGGCCGGCGATCCGCGAACGGTTCCCCGACGTCCGGGTGCACCTGATCGGCCCCTTGCAACGTAATAAGGCGAAGCGCGCGGTGACCCTGTTCGACGCGGTCGAAACCGTGGACCGCGCCCGGATCGCCCGGGCGCTCGCCGACGAGATGCAGGCGGCGGGCCGCCAGATCGAATGCTTCGTCGAGGTCAACACCGGCGAGGAGGAACAGAAAGCCGGCGTCCTGCCGCTCGACGCCGATGCCTTCATAAAAGAGTGCCGCGAGGCCTACGGGCTTTCGATCGCCGGGCTGATGTGCATTCCACCCCACGACGAAGAGCCGGCGCTGCATTTCGCGCTGCTGCGCGAGATCGCCAGGCGCAACGGCATCCATGGCCTCAGCATGGGCATGACGGCGGATTTCGAAACCGCGATCCAGTTCGGCGCCACCCATGTGCGCGTCGGCACCGCGATCTTCGGCACGCGGCCTAAGGCGGCAGAATCCGAATAGACGCGGTTTCGTCGCAGGCCGCGAGCAGGCGCAGCAGATCGTCCCGCGCCAACGCGACGCAGCCTTCGGTCGGTCCCCAATCCGGCTTCGCGACATGCAGGAAGATGGCGCTGCCGCGCCCCGGCACCGGCGGGTCGTCGTTGTGGCCAATCACCGCGACCAGGTCGTAGAGCGCGTCGTCGCGCCACAGTTTTTCGTGGCTCGCGGCGAAGGGCAGGCGGACCGGGCGATTGTAGGCGGGGTCCTTCGGGTCGTCGCACCAGCCGTCGTCGGCGCGGATCGCTTCGGCGGGAAGACCGGTGACGGGTCTCGCGAGACGATCCGCGCGGTACAGCAGGCGGCGCAACGGGAACGCGCCCGTGGGCGTGGCGCCGTCGCCTTCGCGCTTGTCGATGCGGACGCCGCCACGGCCGAGCGCGCAGCGCACCCGATGGGTTTGCCACGTCAGGAAGCCCGACGGCTCGACCAGAATTTCCATGAACGAAGGCTATAGCACGCCCGGCCGTGTGCGGTCAGGCGGCGATCAGTCCTCGACGTCGATGGCGGCATTCGGCGTCGGCGTCGCGGCCGGCTTGTCGGTCGCATCGTACTTCTTCAGCGCCGACAGCATGGCGTCGGTAAACCAGCCGCCGCCGTTGGCCGTGGCGCCCGGTGCGACGGTGTCCGTCGTTGCGCGCGACTCGGGTTTCGGCGCGATCGCCGCGCCGCCCGGTCGCAAGGCCGCGGGCGAAGAAGCCGCGGTCGCATTGGCCTTCAAGGCGGCATAGGCGGCAGCGGCTTTTTTCGGCGACGGGGCAACGATTTTCGCGTCGGCGTCGGCCGACAGCGGCGCGCCGCCCGCCTTGATGTCCTGGATCAACTGCTGGAACGGCGCGGTCGGCACAGCGGCCGGCCCGGCGAAGCCGATCGGCCTCAGGGCCTCGGCCTTGAATTCGATGCTGCGCCCTTCGATCGGCGTGGCGCCGGGCGGCAACAGCGACGCGACCACGGACGGCGCCGGGGTCGCGCCTGCCGCCGTTTCCATCGTCGCTTCCGGGATCGTTTTCGCGTTCGCGTCCAATTTGCCCGGCGATTTTTCCGGCTTGCGCGCCGCGCCGGCATCGGCGACGGCGGTCTCGGCCGGGGTCCCGTGTTCCTTCATGAAGGCGACCATGTGATCGCCCGCGTCCTTGCCGGTCGCGCCCTGCAGCGCGACGTTGGCGACCGCGAAGGCGGCGCCGATCGGCCCGAAGAACAGCGCCGAACCGGCGATCCGCGCGGCCGGCGAAATCGTGTCGCCCAGCATGTCGCGGTAGATGTTCGACAGCAGCGGGATGTGCTGGAACGGATTGATGATGTCGACGATGTCGCCGAACGACGGCCCGTCTTTGCCGAACAGGCTGAACTCTTCTTCCGTCTTTTTCTCGGCCGATTTTTCCGTGGCGGCGAGCGCGGCCTCGTCGTCGTCGACCGGGATCTTACCGGAGGCATCGGCGACGATGGTGTCGGCCTTCGGCGGCACGAACGGCGGGCGGATTTCGCCCTTGTCGACGTTCGGGGTCCAGCCCTTGGCGGGGACGTCCGCTGGCGCGCCCGTTTGTTGCGCCGATGTCGACGACTTGGCCGGAACGAAACCCATCGCCGGCCAGGTGCCGCGCGACGCCGTTGCGATAGTCTTGGCGGCAGGGGTGGCGGACGTCGCCTCGGCCAGCAGCGCCTGCCATGGCGACGCGCCCGCCGATACGTGGCG
>CAZDFF010000209.1:0-6400 GCA_964504425.1 uncultured Hyphomicrobiales bacterium
GGCGCCGAGGCCAGTTTAGAATTGCTAGCGCGCCGAGCGCTGGGCAACGTGCCCGAATTATTCCGCTGCCAGAGTTTCGGCGTCATCGACGAACGGCGCTGGAACGCCAAGAACGAACTGATCACGCTGTCGGAAGCCACCGTGAAGCTCGACGTCGGCGGCGCCGTCTCGATGGCGGTCGCCGAAGGCAATGGCCCGGTGAACGCGCTCGACGCCGCCATGCGCAAGGTCCTGCTGCCGATCTATCCGGAACTCGAGGACCTGAATCTGATCGACTACAAGGTCCGCATCCTGACGCCGCGCGAAGGCACCCGCGCGGTGACCCGGGTGATGATCGAATCCGCCGACCATAAGGCCGACAACTGGTCGACCGTCGGCGTTTCCACCAACATCATCGACGCGTCCTACCTCGCGCTGCACGACAGCTTGATCTACAAGCTGCTGCGCGACGGCGCCGAATCGCGCCTGCATTGAGGCCGCGATGGCCGGGACGGACGCCTCCCGGGCGCTGACCGAGGACAAAGGCAGGGATGCCGGTTCCGGCCCCGGCCCGGTCGTGATCCTGATCGAACCGCAGATGGGCGAAAACATCGGCATGGCGGCGCGCGCCATGCTGAACTGCTACCTCACCGACATGCGCATCGTCCGCCCGCGCGAGGCTTGGCCGAACCAGAAGGCCAAGGCGGCCTGCTCCGGCGCCGACGAGGTATTGGAAAAAGCCCGCCTGTTCGACACCACGGCGGCGGCGATCGCCGATCTTCACGTCGTTTATGCGGCGACCGCGCGGCCGCGCAGCATGACGGCGCGGGTCGTCACGCCGCGCCAGTGCGCCGGGGAAATCCGCGCGCTTTCCGATAGCGCGCGCGCGGGCGTGTTGTTCGGCAAGGAATCGAAGGGCCTGCACAACGACGACGTGGCGTTGGCCGACGCGATCGTCACCGCCCCGCTGAATCCGGTGTTCAGCTCGCTCAATCTCGCCCAGGCGGTGTTCATGGTCTCGTTCGAGTGGTTGATGGCGGGCGCCGAGGCATCGGTGTCGGCGGTCAACGTGCCGAAGGAGACGCGCCTCGCCAACAAGGAAGAGCTGCTGGGATTCTTCGAGCATCTGGAATCCGAACTCGACAACTGCGGCTTCTTGCGCAACAAGGAAAAGCGCCCGACCATGGTGCGCAACCTGCGCCAGATGTTCCACCGCGCGGGATTGACCGAACAGGAGGTCCGCACGCTCCGGGGCGTGGTCAAGGGCCTGGCGTCGGATCGGAAGCGATAGGGGCGGAAACGATGAGGAAGGAAACGGCATGAACGTGTTTCGCGATTACGACGTCGAGGCCTTGGAAAAGCAGTACAACGCCCGCGCCTCAATCCCCGACCACCCGCAGATCTTCCAGCGTTGGAAGGAAGCGAGCGCGGTCGCGCGCGCCAAATCGCCGAAGGTCCGGCTCGATCTGCGCTTCGGCCAAAACCCGAAGGAAACCCTCGACTTCTTTCCGGCCGAGGGCAAGAACCCGCCGCTGGTCATGCTGATTCACGGTGGCTATTGGCGCTCGCTCGACAAAAGCGATTTTTCCGACAAGGCGCAGGCCCTGGTCGCGGCCGGCGCGTCGGTCGCCGTCGTCAATTACGATCTCTGCCCCGAGGTGACCGTCGGCGATATCGTCGATGAAATGCGTCGCGCCGCCGCGTGGCTGTGGAACAACGGGGCGGACCTCGGTGTCGACCGCGGCCGCTTCCAGGCCATCGGGCATTCCGCCGGCGGGCACCTGGCCGCCGCGTTGCTGGCGACCGATTGGCCGAAATTCGACGCCGCCTTGCCGGCCGGTATGGTTCGAAGCGGCCTCTTGGTCAGCGGCCTCTACGACCTGGAACCGCTGCGCCACGTGTCCATGCACCAGGACCTGCGCATGACGGCGGACCAGGCCAAGGCCTGGAGCCCGATCCTGACGCCGCCGCCCGCCAAGGTTTCCGTCGCCGCCGTGTGGGGCGCGCTTGAGACCGCCGAGTTCCGCCGCCAGACCGAGGAATTGGCTGTCGCCTGGGGCAAGGCGGGCACGATGGTTTCGGCGGAAGCGATCCCCGACCGTCACCACCTGAACGTGATCGACGATCTGGGCAAGCCCGGCAGCCGGCTGCTGCAACTGTCGCTGAAGCTTTTGGGACTTTAAATTTTCTCGGACAGCCAGATGGCGAGGCGCGAGCCTGCCTTGACGACGCCGGTCAGTACTTCGTAGCCGGGCGCCTGCTCAGCGCCCTTTTCCAGCGCCGTGTCGCGGTGTTCCAGTTCTTCCTGGCGGAATTCCTCGAACGTGCGGCCCAGTTCCGGTTCGTCCTTGCCCAGGCGTTCGACCTGGCCGGCGTAATGCTCGTCGATGGTTTCCTCGACCGCGACCGTGCAGGCCATCGCTGCTTTTTCGCCCAGCAGCGCCGTGCCGACGCCGAGCGCGAAGCCGGCGACGTGCCACAGCGGCAGCAACGCCGTCGGGCGCACGCGCCGCTCGTTGATCAACTTGTCGAAGGTCGCGAGATGCCGCGCCTCTTGATCCGCCATGCGACGGATGGCGCCGCCGGAAGCCTTGTCGCCCAACACGCTCAATTGTCCGGCGTAGATTCGCACCGCGCCATATTCGCCGGCGTGGTCGACGCGGATCATGCGCTCGACGTCTTCCGTCAACGTCGGGTCGCCGGGCAGGCGGGTCGTCTTGCGTTTCGGCTTGTGCGCGCTCACGGTCGGTTCTCGGCCTTTTCCCGCATCGTCCAGGCGCCCAGGAACGCGAACAGCGCCAGCGCCCCCGAGGCAATCACGTTATACCCCGCCATCGACACGCCGAACAGGGTCCAGGCCGGTTCGTCGCAGGCCGTGACCGGCGGGCGCGACAGTTCGGCCAGAAGCTGCGCCGGCGTTTCCGGCATCGTCAGCTGGCCGCCGCAGGCGGCGGCGGACGCCCACCAATGCTGCTCGACGCCGACATGATGTACGGCGATCGCCATGCCGACGGCGAACGCCAGGCCCGATATCGCGACGGCGGCGAGGCGCAGGCCGGTCATCGGCGACAGAAGCGCCGCCGCTGCCATCAGGCAACCGACCGCGTAGGGGACGCGTTGGTAAAGGCAGAGCGGGCAAGGTTCCAGCCCGTAGCCGTATTGCGCCAGATAAGCGAGCGCCAGCGCGCCGACGCAGGCGCCGAGAATGGCAAGCGGGATCAGGGTCTGCCGGCCGGGAAGGGTCATGGCCCTATCCCTATAATCGTTCGAGCCGCCGGATGCCAGCGGCAGCCGATCAAAGGAACTTGATCGCCAGGAATCCGCCGAACAGGCCGACGAAAAAGACGATCGTCAGGATGCCAAGGTTCCGTTCGATGAAGGCGCGGATCGGCGCGCCGTAGCGCCACAGCAGCCAGGCGACGAAGAAGAAGCGCAGGCCCCGGGACAGCACGGACGCGACCATGAAGGTCGGGATGTCGAGCCCGGTCACGCCGCTGGCGATGGTGATGACCTTGTAGGGGAACGGCGTCAGCCCGGCGAAGGCGACGATCCAGGCACCCCATTCGTTGTACCTGGCTTGGAACTCGGCGAACTTGGCGCCGTAGCCGTAGAAATCGAGGATCGGCTTGCCGATCGATTCGTAAAGCCCGTAGCCGATGCCCCATCCGGCGAGTCCACCGACGACCGAGGCCACGGTGCAGACGGCGGCGATCCGCCACGCCTTTTCCCGCATCGCCAGGACCATGGGGATCAGCAGAACGTCGGGCGGGATCGGGAAGATCGAACTTTCGATGAACGACACCGCCGCCAGCGCCCAGATCGCGTACGGGCGTTCGGCCAGCGCCATGGTCCAATCGTAAAGGCGGCGCAGCACGGGGCGGGAAACCTCTTTCGGCGGGCGGGGCGCCGGTTTGCTTTCGGCCCCGGGCGGCGCCGACGATGGCGGCTCGCGGGGCATCCGTCAAGCGCCGGGCCGGATGGAATCGCACCCACGGTCCGGTGCGTTAGCCGCTGGCGACAAGACCCTTGGCCAGCCGCTCGGCGATAATGGCGACGTGGCCTGCTTCCTCGGCGGCCATTTTGCGCGCCACCGCCTTGACCGTCGCCGAGCTTGCCGACATGGCCGCCGATTCGAAGAACGCGAAGGCGCTTTTCTCGGCGGCGAGAACGAGCTTCAGGGCATCGATCGTCGACAATTTGGCGTGTCCGCAGTGGAGCGGAAAGCGCTCGGGGCTTCCGCCGCCGCGCCAGCGGAATTCGCCGGGGGCGAGGTCGCGCACGCCCAATTCGGCCGCCCGCCGTTCGATTTCGACCAGGTGCTCCGTTTCGGCTTTTTCCAACTCGGCGAACAGCCGGGCGGCGGCTTCGTTGCCTTTCTCGCGCATGGTCGCCGCAAGGGTGCGGTAACGGTCGACGGCGTCGGCCTCGATGGCGACGGCATGGGCGAGGAATTCCTCGATTCCGAAGACGGGCAGGGAAGCGTTCATAAACATGGCCTTTTCATTGCGGCGGCGATCCGCGCGCGACGGCCGATGGGTAGCCGCCGGGCGTTGCCGGGGCATTGATCCTCGTCAAAATCGGCGATTTTGCCCGGAATACGGCGGCGAACCCCATCCCCCGGCCGTGGCGCGCGCGTTGACCGGACGGGCCGAGGCGGCTATATCCCTCGCCTGAGGCCCCTGTGGCGGAACCGGTAGACGCGGCAGACTCAAAATCTGTTATCCGCAAGGATGTGGGAGTTCGACTCTCCCCGGGGGCACCAAATCGTTCCGGTCGATCATCCCAGTATTTCCCGGATGGCCCTCGCAAGGGCGTCCCGATGATAAGGTTTAATCAAGAATGGCCAATGCGATCCGCCTTGGGTATCGACGCGGGAAACGTCGCCGATATACCCCGACGTGAGAAGTATCTTTATTCCTGGCCAGCGGTCGCTCACCAGTTTAGCTAAGGCATAGCCGTTCATCGATCCCGGCATGACGACATCCGTGAAAACAAGAGTCACGGGGGCTTCTCGCCGTTCGAGAATTGCCAATGCGGCATCTCCGTTCTCGGCCTCGACGACTCGATAGCCGAGGGACGCCAACTGCGCGGCGGCCGTTTCCCGCACGTCCTCGTTGTCTTCGACCAGCAGGATCAGTTCGGTTCCCGTCTTTGATATACCCGGGGCGTGCTCCTGCGTGTCCCGCATTTCATTCGTGCCGGTGCGGGGAAGATAAATTCGTACCGTCAAGCCGCCCGGCTCGTTGTGGATCGCAATGTGGCCGCCCGATTGGTTCACGAATCCGTATACCATGCTCAGGCCGAGCCCCGTGCCGTGTGCGGGCCCTTTGGTCGTGAAAAAAGGCTCGAAGGCGTGCACGAGAACATCGGGCGACATTCCTTCTCCAGTATCCGACACGCTGATTAGCACGTAATCGCCGACCAGCGCCCCCGGTCTCGATGATGCATCGGCTCGGTCGAAATGCATATTTCGAGATCCGATCGAGATCGTTCCGCCCCGCGGCATGGCGTCGCGGGCATTGTTCGCCAAGTTGACGATCGAACTGTCCAATTGGGGACCGTCGACGGCAACGAGCCAGAGATCCGGCGCCAAATCGGTGACGATTTCGATGTCCTCGCCGATGGTCCGGCGCAACAGCTTCACGATTTCTTGAATACGCCGGTTGACGTGGACGGGCTGAGGATTGAGAGGCTGCCGTCGCGAGAAGGCGAGCAAACTTTTGGTCAATTCCGATGCGCGCTCCAATCCGGCCATGGCACGGTCGATGAACTTCGACCGGGCGGCTTCGTCGGTGCCGGCGATCCGGAGCAATTCGAGGTTGCCGATGACGACGCCGAGATAGTTGTTGAAATCATGGGCGAGGCCGCCGGTGAGCTTGCCGATCGCCTCCATTTTTTGGGCCTCGCGTAGCTGGTACTCTATCTGAAACTGGGTGGTTACATCGACCAAGATCACGATCACGCCCCCCTCCCGAGAGGGATACTCGGTGACTCGCAAGACACGCCCGTCGGCAAGCTGCCAGTCGAGCGGTTTGCCGTCCGGGTGTCGATGCTTGGCGAGGCGCGCCTCGATCAGGCTTTCCTTGTCCTGTCCGGGCGAGACGACGATCGCGCTTCGGTCGAAGGCCGTTCGGAGCAAATCTGCGAACGAGGCGCCGACCACGATCGAATTCGCGAGGACGGGAAAGTACTCGACGAAATGATGGTTGAACACGATCAAGCGATCGGTTCCATCGAAAAGCAGGATTGCATGATCGATGCTTTCGATCGCGTCGGTCAAGTTGGCGCGCGCCACGGCCAGGGCGCTTTCCCCCAACTTGAGTTCGGTGATGTCCTGGACCGTGCCGGCCGAGCGAAGCGGGGTACCTATCTCGTCGTACCAGGTCTGCCCGCGTTCCTCGACCCACTTGATGCGCCCGTC
>CAZDFF010000210.1:0-6369 GCA_964504425.1 uncultured Hyphomicrobiales bacterium
TGCATGAACTACGAAGAGGAGCGCAAAAATGACGTCAACGCCATCGTCAACTCTACTCACGACCGAAAAATTGTAGTTGCTGGTCCCGGCACAGGCAAAAGCTTCCTTTTCAAATCTGCAATTGAAAAAGCACGATCCGAGGGAAAAACCCGATTCCTCGCATTTACTTTCATTGGAAAGCTTGCTGATTCACTGGCTGATGATTTAGCGGGACTTGCAGAGACGAGGACGCTTCATGGATTTGCGCGATCATTCGTATTGGAACATTGGGATGGTTCAGAGTATTACCCAGACATCAAAGAGATTATTGAATTTGATCTGAGCGTTGTCGGCAAGTCTTGCGCCATTGGCGATCCCGACTACGTGAAGAGAACGCGATACTACAAAGCAGTCGGAAAAGATGACGTTGTCTATTACGCGGTACAAACCTGCAAAAAAACTCCAGAAAAAATTCCGAAATTCGATCTAATTTTGGTCGATGAATTCCAAGACTTCAATGAAGACGAAGCAGCATTCATTGACTTGCTGGCAACCCGAAGCAAAGTCCTGATTGTTGGCGATGACGATCAAGCGCTTTATGAATTTAAAGGTGCCTCTCCCCGATTTATCCGCGCAAAACATGCGCCCGCAAATCTAGATTTCGAAAGCCATACTTTGAGGTTCTGCTCAAGGTGTACTGAATCGATCATCAGAGCGTTTCATGATGTCGTCGGACACTTCAACCTCGACACTACAGGCAGCGAAAGAATAAAAAAGGAATACCTTTGTTACTTACCCAGCAAGAAGACTGATAGCGACGCCAATCCAAAAATCTTGGTTTCGAAAAATACCACCAGCGCCCCACACTTCATTAAATCTCAATTGGAAAATGTCCTCGCTACGCAAAGCGTAAAATCCGTGCTTGTAATTGGCGAAGGTAGGAGTTGCCGCACGCTACTTCGCAATATTGCCTTCAAGCTGAGAGGCTATGGATTCAAGAATGTCGATCACGTAGACATCCAGCCCCAAGCGTATCGCTTCAGAGAAGAGACTATCGATGCCTACAAATTTTTGAATAAGCGTCCAGATTCAAAGCTGGCCTGGCGCATTCTCGCAAATAGCCTTCCTGACGCTGACAAAGCGAAATTGATTAAAGACGACTGGGAAGGAACGGCGCCCCTCAGTTCGACGCTTCAGGCTGACTTTGTGAAGCGTCATTTAAAGAATGCCAGCGTCTTAAAGAAGGTGCTTGATAAACCGCCGTCAACGATCAAGAAAATCGCTGACGAATCCTTGTCACAATTAAAACAAGACGTCGTCGCTTCGGAAATGACTGAGCGCGATATTTTTACGAATCAGTTGAAGCTCAAGAGAAGTTTCATCGCGCGGCCACTGGGAAATATAGATGTCACAGTATGCTCTATCCTTGGTTCAAAAGGATTGGGCGCCGATGTGGTCTTTCTTGTCGGATTTGACGAGAAAAAGTTTCCGGCTAACAAGGATTCTACACCTGCCGAAATCTATCAATTTCTCGTGGCACTCACGCGAGCAAAAAAGCGCGTGTACTTAGTCAACACGGTCGATTGTAAAATGTCGGCATTTTTAGAATCGATAGATAAGGCGCATTACAAGATTTTGTAATCACCCCATCACCCCTCCTCCCGCCACACCAACGCCGAGACCGTGACGGCCATCAGCGCCGCGAACACGACGGTCGCGTTCACGGCGTGGGCGTATTCCCACCGCGCGCGCAGCGTTTCCCAATCGGCGGGCATGACGGTCCAGTTCTGGGTCGCCTGGTTGGCCGGGAACACGAACACGAAGAACGAAATCAGCGAGAGCAGCAGCAGGCCGAAGCCGGCGGCGGCGAAGGCGTAGGCCTTGGGCTGCGACCGGCTGCGGAGCGCCAGCAGCGAGGTCGCGATCAGCCCGGCGATCGACACGATCCCGAACAGCGCCCAACCGCGATAGATTTGCTGCACCGTGAAATAGGCGTCGCGGTCGAGCGCGATTTTATTGGGCAGTTCCATCAGGTGCGCGCCGCCCGGCACCGCGTAGAGCGCGACGAGGACGATGGCGGCGAATTGCAGCGGCTTGATCGGCATGGCGCGGTCCTTTCCGGAATCGGTGCGCGGGCGCCGCGCCGTGGAAGCGCGACGCGCCCCCGTCCATGCATTTAAGAAGCCGCCGCCGCGAAGTCCAGCCCCTCACCCTTTCCCGTTGCCGCCCTCTATCGTTCCGCGCCGTTGCCGCGCTCTGTCGTTCCGCGCCGTTGCCGCCCTCTATCGTTCCGCGCCGTTGCCGCGAGGTCGGTAGCGCGTTTCGACCACGAGCCGATGGGCTGTCGGCGGGATGAACAGTTCCTGGAAATAGACCGGCCGGCCGCCGCCGGCGAAGGCGACGGCTTCGAGCAGGGTGCACGCGCGGCCCGCCTTCAGCCCGATGCGCCGGGCGATGTCGGCCGGGCACGGCACGGTCGAGAGATATTGTTTGAAATCGACCACCGGCAGGCCGTAGTCGTTCAGCAGGATCGCCTTGAAGTTGGCGGTTTCCAATTCCGCCGCGCGCCGTTCGGCCAGCCCGGGGAATTGCCGGGCGCTGCAATAGAAGCGGCTGAACACCTCGAATTCGCCGCCGATGCCGATGACCCGGTCGATGCGCAGCGCCTTGCCGTCGCGTTTGTCGAGCGCCAGCGTGCGGCGCAGCGCGGCGTCGGGGGCGATCTGGCGGCGGCCGACGATTTTCGGATAGACGGCGAGCATCCGCTCGCCGTCGCCGTCGAGGAAGCGGCAGTGCCACGGTTCCTGCATTTCCGGCGACATGCGTGTGACGAAGCTGCCGCGCCCGCGCCGGCGCACGACGATGCCTTCCTCGACCAGCTTGGCGAAGGCGCGCTGCACGGTGCCGAGGCTGAACGGCAGCGACGCGGCGAATTCCTGTTCGGTCGGCAGCCGGTCGCCGGGGCGCCAATGGCCGTCGGAAATGGCGCGAATGAGAAGATCGCGCACCGCCAGGTATTTCGGCCCGGCGGACGGCGGCAGCGGATATTTTTCGATCAGGTCGAGCATGCCGGGCCGATCTTCCTCCCCGATTTCCGGCGCCCGCGATCGTTCGGCCGCGGTTGACGCCGAAAGAAACTATATAGTATATAACTATATAGTTACAACACCGCTCCGCGCCAAGACGGGGCCGCCCACGGGAGAGATCGTCATGAACCGGCAAGCCGGACAGGATCTTATTGTCGCCGCCGTGCTCGCGGCGCTGGCCGCGTTCGTGCTGGTCACCATGAGCGGCCGGGCCAGCACCAACATCGTCAAGGCCGGCGAGGTGACGGCCACGACCCTGCCGCTGCTGTACGGCGCCATCCTGATGGTCCTGACCGCGGTGCTGGCGGGCAAGGCGCTTTACAACCTGCGCCGGCCGGGCAAGAAGACGACCGCGTTCTCGCACCCGCCCAAGGTGTGGGCGCGCATCGCCGGGACGCTGATTCTGCTGACCGCCTACGTGGCGCTGCTGAAGGAGGTGCCGTTCCTGCCGCTGACGGCGGTGTTCCTGGCGGCCATGTTCGTGCTGTACGGGCACCGGCGCTGGCTGCCGATCCTGCTGGTGGCCGGGATCGGCGCGGTCGCGTTGGACGTGCTGTTCATCCGCATCCTCAGCCTGCCGATCTGAGCCCGGAGCCCGACCGATGCCGATGGACCTTTTCGCCGGATTCGCCAGTGTGCTGCAACCGGTCAACCTGCTGCTGACGTTCGGCGGCACGGCCTTGGGCATCCTGGTCGGCGCGCTGCCGGGGCTGTCGTCGCCGATGGCGATCATCGTGCTGCTGCCGCTGACCTATTCGTTGGATCCCCTGCCGGCGCTGCTGACCATGGTCGGCGTCTACGTCGGGACCAAGCTGGGCGGATCGTTTTCCGCCATCCTGCTGCGCACGCCGGGCACGCCGGCCAGCGCCTGCACGGCGTTGGACGGCTATCCCATGGCGCAGCAGGGCAAGGCCGGGCTGGCGCTCGGCTACGCCACGCTGGCCTCCACCTTCGGCGGCATGTTCGGTTGGGTCATCGCCATCGTCAGCATCCCGTTGCTGGCGCAGATCGCGGTGAAATCGTCGAACGCGGACATCGCCCTGGTCGGCATTCTGGGCCTGGTGATGGTGTCGGCGTTCGTGCGCGGATCGACGCTCCGCGGGCTGATCGGCGTGGTGCTGGGCCTGCTGGTCGGCACCGTCGGGCTGGACCCCTTGACCGCGACGCCGCGCTTCACCTTCGGCAACATTTCGCTGACGGAGGGCGTGCCGTTCGCCGCCGTGCTGATCGGGCTGTTCGGGTTCGCCGTCGTGCTGTCCGACATGAAGCTGATCGGCCAGAAAAGCCATCTGGTCACCGACAAGGTGATGATGGCGCTGCCCAAGCTGCGCGAATTCTGGAAGCACTGGCAGACGGTCGCGATCGGCGGCCTGTTCGGCACCGGCGTCGGCGCCGTGCCGGGGGTCGGCGCGGAAGGCGCGACCTGGATCGCGTACGCCACCGTGCGCAACAAATCGAAGGACCGCGACCGGTTCGGCAAGGGCCACCCGGACGGCATCATCGCCCCCGAAGCCACCAACAACGCGGTCACCGGCGGCACCATGGTGCCGATGCTGACCCTGGGCATTCCCGGCGACGGCTCGACGGCGGTGATGCTGGGCGCGATGGTGCTGCACGGGGTCGAGCCGGGGGTTCTCCTCATGCAGCAAAGCGGCGATCTGGTCTACGGCATCCTGGCCGGGCTGCTGACCTCGACCATATTCATGTTCTTCATCGCCTGGGGCGCGATCCGCTGGTTCGTCTACGTGCTGACCAAGGACCGTTCCTGGCTGTTCCCGTTCATTCTGGTGCTGGCCTCCGTCGGCGCCTTCGCCATTTCCAACGACATCTATCCGGTCTACGCCGCCGTCGCCTTCGGGGTGATCGGGTTCGTCATGGAGGAACTGGGCTTCCCCGTGGTGACCACCGTGCTGGGCGTCATCCTGGGCCCGATCATCGAATACAACGCCCGGGTCGGCCTGGCGCTGTCGGCCGGCGACTGGACGACCTTCGTCGACACCGCGCCGCGCATCGTCATGGTCGGCGCCATCGTGGCGCTGATCGTGTGGGAAACCGTCCAGGGCATCAAACACAAGGAACCGGCGTAATCGCATTGCAAGCAAACCGACGTTCGTAAAATCCGCAAAAGGGAGAGAACCATGAAACATCTATCGAAACTCACGCTCGGCGCGGCGCTCGCGCTCGGCCTGGCGACAAGCGTCCAGGCGGCCGAATACCCGTCCGCCACCATCCACCTGGTCGTGCCGTGGAAGGCCGGCGGCGGCACCGACAACATCGGTCGCGGCATCGCCAAGGCATTGGAAGAAGTGTCCAAGCAGTCGGTCGTGGTCGACAACCTGGCCGGCGCCGGCGGCATCAAGGGCTCGCTCGCGGTCGCCAAGGGCAAGACCGACGGCTACACCGTGCTGATGAACGGCACCACCGATTTGACCGCCGTCATGACCTTCCAGGAGGTGCCGGTGTCGCTCGACGATTACAAGTACGTCGGCGGCTTCTTCACCAGCCCGACCTGGATCGCCGCGCACAAGGACCGCGGCTACGCGTCGTTCGAGGATTTCCTGGCCAAGGCCAAGGCCAACCCCGGCAAGCTGACGCTCGGCACCGCGGGCCCGGCCGGCGCGCAGATGATCATGGCCGCCGCCATCAAGGGCATCACCAAGGCCGACTTCCGCATCATCCCCTATTCCGGCGGCGCCGACCTGAAGAAGGCGATGATCGGCAACCAGGTCGACGTCGGCATCCTGCACGCGCCCGTGATGCTGCCGGAAACCAAGGCCGGCATGATCCAGATCATCGGCACCGGCCTGCCGCTCGACGGCATCACCTACGAGCCGCTGCGCAAGGTGAAGACCCTGAAGGCCATCGGCATCCCGGTCGAGGTCGGCATCACGCGCGGCATGTTCGTGGCGAAGGGAACGCCCGACGCGGTGGTGAAGAAGCTGGAAGCGCTGGCCGAGAAGGCCGCCAAGAGCGAGACCTTCAAGGCCTTCGCCCTGAAGTACGGCTTCGCGCCGGTGTGGATTTCCGGCGCCGCGTTCGAAAAGCAGATCCGCGGCGAACTGGCCGAGTTCAAGGCTATCCACGCCAAGTACATCGCCAAGAAATAAGCCTTCGTTGCTACGGGGCGCGGGCTTGCCGTCCGCGCCCCCCTTTTTCCGTTCCGCCGCAATCAAGAAAAGGATTCCGCCCGTGAAGCCCCAGAACCTGATCGTCGTCATGTCGGACCAGCACAATCGCGCGATGACCGGCTGCTACGGGCACACCGTCGTCAAGACGCCGAACCTGGACCGGCTGGCGGCGCGCG
>CAZDFF010000211.1:0-6324 GCA_964504425.1 uncultured Hyphomicrobiales bacterium
CCGCGGGGGCGATTGAATCCGAAGGATCTAGCCGCATGGCCCGTGATCACGTTGTCGCAAGACTCCGTCCTCTACGACATGGTCGACGACTGGTTCCGCAGGAACGGAGTGGAGCCGCGCCGCATGCAGGTATGCAACAGCTTGGGCGTGGTCACGGTCCTCACGCTCCAAGGCCTTGGGATTAGTTTGCTTCCGCCCGGCATTTTTCAGCGCGAAATGGAACGCGGCGAACTGACGATCATCAACACCGCGCCACCCCTCACGCCTATCGGGTTCTATGCCATCTATCAACGTAGCGGGGATACGCGTTTTGCCGCGTTCCTTGCCGACTTGGCGCGAAAGGTCAGTACTTTCGATGCGCCGACCCGGACGAACCGCAAGCGACATTCGGCGACCGATTAGATTTCACGCGTTGAGGTGCGCGCGATACCGCCATTTTGGGTAGGGGCACACCGCCGTTACAGTCGCCTATCGGATAGGCCGCTCTTGTCCGACGGATGACCGTTCACCGGAATTAAGGGTGTGGCGCCGAGTTTCCGACGCCTTTTTAATAGAGTTCATTAAACGCTGCCGCGATAAGGCATCGCGTTCGAAATTCATTTTTCATGGGCTTGGAAACATCCAGAAATGAACATTCACGAATATCAGGCGAAAGAAATTCTCGCCGGGCTCGGCGTTTCCTTGCCGCGCGGCGGAGTTGCCTACGGGCCGGAGCAGGCCGTCCATCGGGCGCGCGAAATCGGCGGGACCCGATGGGTCGTCAAGGCCCAGGTCCACGCCGGCGGGCGCGGCAAGGCGGGCGGAATTCGCGTCTGTGCCAGCGAGGACGAGGTTCTCGATGCCGCCAACGGGTTGCTGGGGAAGCGCCTAGTCACGCCGCAAAGCGGATCCGTCGGCAAGGTCGTCAACCGGCTTTACGTGGAAGGCGCGGTCGACATCGAACGCGAGATTTATCTTGGACTTGTGCTCGATCGAAAGGCGGAGCGAGTGATGGTCGTGGCCTCGGCGGCGGGGGGAATAGAGATCGAAGAGATTTCCGCATCTCGACCGGAAACCATCGTTCGCAGCGTGATCGAGCCTGCCGTCGGCATGCAGGATTTCGAGGCCCGGGAAATCGCCTTCCGCCTCGGCCTCGCGCCCGGCCAGATTCAAGAAGCGGTCAGAATAATTAAGGGATGCTATCGGGCGTTCCGCGATCTGGACGCAACGATGGTGGAAATCAATCCACTCGTTGTCACGAAGTCGGGCAATCTCGTCGCGCTCGACGCCAAAATGACGTTCGACGGAAACGCGCTGTTCCGGCGACCGAAGATCGCCGAATTACGCGACAAATCGCAAGAGGACCCGCGTGAGTCCCAGGCCGCCGATCGCGGCCTCAGTTATGTCGGGCTCGATGGGCAGATCGGGTGCATCGTCAACGGCGCAGGGCTTGCGATGGCGACCATGGACACGATCGCGAAGGCCGGTGGAAAGCCCGCCAATTTCCTGGACATCGGTGGCGGCGCATCGCCCGAACGGGTGGCCAAGGCATTCAAGCTGGTGACGTCCGACAAGAATGTTGCGGCGATCCTGGTGAACATCTTTGCCGGGATCAACCGTTGCGATTGGGTCGCCGAGGGAGTCGTACAGGCGCTCAGGGCCAATCCGCCGAAGGTGCCGATCGTGGTCCGGCTGGCGGGTTCGAACGTCGAAAAGGGACGCCGTATTCTGGATGCTAGCGGGCTGCCGATTATCGGCGCCGACACGCTTGCCGAAGCCGCCGAACGCGCGGTGGCGGCGTCGCAAGGGAAATGGTCGCATAATCTTCGGGTGGTATCGAAATCATGAGCATTCTGATCGATCGAACGACCAAGGTTCTGGTTCAAGGCATCACCGGCAAGATGGGCGGGTTCCATGCCGGCGAAATGATCGCCTACGGCACCAACGTCGTGGGCGGCGTGGTGCCGGGCAGGGGTGGCGAACAGGTTCGCGGCGTGCCCGTGTTCGATACCATGAAGGACGCGGTCGTCCGGACCGGCGCGACCGCCAGCATCGTTTTCGTGCCGCCACCGTTCGCGGCCGATTCCATCATGGAAGCGGCGGACGCCGGAATCGCACTGTGCGTGGCCATTACCGACGGCATCCCGGCCCAGGACATGATGCGCGTGAAGCGCTACATGCGCCGCTATCGGCAGGAAAGCCGGATGCGCCTGATCGGCCCGAACTGCGCTGGCGTCATATCGCCGGACAAGGCGCTGCTCGGCATCATGCCGGATCACATTTACCGGAAAGGTTCAGTTGGCATCGTTGGCCGGTCGGGTACGCTCGGGTACGAGGCGGCGGCGCAGATGAAGGAACGGGGCGTCGGCGTTTCGACCAGCGTCGGCATCGGCGGGGACCCAATCAACGGGTCGTCGTTCGTCGACATCCTTGCATTGTTCGAGCAGGATCCCGAGACCGAAGCGGTCGTCATGATCGGCGAGATCGGCGGGCCGCAAGAAAGCGATGCCGCGAATTTCATTTGCGAGAACATGACCAAACCGGTCATGGCTTACATTGCCGGACTCAGCGCGCCCAAGGGGCGCACCATGGGACATGCGGGCGCCATCGTTTCCGCTTTCGGCGAAAGCGCCGCCGAAAAGGTGGAAATCCTACGCGACTCGGGCGTCGCGATCATTCCCGACCCGTCGCAGATCGGACAGACGGTGGCCGACGTGCTCGGTGGATGGGCGTAACGGGTCAGCCGGTGCCGGTCGGTAGGATCGCGGCGTCGGCCTTCAATGGCTGCATGCGCCAAGGCACGAGTGCCGTGCGCTTGGCATGCTGGGTCACCACTTCCTCGATGTAGCCCTGTTCCTGTGCCCGTCGGGCGACCAGGATCGGGTCCGTCACCGCAACCGCCGCCAGACTTTGGGTAATGACCCAGGCGAACGGTTCGATACCGGCGCGGCGCAGGTCGCTCTGCAGCTGGGCGGCTTCGTGCACCGGCGTTGCCTCGGCCAGCGTGCAGAGGATGACGCGCGTGAACGCCGGGTCGCGCAGTCGGGGTAGGAGATTCAGCACCGCGTCGGGTACCGATTTGGCCTGACGGCTGACTTCCTTATGGAACGCCTGCGCGGCGTCCAACAAAAGAATGGTGTGGCCGGTCGGCGCCGTGTCGAGCACGACAATGCGATCGGAAGCCTTGTCTACGGTTCGGGCGAACGCCTGGAAGATCGCGATTTCCTCGGTGCAGGGCGTGCTGAGATCCTCTTCCAGCAGCGCCTTGCCGGCGTCGTCCAATTTGGCACCGGTCGTCGCCATTACTTCGGCACGATAGCGTTCGACCTCGGCGACCGGATCGATGCGGCCGATCTCGAGACCGGAAGGAATATCGTCGACCGCCTGCGCCACGTGGGCGGCGGGATCGGTCGTGGTGAGCAGCACCCGGCGGCCGCGCCGCGCCAGTTCGACCGCAATGGCGGCGGCGACGCTGGTTTTGCCGACGCCGCCCTTACCCATGGTCATAATTAAACCGTTGGGGGCATCGGCCAGCTTGCCGACGATATCGTCGATGGCGCCCGGCAGCGCCGCGGCGCCACGGGTTGCCGGCTTGATGCGCGGCAGATCGCCGTCGCCGAGCAACAGGCGTAAGGAGCCGACGCCGATCAATTGGCCGGACTTCAGACGGATGTCCGTGCGCGGCAACTTTTTTAGGGCCTCGGGTAGATTCGCCAAGGCCTCGGTGCCGCGTCGTTCCATTGCCCGCGCCACGGAATCCTTCGCGTCACTGGCCTTGAAGATTCCGTTGACGACCAGACACTGGTTGTCGACCCCGAGCACGGAAAGTTCGGCGCTTGTGCGCGCGGCTTCCTCGAGGGCGGATTTTTCCGGCCGGCTGACCAGGACGAGCGTGGTGCGCTTGGGCTCGGACAGTGCGGCGACCGCAGCGGCGTAAAGGTTGCGCTGTTCGACCATGCCTTGCAACGGGCCCAGGCACGAGGTTCCGGCGGTGTTATCCTCGATGAATCCGGTCCACGCCGACGGCAGCGCCAACAGGCGCAGCGTGTGGCCGGTCGGCGCCGTGTCGAACACGATATGATCGAACCCGACGGCGGCGTTGGAATCGCCGATCAGGCGGGCAAATTCGTTGAAGGCGGCAATCTCGACCGTGCAGGCGCCCGCCAGCTGTTCTTCCATGCTGGCGATGGCGCTGTCCGGCAGCACGCCGCGATAGGGGCCGACGACCTTTTCTCGGTAGGTCGCGGCGGCCTCGACCGGGTCCACATTCAACGCCGATAGGCCGGGGACCCCCGGGATTGCGGTCGGCGCGGCCCCAAGGCGGAGGCCGAACACCTCATCCAGGTTCGATGCCGGATCGGTACTGACCAGCAGTACCTTCTTTCCGGCGTCGGCCAGGCGCACGGCGACGGCGCAGGAGATCGATGTTTTGCCGACCCCGCCCTTGCCGGTGAAGAAAAGATTGGGTGTCGGGTTTTCGAGAACGTGCATCAATCTGCCTTTCGTCGTCTTGTCGTTCAACCGCAGCAGCTTTTGGTCGCCTTCACGGGCGATCCGCAATTTGCCGGCTTCGCGGCGATGCCGAGCGTCGCAGCCATTTCGTCCCGCGACATATAGCCGCCTTTCTTGGCGACCTGACCGTCGACGATGATCATCGGCAGACACTCCATGCCGTCCTTGTCGATGGTCGACTTGACCGTGGTATTCTGGACGAAGGCGCCCGGCTGGTGGCCGAGATTGTAGCGGTCGACCTGAACGCCCTGGTCGCGCAGCCAATCAAGTGCGGCGGCGAACTGGGCCATGGTGTCGTCTTGGTCGGGACCGCAAACGCCGGTTGAGCAGCATTGCGGCGGGTCGTAAACGCTGAGGGCTTTCATGGATGGGCTCCTTAGTGTGACAAACAAAAAAACTTAGGCGGCGGACTTCCGCAGGGTACGTAACACGCGGGGCGGCGCGGCCGCTTCGACGACATCGCCGCGACAGCAATTGTCGAGCAGGTATGCCATCGCCGAATTCATGGCTGAAAAGTCGCCGGTGTAGACGACCGAGCGGCCCTTGCGCCGGCTGGAAATCAGGCCGGCGTGGCGCAATGCGTTCAGATGGAAGGACAGAGTCGCTGGCGCCAGATGCAGCTTCTTGCCGATAGCGCCCGCCGGCAGGCCCTTGAGGCCCTGACGGATCAGCAGGCGCATGATGTCCAAGCGCGTGTCCTGGGCGAGGGCGGCCAATACGGCGATGACCTGTGTCTTTTCCATATTTCCATAGTTATGGAACTATTGGTCGTATGTCAACCCCGCGCCGAACGATTTCACCGCCGAAAAAGTACCGCGCCGCCCTTGGGGAGCGGCGCGGTCGCGGGGGCGGTCCGCGATGGCCGGGGGAGGAGCGTCCGGCCTATTCGGCGGGTCCGTACTTCATGGCGCCGTCGACGACGACGGCGGGGAAACCCTGCATGCCGGCGCCGCCCAGGCGCTTCGCCGCCTTTTCGCGATTAAGCTTGCCGAGCTCCGCCATCGAACCGGTGATGATCGCGCCGGTCGGGCAGATTTCCTCACACGCCCGCGGCATGCCGTGCGGGCGGACCTTGCCCGGCGTTTCGCAGAACGTGCACTTTTCCATTTTGCCTTTGACCGAGGCCAGTTGCGGCGCGTTGAAGGGGCAGGCCCAGACGCAGAAGCCGCAGCCGATGCACTTGTTCTGGTCGACCAGAACGATGCCGTCATCGGTGCTTTTGGTGATGGCCCCGACCGGGCAGGCATTGCGGCACGGTGCGTCGCCGCAATGCATGCAGGCCATCGACACATTCATTGCCTTGACGTTCGGGTAGGTACCCGATTCGACCTTCACGACCTCGCGCCAGCGCGGGCCGATATCGACCTCGTTCCACGTTTTGCAGGCGATCTCGCAGGCGTGGCACTTAACGCACCGCGCGGCGTCGAAATAAAACCCGTGTTGCATGTTCGCCCCCGATCCCCGCCGTTACGCCATCGGCGCCGGGCGAACCCGGACCTTGCATTCGTTATAGCAGTTGGCGCCCGTGATCGGACTGGTGTGGATGTCCATCAGGTTGTTGGAATGCGCACCCTTGCCCTTGGCGGTCGATCCCATCGCCCAATGGCCGAAGCCGTGGCCGTGCCGCACACTGACGCAACCGGGCACCAGTCCCTCGACCACCTTGGCCTTGATCGTGATTTTGTCCTTGGGAGATTCGACCTCGACCATTTGGCCGTCCTGGATTCCGTATTTCATGGCGTCCAGGCGGTTGATCTCGACCCAGTTCTCGCCGCAGACCTCCATCAGCAACGGATTGTTCTGCGTCACGATGTTACAATGCATGCTGAACTT
>CAZDFF010000212.1:0-6272 GCA_964504425.1 uncultured Hyphomicrobiales bacterium
TCAGTTCCAGGAACTGGCGCGCGTAGGCCGACAGGCTTTCGACGTAGCGGCGCTGGCCCTCGGCGTAGATGGTGTCGAACGCCAGCGACGACTTACCCGATCCCGACAGGCCGGTGATGACCGTCAGGCTGTCGCGGGGGATGTCGACGTCGACGTCGCGCAAATTGTGTTCGCGCGCGCCGCGGACGGAAATGGTGTCCATGGGCGGTCCGGATGCATCGCGATGGGGATGCCAACCGGTCAGAGATATCGGGCTTGCCCCGGCCTGTAAAGGGAAGTCCGGGCGCATGACAAAAGGGGGTGGGTGGATACCGATCCCGTGTTACAAAAGGCGCGCTGAAAGCGGAGAGGGCAACGATGGCGTCACAATCCGATGCGGGCTGGCCCGGGTTCGTCCTGGTTGCCTTTCTCGCCGCCGTGTTTTTGGTCGCCTTGCAGATGTTCGTCCTCGGCGGCCGGCCGATGTGGTTGCCGGGCCTCGTCGGCAGCGGAACCTGGCTGCTGTTGCTGTTCGGGCTCGGCCTGTTCGGGCGTTGGCTGTGCATGGCGTCGGGTACGGGGCCGCGCTACGCCTCGTTCGCCGGTCTCGCCATCATGATCGTCTGCGTGGTCGCGGGCGTCTTCGGCCTGATCTAGCCGCCGCCCTACGTATGGGCGCGCAGCAGGTCCGATTCGCCCGGCGGCACGCCGCGACGGGTTTCCTCCTGCGCCGCGACCCGGCGGGCCTCGTCCTCGGTCTCGCACAGGTCGACGATGAACTTGCCGGCCTCCAGATCGACGACCGCCCACTGGCGCACCGAGCGCAGATAGAAGACGCAAAAGCGCATCCGTTTTTTCTCCTCGGAAGGAACGGTCGATGATCGCCGAAAACCTTTAAGAAAGGCTTGAAGCGGGCGTCGCTGCCGGCCGGCGGATCGGGCCGGTGCGCGGGCAAAACCCTATGGCGGGGGCATGGCGATTGTTCTAGAGTCCGCCCTCGAACGCAACCGGAACATTACGCAGCACATAGGGACGGAACGATGGCAGGCTCGGTCAACAAGGTCATCCTGGTCGGCAACCTGGGGCGGGACCCCGAGGTCCGCTTCGCGCAGAACGGCAACAAGATCGTCAACATGTCGGTCGCGACGTCGGAATCGTGGAAGGACAAGCAGAGCGGGGAGCGCAAGGAAAAGACCGAGTGGCACCGGGTTGTCATCTTCAACGATCGCCTGGGCGAGGTCGCCGAGAAGTACCTGAAGAAGGGCTCGAAGGTCTATCTCGAAGGCGCGCTGCAAACCCGCAAGTGGACCGGCAACGACGGCGTCGAGAAATACACGACCGAGGTCGTGCTCGACCGCTTCCGCGGCGAATTGACGATGCTGGACGGTCGCGGCGGCGAAGGCGGCAGCGGCGGCGGTTACGGCGGCGGCTCGCCGGACGACGACGGCGGCGGCAGCGGCGGTGGCCGGGGCGGTCGCGGCGGCGGATCTTCGGGCGGCGGGGGCGGCGGCCGGAGCGATCTCGACGACGAAATCCCGTTCTAATCGGGACCATGGGGGGCGGCGGGCACCGCCCGAATGAAGCCTGAAGGGCGCGGCCGGCCGAGGGGGACGGCCCGCACCCAGAGACAAGAAGACCTTTCATGACCGATACGACCGTCTCGCCGGCATCCGACGGCGGGGCGCCCGCGATCCAGCGCAACGTCGCGATTCTTGCCTTTTGTCAGGCGCTTTCGCAGACCGGTGCGACGATGACCATCACGGTCTCGGCGCTGGCTGGGCACATGCTGGCGACCAATAAGGCGATGGCGACCGTGCCGTTCGCCTTGCAGTTCACGTTGACCATGGTCGCGACGATTCCGGCCTCGCTGCTGATGGGGCGGATCGGCCGTCGCGCCGGCTTCACTGTGGGTCAATGCATCGGCATTGCCGGTGCGATGATCGCCGTGTTCGGTATCGTCGAACATTCGTTCTGGATTTTCGCCGTGGGCAGCGCCGTCATCGGCATCCACAACGCCTTCTGGCAGTACTACCGTTTCGCTGCCGCCGACGCGTCGTCGGAGGCCTATCGCAGCCGGGCCATTTCCTACGTCATGGCGGGCGGCCTGATCGCCGCCGTGGCCGGGCCGCAGTTGGCGAAGCTGACCCGCGACGTGCTGACCGACGCCGTCTTCGCCGGCAGCTACGCGACTTTCGTCGTGTTGTGCCTGGCGGCGATCGCCATGGTCCAGGGGCTCAGAATCCCCAAGCCCGCCGTGTCGGGTATCTCCGGTGCCGGACGGAAACTGTCCGAGATCGCCGTCGCGCCGGTGTTTCTAGTCGCGGTGATGGCCGGCATGATCGGCTACGGATCGATGAACCTGGTGATGACGGCGACGCCGTTGGCGATGACCCATGCCCAGCACGGCTTCGGCGACACCGCGTTCGTCATTCAGTGGCACGTACTGGCCATGTTCGCGCCCAGTTTCTTCACCGGCCACCTGATCAAGCGTTTCGGGGTATTGCACATCATCATCGCCGGCGCGCTGCTGATGATCGCCTGCATGGCCGTGAATCTGCAGGGCGAGGGGCTGTGGTACTTCTGGGCCGGGCTGGTGCTGCTCGGCCTCGGCTGGAATTTCATGTTCATCGGCGGCACCACGCTGCTGACCGAGGCCTACAAGCCGATCGAACGCGCCAAGGTCCAAGCCGCGAACGACTTCCTGGTGTTCGCGGCGGTGTCGCTGTCCAGCTTTTCCTCGGGCGCGTTGCACCATGCGCTCGGTTGGCAGGCGGTCAATTTCGGCATCCTCCTGCCGGTGCTCGGCGCCTTCGCCGGGGCGGCCTGGCTGCTGCTCAAACGGCGGCGCGAAAGGGGCCTCGGATAGGGGCCGGCGAAGGGGCGCGGTCGGCGGGCCAAAAGCGGCGGTTTTGCTGGTCTTTTGCGCCCCTGATTCGGTTGTTCGCGGGCGCGGAAAATGGTAGATTTTTCAGGCTTAGATTCGCCCCTCGGACGGGCCCGGCCGGACCGTTCATAAACCGCATTTCAGACGCTGATAAAAGATAAGGCTATTCATTGACCGTGCCCCCGGATCCGGCCCTGCCGGAAGGCCCCCGTTTCGACACGCAGCCGATCGCCATCGAAGACGAGATGCGGCGTTCGTATCTCGATTACGCGATGAGCGTGATCGTCAGCCGCGCGCTGCCCGACGTGCGCGACGGCCTGAAGCCCGTGCATCGGCGCATTCTCTTTTCGATGAAGGAAAGCGGCTACGACTTCAACAAGCCGTTCCGCAAGTCGGCGCGCATCGTCGGCGACGTCATGGGCAAATACCACCCGCACGGCGACTCGGCGATCTACGACGCCATGGTGCGCATGGCCCAGGATTTCTCGATGCGCCTGCCGCTCATCGACGGTCAGGGCAATTTCGGTTCGATGGATGGCGATCGCGCGGCGGCCATGCGCTACACCGAAGCGCGCCTGGCCAAGGTCGCGCATTCGCTGCTCGACGACATCGACAAGGGAACCGTCGATTTCCAGCCGAACTACGACGAATCCGTCGAGGAACCCAAGGTCCTGCCGGCCGGATTCCCCAATCTTCTGGTCAACGGCGCGGGCGGCATCGCCGTCGGCATGGCGACCAACATCCCGCCGCACAATCTGGGCGAGGTGATCGACGCCTGTTGCGCCTACATCGATAACCCGGACATCACCATCGACGAGATCATCCAGAACCACGTGCCGGGGCCGGATTTCCCCACCGGCGGCATCGTGCTCGGCAAGAACGGTATTCTCTCGGCGTACCACACCGGGCGCGGTTCGGTGGTCATGCGCGGCAAGACCTCGATCGAGGAAATCCGCAAGGATCGCATGGCGATCATCGTGCACGAGGTTCCCTATCAGGTGAACAAGGCGCGCATGATCGAAATCATGGCCGAACTGGTGCGCGACAAGCGAATCGAGGGCATCTCCGACCTGCGCGACGAATCGGATCGCGACGGCGTGCGCGTGGTGATCGAAATCAAGCGCGACGCCGAGCCGGAAGTCGTGCTCAACCAGCTTTACCGCTACTCGCCGCTGCAGACGAGCTTCGGCGTCAACATGCTTGCCCTGAACAACGGCAAGCCCGAGTTGATGAACCTGAAGGAGATCATCGTCGCCTTCGTCGCCTTCCGCGAGGAGGTGATCCGGCGCCGCACGATCTACGATCTCGGCAAGGCGCGCGAAAAGGCCCATGTGTTGGCCGGCTTGGCCGTCGCCGTCGCCAACCTCGACGAGGTGATCGCGCTGATCCGCAAGGCCAAGGATCCGGCCCAGGCGCGCGCCGAATTGATGGCCCGGGCTTGGCCGGCGGCCGACGTCGAACCGCTGATCAAGCTGTTGGACGAACCCGGCCACGCCGTCGTCGACGGCGCTTATCGCCTGTCCGAGATTCAGGCCAAGGCGATCCTGGAACTGCGCTTGCACCGCCTGACCGGGCTGGAGCGTGACAAGATCGCCGCCGATCTCACGGAATTGGGCGTCGAGATCGCGCACCACCTGGAAATCCTCGGCTCGCGCCAGAAGCTTTACGCCGTCCTGCGCGCCGAACTGGTGGGCATGAAGGAGCAGTTCGCCGATCCGCGCCGCACGCACCTGGAGGAATCCGGGTTCGAGCAGGAAATCGAGGATCTGATCCAACGCGAGGACATGGTCGTCACGGTTTCCAACACCGGCTACGTCAAGCGCGTGCCGCTGTCGACCTATCGGGCGCAGAAGCGCGGCGGCAAGGGCCGCGCCGGCATGAGCACCAAGGAAGAGGATTTCGTCAGCCAGGTGTTCGTGGTCAACACGCACACGCCGGTGCTGTTCTTCTCCTCGACCGGCATCGCCTACAAGATGAAGGTCTACCGGCTGCCGGTCGGCACGCCGCAGTCGCGCGGCAAGGCGCTGATCAACCTGCTGCCGCTGGCGGCGAGCGAGACCATCACCACCCTGATGCCGATGCCCGAGGACGAAACCACCTGGGGCGACCTGTTCGTCATGTTCGCGACCGCGACGGGCGGGGTGCGGCGCAATCGCCTGTCCGATTTCGTCGACGTGCGCGCCAACGGCAAGATCGCCATGAAGCTGGACGACGGCGACCAATTGGTGCGCGTGCGCACCTGCACGGAACAGGACGACGTGCTGCTGTCCACCCGGGGCGGCAAGTGCATCCGTTTTCCGGTGACCGACGTGCGCGTGTTCGCCGGGCGCACCTCGACCGGCGTGCGCGGCATCAAGCTGGCCGACGACGACCGGGTGATCTCGATGTCGATGCTGAAGCACGTCGATTTCGAAACCGAGGAACGCGACGCCTATATCCGCATCGCCAACGCCCGCCGCCGCGCCGAGGCCGGCGAAACCGGCCAGCCCGAGGCCGACGCGGCCGGTCCGGCGCCGACGCTCACCGATGAACGCATCGCCGAACTGGCGGCGGCCGAGGAATTCATCCTGTCGATCACCGAAAACGGCTTCGGCAAGCGGTCGTCCGCCTACGAATACCGCATCGCCGGGCGCGGCGGCATGGGCATCGCCAACATCGAAACGTCGGCCCGCAACGGCCAGGTGGTGGCGTCCTTCCCGGTGCTGGACACCGACCAGATCGTGATGGTTTCCGACGGCGGACAGTTGATCCGTTGCCCGGTCTCCGACATCCGCATCGCCGGACGCACGACCCAGGGCGTGACCCTGTTCAAGACCGCCGAGGGCGAACGGGTGGTTTCGGTGACGCGCCTGCGCGAGCCGTCGGATGCCGAAACCGCCGAAACCGCCGGAACCATCGAATCGGCCGACGAGGCCGTCGAGGAGATCGACGCCCCCGCCGAGACGGCGCCCGAAGACGGCACGGGGGCGGCCTCGTGAACCCGCCGCGCATCGGCGTCTATCCGGGTACGTTCGATCCGGTGACGCGCGGGCACCTTGATATCATCCTGCGTGCGACCCGCACGGTCGACCGCCTGATCGTCGCGGTCGCGGTCAACATCGGCAAGGATCCGCTGTTCACCCTGGACGAACGCGCCGAGATGGTGCGCCGCGACATCGCCTTGCTGGACAAGGCCGATGCCGACCGGGTCGAGGTCCGGCCGTTCGATTCGCTGCTGATGCATTTCGTCGACGAGGTCGGGGCCAAGACGGTGGTGCGCGGGCTGCGCGCTGTTTCCGACTTCGAATACGAATTCCAGATGGCCAGCATGAATTCGCGCCTGAATCCCAAGGTCGAAACGATCTTCCTGATGGCCGCCGACCAGTCCCCTCGTTCGAGCTCGCAGACCAACGATCCGTCATTTGTACGT
>CAZDFF010000213.1:0-6261 GCA_964504425.1 uncultured Hyphomicrobiales bacterium
CCGGCACGTCGACCAGCATCAGCAGCGGAATGTTGAAGGAATCGCACATCACCAAGAAGGATGTGATCTTCTCGCACGCCGGCACGTCGAGCGCGCCGCCCTTGACGATCGGGTTGTTGGCGACGACGCCGACCGTCTTGCCGCCAAGCCGTCCGAGGCCCGTGACCGCCGCTCGGCCGAAGCGGGGTTTGATTTCGAAGAAGCTGTCCTTGTCGAGAATGGCACGGACGATCTTCTTGACCTCGTAGACCCGGGTGCGGTTCTCCGGCAGCAGGTCGAGAATCTTCGCCGACGCATCGTCCGATCCGGCCGGCACCGCCTTTTCCGGCGGCAATGCCTTTTGATGCGACGGCAAATAGGAAAGAAACGTCTTGATGAGGTCGAGCGCTTCTTCGTCGGTTTCGGCGACGGCGTCGATCAGGCCGGTGATTTCGTTGTGCAGTTCCCAGCCGCCCAATTCCTCGGGGTTCACCTCTTCGCCGATCGCGAGCGAGGCGAGCTGCGGGCTCGCCACCGCCAGCACGGCGCCCTTCCGCATGACCGCGAAATCCGACAGGCAGGTGTACCAGGCGGACGAGCCGAAGCACGGCCCCAGCACCGCCGATGCCCACGGCGTTTCGCGGCCGCGCACGTATTGCTGCGGATCGTTCCCCAGATGCGTGCCCATACCCCGCGCGCCCATGTTATCGGGCATGCGCGCGCCGGACGATTCGCCCAGGAACACGATCGGCACGCCGGTTTCGGTGGCGATGCGCTTGACGTGGCCGATCTTCTTCATGTTGGTCATGGCGCTGGAGGCGCCCTTGACCGTGAAGTCGTTCGACACGACGGCCGCGTCGCGGCCGGCGATCTTGCCGAAGCCGGCGATCTTGCCGTCGGTGGGCGTCGAGTCGCGTTCCTTGTCGTTGAACAACGACACGCCGAGCAGGCCGGATTCGACGAAGCTGCCCTTATCCAAAAGGTAATCGATGCGCTCGCGCGCGTTGAGCAGCCCCTGGTTCCGGCGCTTCGCCAGTTTCGCCTCGCCGCCCATGCCGAGGGCATGGCGGCGGCGGCGTTCCAGTTCGGCGAGTTCCTTTTCGAACGGCATCGGTGCTTCCTTCACGCCCGCTTCTTCGCCGCGGGTTTGGCGTCGCCGGCATAAACCGTTCCGTTCGCGATCAGGCCTTCGATTTCCTCGGGCGCCAACCCGGCGATCTCGGCGAGCACGCGCCGCGTGTCCACGCCGGTCGGTCGGCCGGCCCAGCGCACCTTGCCGGGCGTCGCCGACAGCTTGGGCACCACGCCCGCGACGGTCACGGTCCCCAGATCCGGGTCCGGCAGTTCGACCAGCATGTCGCGCGCCTTGTAGTGCGCATCGGCGAAAATGTCGGCGACGTTGAAGATGCGCGACGCGGGGATGCCGGCGTCGATCAGTTCTCGTTCCGCGACATCCATCGTCCGGGCGCCGACCCAGGCGGCGATGATCGCATCCAGTTCCGCTTCGTTCTCCGACCGCGCGACCGCCGTCTTGAACTTGGGATCGTCGGCGAGTTCGGAGCGACCCATCAATTCGCAAAGCCGACGGAACATCGGCTGGCTGACCGCGGTGATATGGACATAGCGGCCGTCCTTGGACCCGTAGAGATTGTTCGGGATATTGTCGGGTAGGCGCGAACCGGTGCGCGTCGCGATCAGGCCGAGCGCCGCATAGGCCGGCACGTAGGGTTCGGTGAAGCTGAAGGCGCCCTCGAACAGGGTCGCGTCCACCACCTGGCCCTTGCCGGTCCGGTGCCGTTCGTTCAAGGCCATCATCGCGCCGAACGCGGCATAAAGGCCGGCGATGTAGTCGGTCATGGAGACCGACACGCGGGCCGGCGGCCGGTCCGGGTCGCCGGTGATCTCGCGCAAGCCGCTGACCGCCTCGCCAATGATCCCGTAGCCGGGACGTTGCGCATAGGGCCCGGTCTGGCCGAAGCCGCTGATGCGCACGAGAATTAGCCCGGGGTTCAGCTTCGACAGCACGTCGTAGCCGAGGCCCCAGTTCTCGATGCCGCCGGGACGGAAGTTCTCGATCATGAAATCGGACTTCGCCGCCAGCTTGCGGATCAGTTCCTGGCCTTCGGGCCGGCGCAGGTCAACCGAGATCATTTTCTTGTTGCGGAAGATGGACGCGGCGTAAAGCGACTTGCCGTTCTTGCGCTTGCCCATTGAGCGCACCAAGTCGCCGTCGGCGACCTCGACCTTCACGACCTCGGCGCCGAAATCGGCGAACAGCCGTCCGCAGAACGGTCCGGCGACGGTCGATCCGATTTCCAGCACGCGATAGCCGGTCAAGGGGCCGCTCTTCGATCCGCTGTTCGATTCGTGCGTCGTCGTCATGTCTGTTCGTGCCTCTTCGCTCATGCGGCTTTGGCGAACGCCTCGGCAAAAGCCGTGTGATGGCGTCCCACGATAAAATCTTCCGAGGCAAGCACCCGCCTCAGGAACGGAATGTTGGTCTTGACTCCTTCGACGGAGAACGCGCCAAGGGCGTCGTCGAGGCGACGCTGCGGCTCGGTGCGATCCTTGCCCCACGCCATGACCAGTGCCAGCAACGGATCGTAATAAGGCGTCACCGTTGCGCCCTCGGCCGTCGCGACCTCGACGCGCACGCCGCCCATGACGGGCGGACGGAAGACACTCAGCGTGCCGGGCGACGGCAGGAAGCGCACCGGATCCTCGGCATAAACGCGGGCTTCGATGGAATGGCCGTGGCGCGCGACCGTCGGCGGCAAAACTTCCGACAGCGACGCCCCGGCGGCAATCCGCATCTGAATATCGACAAGGTCGAGGCCCGTGGTCATCTCCGTGACCCCGTGTTCGACCTGCAGGCGCGTATTCATCTCCAGGAAATAGAAATCGCCGTTCGCGTCCATCAGGGTTTCGACGGTGCCGAGGCTGTCGTAATTCCAGCCGGCCAATGTTTTCTCCAGGCGCGCGGCCATCGCCTCGGCCTTGCCGCCGACGCCGGGCGCGGGAGTTTCCTCGATTAATTTCTGATAGCGCCGCTGAATCGAACAGTCGCGTTCGAAGATCGCGCGCACCGCGCCCTTGCCGTCGCCGATCATCTGGAATTCCACGTGACGCGGCTCGATCAGATAGCGTTCCAAATAAACCGCGCCATCGCCGAAGGCGCGCTCGGAAAGATCGCGGGTCTTCTTCACGGCGGCCGCGAGTTGACCCGCGTCCATCACCTTCTGCATACCGATGCCGCCGCCGCCCGCCGCCGCCTTCACCAAAAGGGGATAGCCGACCCGAGCGGCGATGTCGGCCAACGCCGGATCGTCGGGCGCTATCGGCGGGCTGGCGCCCAGAACCGGCACGCCGGCTTCCGCCGCCTTGATCCGGGCGCGCACCTTATCGCCCATGGCATGGACGTGATCGGGATGCGGCCCGATGAACCGGCAGCCGATGGCTTCGACACGGCCGGCGAAATCGCAATTCTCGGACAGAAATCCGTAACCCGGATGCAGCCCGTCGGCTTTGGTCTTGACGACGACATCCATCACCGCATCGACGTTCAGATAGCTTTGCTTCGCCGGCGCGGGGCCGATGCAATAAGCCTCGTCGGCCTCGGCGACGAAGGGAAGATCGCGGTCGGCCTCCGAATGCACGGCGACCGTCGCCACGCCCATGCGCTTGAGCGTCCGGACGATCCGGGACGCGACCAGCGCGCGATTGGCGATGACGACTTTCTTGAACATGTTATGCCTGCAAACCCAATTCAGAATCAGAATATGAATGTGCGATAGCGTTCGACCCACGCCCGCGCGCTTCGCACGTTGGCGCGTTTCAAGCGTTCGGCCTCGATCGCGTCGCCTCGGCGCATGGCTGCCAGGAACAGGCGGTTTTCGATGACACCCTGTTCGGCGCGGCCGGGCAGCACCAGCATGCGGCGGATCAGCACGAAGGTGCGGTCGCGAATATCCGCCAGCAGGGTCTCGGCCAGTTCGTTGCCGGCGACCTCAATGGTCTTGGCGCGCAGACTGTCCACGACCTGAATGTAAGGTTCGATTTCGCCCTTCTTGACCTGGTTCATCATGGCGTCGTCCAGCGCGTCGAGGAACGGTTGCCACGTCTCGGGCGGCGCCCTTTCGGTCGCGACCCTGACGCAGAGCCCTTCCAGAACCTCGCGCACGTCGAACAGTTCGAACGCGAGATCGGGGTCGATGCGGGCGACGAAGGCGCCCCGGTTCGGCACCCGCTCGATCAGGCCGCGCTGGGCCAGGTCGCCGAACACGTCGCGCACCTGGGCCCGCGAAATGCCGAATTCGTCGCAGACCGCCTGTTCGCTGATCCGAGTGCCCGGCGCAAGTTTCTGACTGGCGATGCGTTGGCGGAGTGCATCCAGGACCGCGTCGCGTTCGTCGACGCGGGCCTCCCGACGATCCACCCGCGAATGAGCGAAACCTCCCGGACCCGGCCGTTTACGCGCTGGCTCGTTCAATTGCTTCCCCCCAACCGGGAAGGAGGGTGGCGAGACTCGAAAAAATTGTCAACAATATTGGCGACAATTTCGTCGACGATTACTGCGATGGATTTACGTCTCCGTTGCATTCGCGACGCAACCTTGGTTGCAGCGCGGCAAATTCTTATTTACCTTTCTTAAATCAAACTCGGTTAACCATGGTTGCGGCGGTCGAATCGGTATCGGCCGTCGGTCGGCGCCCTGATGTATTTATGCCTCGATTTCGTACGATTTGCGGCAACTTGCCTCTTTTGTGTGGAAATTGGGAAGTAAATACTATATCTAGTAGACCACTGGGCATCGGCCACGGTCGACTTCCGTCAAACCTGGGAAAGCGGAACATAACCATGCGCCTTATCAGAACCATCCTGCTTGGAATTTGCGCCTTCGCCCTGCCGTTCGCGGCATCGGCCGAAGACAAGGGCTTCTATGTCGGCGCCGGCGGCGGCGCCAACTTCCAGCGCGACAGCGACATCGACGGTAGCGGCGCGAGCGCCAGCGCCGACATGAAGACCGGCTGGGCCGCCGCTATATCCGGCGGCTATCGCTACGGCAACGGCTGGCGCACGGAACTCGAATTGTCGCACCGGCGGAACAACGCCGATAAGGTCAACAACGTCGACACCAACGGCAGCGCCAACGCCACCGCGGGCATGGTCAATCTCCTCTACGGCCTGAAGACCGGCACCAAGTGGACGCCTTACGCCGGCGTCGGCGTCGGCGCCGCCCGGGTCAAGTTCAACGATGTCGGCACGGACGCCACCAACTCGATCAACGGCTCCGACGTCAAGTTCGCCTATCAAGGTATCGCCGGTTTCGGCTATCGGGTGACCGAAGAGGCCGAACTGTTCGCCGACTACCGCTACATGGGCACGCTCGACGTCGGCGCCAACAACCGCGCCGGTTCCGACGTCGAAGGCACCTATTCCAACCATGTGCTGATGGCCGGCCTCCGTTTCATGTTCCCGACGCCGAAGCCGGCGCCGACGGCCATGCCGGCCGCCATGCCCGAGCCGAAGCCGGAACCGATGGCAAAACCCGAGCCCGCGCCGCAGATGGCCGCCAAGCCCGAGGAGCCGAAGCCGGCGCCGCCCGCCATGGCGCGCAGCTATCTGGTGTTCTTCGACTGGAACAAGGCCGACCTGACGGCCGAAGCGCAGAAGATCGTCGCCACCGCCGCGGCCAACGCCAAGACCGGCAACGTCAGCCGCATTCAGGCAACCGGCCACGCCGACCGTTCAGGCCCGGATGCCTACAATATGCGACTGTCGATGCGCCGGGCCCAGTCGGTGAAAAACGAACTGATGCGCTTGGGCGTGCCGGAAAAGGACATCGTCATGGTCGCCAAGGGCGAAACCGACCCCCTGGTCCAGACCAACGACGGCGTGCGCGAACCGCAGAACCGCCGCGTCCTGATCGAATTCCAATAAGCCGAACCCGCTTTTCCGAACGACAACGGCCGCATCCTTGGGATGCGGCCGTTTTCGTTTGCGCGCCCTTTATAAACCCGGCGCCGCGTGGATCGACCCGCGATCAGCGGCCGGTTTGGGCTTGGGAAACTTCCTGGGCGCAGGCGCGAATGGCGAACGGCGTGCCGACGGTACGATCGTCGGCATAGGTAAGGAAGGTCGGCGCGTCGATCGTCGTGAGCCGGTCGAACATGGCGGCGGCCTCGGCGCAGAAGCGGCCCGTGTCGGCGAGGCTGCGCTGCGAGACGTCGTTGGCGAGCGCGGTCACGAACCGGTCGAGCGACGACGTACCGTTGCGGCCGT
>CAZDFF010000214.1:0-6248 GCA_964504425.1 uncultured Hyphomicrobiales bacterium
GATCGCAGATCGGGCAATCGAGCGGATGGTTGATCAGCAGGAATTCCATCACGCCCTTGCGCATCTTCTGCACCGCCGGCGTGTTGGTGTGAACCACCATGCCGTCGGCGACCGGCATGGCGCATGACGCGACCGGTTTCGGCGCCCGTTCCATCGCCACCAGGCACATGCGGCAATTGCCCGCGATCGACAGGCGCTCGTGGTAGCAGAAGCGCGGAATTTCGATTCCCACGACCTCGCAGGCCTGGAGCACCGTGTATCCGGCCGGGACTTCGACTTCCTTGCCGTCGATCGTGAGCTTCGGCATGTTCCCTGCTCTCCCGTGCCGCTCAGGCCGCGCGTTCGGCTTTGGCCGCGACGGCGGCCGCGATGCGATCCTCGATCACCGGGCGGAAATGTCTGATCAGGCCTTGGATCGGCCATGCCGCCGCATCGCCCAGCGCGCAGATCGTATGCCCTTCCACCTGACGCGTGACCTCTTCCAGCAGATCGATCTCCTCGACCGTCGCGTCGCCCTTTACCATTCGCGACATGACGCGGGCCATCCAACCGGTGCCCTCGCGGCACGGCGTACACTGCCCGCAGCTTTCATGCATGTAGAAGCGCGACAGGCGCGCGATGGCGCGGATGAGATCCGTCGACTTGTCCATGACCATGACGGCCGCGGTGCCAAGGCCCGATTTCACTTCCCGAAGCGAATCGAAATCCATGCGCACGGTGTCGCAGATCGACTTTGGGATCACCGGTACCGATGCGCCGCCGGGTATGATCGCCAGAAGATTGTCCCAACCGCCGCGCACGCCGCCCGCGTGCTTTTCGATCAGTTCCTTGAGCGGAATGCCCATCTCTTCCTCGACCGTGCAAGGACGCTCGACGTGACCGGATATGTTGAACAGCTTGGTCCCGGCGTTGTTCGGCCGACCGAGACCCGCGAACCACGCCGGGCCCCGCCGGATGATGGCCGGTGCCACCGCGATGGTCTCGACGTTGTTGACCGTGGTTGGGCAGCCGTAGAGACCGACATTGGCCGGGAACGGCGGCTTTAAGCGGGGTTGGCCCTTGCGCCCTTCCAGGCTTTCGATCAGCGCCGATTCCTCGCCGCAGATATAGGCTCCGGCGCCTCGATGGACGTAAAAATCGAAATCCCAACCGGAACCACAGGCATTTTTGCCGATGAGGCCGGCGGCGTAGGCTTCCTCGGCCGCGCGCTCGAGCACGTCGGCCTCGCGGTGAAATTCGCCGCGTACGTAGCAATAAGCCGCCTTGGCGCCGATGGCGAACGAGGCGATGAGCGCCCCCTCGATCAACTTATGCGGTTCGCTGCGCAGGATTTCCCGGTCCTTGCACGTGCCGGGCTCGCCTTCGTCCGCGTTGATCACAAGATAATGCGGCCGAGGACCGATCTCCTTCGGCATGAACGACCATTTCATGCCGGCGCTGAACCCCGCGCCGCCACGGCCGCGCAATCCGGATTCCTTCATCTGGCCGACGATCCATTCGCGGCCTTTGGCGATAATGTCCTTGGTGCCGTCCCAATCGCCGCGCAACCGCGCGCCCTCGAGGCCGACGTCCAGCAGCCCGTAAATGTTCGTGAAGATGCGGTCCTGGTCCTTCAACATCGCGCGTCCTCAGGTCTTCGCCGGCGGGGGGCCGGCCGGCGGCGCCGGCGGCGGAGATGCGACGTGCTTCGCCTTGGCGTTGCCGTCGGGTCCAAGCGTCATCAAGGTCGTCGGGCCGCCCTTGGGCTCGCAACCCTTCCGGCCGTTCTGCGGGCCGGGATGGGGCCGTCCGCCCTTGGCCAAGGTATTGAGAACGGCGCGCGCCGTGGCGGCATCCAGGTCCTCGTAGAAATCGTCGTCGATCTGCATCATCGGCGCGTTGACGCAGGCGCCCAGACATTCGACTTCGCTCAGCGTGAATTTGCCGTCCGCCGACGTACCGCCGAAATCGACGCCGAGCACGTCGCGACAGGCCGCGACGACCGCGTCCGAACCCCTTAGCCAGCACGGCAGATTGGTGCAGACCTGGACATGATGCTGCCCCACCGGATTCAAGTTGAACATCGTGTAGAACGTCGCGACCTCGTAGACGCGGATCGGCGGCATCGACAGATATTCGGCGATGTAGTCCATGGCCGCGCGCGGCAACCAGCCCGCATTCTGACGCTGCGCCAAGTCCAGCAACGGGATCACTGCGCTCGCTTGACGGCCTTCCGGGTACTTGGCGACGATGGCTTCGGCCGTCTTCCGATTTTCGTCGGTAAAGGCGAAGGTCGCCGGCCCTTCCGTGGCGTGTACCTTGCTCATCGATCGATCTCGCCGAAAACGATATCGAGGGACCCGATGTTGGCGACGATATCGGCCAGCATGTGTCCCTTGGATAGAAAATCCATCGCTTGCAAATGCGCGAAACCCGGCGCGCGGATCTTGCAGCGATAGGGCTTGTTGGTGCCGTCCGAAACCAAGTAAACGCCGAATTCGCCTTTCGGCGCCTCGACCACGGTGTAGGTTTCTCCGGCGGGCACGTGGTAGCCCTCGGTATAAAGTTTGAAATGATGGATCAGGGCTTCCATCGAGTCCTTCATCTCGCCGCGCGACGGCGGCGAAATCTTGCGATCGTCCGTGCGGCTGCGCCCGCCCGGCATCTTTGCCAGGCACTGCTTGATGATTTTCAGGCTTTCGCGCAATTCGACGATGCGGACCAGATAGCGATCGTAACAGTCCCCGTGCTTGCCGACCGGAATGTCGAAGTCCATGTCCGCATAGGCATCGTAGGGCTGCGCCTTGCGAAGGTCCCAAGCGACGCCGGAAGCACGCAGGTTCGGGCCCGTGAAACCCCAATCGAAGCATTGCTCGGCGCTGATGACGCCGATATCGACGGTCCGCTGCTTGAAGATTCGGTTTTCGGTCAGCAGCGTTTCGATATCGTCGATCATGCGCGGGAACTCGTCGGCCCACGTCGCGATATCCTCGGCCAATCCCGCCGGCATGTCGCGCGAGACCCCGCCGGGACGGAAATAGGCCATGTGAAGACGCGCGCCCGAAACCCGCTCGCAGAATTCCATCAGCCGCTCGCGTTCCTCGAATGCCCACAGCATCGGCGTCATCGCGCCCACGTCCATGGCGTACGAACAGACGTTCAAAAGGTGGTTCAGGACGCGGCCGATCTCGGCAAACAGCGTGCGGATGTATTTCGCGCGCGGCGGCACTTCCAGGCCCAGAAGTTTTTCGACCGCGAGCGCAAACGCGTGCTCCTGGTTTTGCGGTGCGACGTAGTCGAGCCGGTCGAAGTACGGCACCGCTTGAAGATAGCTCTTGTATTCGATCAGCTTCTCGGTGCCCCGGTGTAGCAGACCGATATGCGGATCCGCGCGCTCGACGATCTCGCCGTCCATTTCCAGCACCAACCGCAACACGCCGTGCGCCGCCGGGTGCTGCGGCCCGAAGTTCAGGTTGAAATTGCGGATTTGGGTTTCAGCCATCAGGCGCCCCCCGGCTTCGCGGCAGGCGGCGGAGCCTCGGCCTTTTCGTCGCCGGGCAGCGGACGAGTCATGCCCTCCCAAGGGCTCAGAAAATCGAAACTTCTGAATTCCTGGGTCAGCTTCACGGGCTCATAGACGACGCGCTTCGTTTCGTCGTCGTAGCGAACCTCGACATAGCCGGTGAGCGGAAAGTCCTTCCTGAGCGGGTGCCCCTCGAACCCATAATCGGTGAGGATGCGGCGCAGGTCAGGGTGGTCGGAAAAGTAAATACCGTACAAATCCCAGGCTTCGCGCTCGAACCAGCCGGCCGCGCTGAAGATGCCCGTAACGGACGGCACCGGGGTCGCCTCGTCGGTTTCCAACCGGACGCGCACGCGCGCGTTCTGCACCATGCTGAGCAGGTTGTAGACCACGTCGAAACGATTATCGCGACCGGGATAGTCGACGCCGCAAACGTCCATCAGCTGCTTGAACTGACAATTCACATCGTCGCGCAGGAACTTGAGGACCTTGCCAATCGTTTCGCGGCGCACGGTTACCGTCAGCTCGTCGAGACGAACTTCCGTCTTGATGACTTCCATGGCAAGCGCGCCCTGGATGTAGTCGCCAAGATCTTTCTGGGCCAGGTCCATAAATCCTCGTCTGCCGTGTCTTCTCGTTCGCCGTCCTTGCGCGTCGCGCCGGGGATCAGCGCCAGAGCGCGCCGGTTCTCCTGATCTTCTTCTGTAGCTGCAAGACGCCGTAGACGAGCGCCTCGGCGGTCGGCGGGCAGCCGGGAACGTAGACGTCGACGGGCACGATACGGTCGCAGCCCCGAACGACGGAATAGGAATAATGATAATAGCCGCCGCCGTTGGCGCACGATCCCATCGAGATAACATAGCGCGGCTCGGCCATCTGGTCGTAAACCTTGCGAAACGCGGGCGCCATCTTGTTGGTCAGCGTCCCGGCGACAATGATGACGTCGGACTGACGCGGGCTCGGACGCGGCACGACGCCGAACCGATCGAGGTCGTAGCGGCTCATGTAGGCGTGAATCATTTCAACCGCACAACAGGCCAGCCCGAAGGTCATCGGCCAGAGCGACCCCGTGCGCGCCCAGTTCACCAGTTTGTCGAGATTGGCGACGACGAAACCCTTGTCCGTCAGTTCGCCGGTTACTTGACGCAGCAAGGCATCCTGTTCGGAGCCGGGCGACAGCGGCGCGGCGGGTCGGGCGATGGTCACTCCCATTCCAGGGCTCCCTTGCGCCATTCGTAGATGAAACCGATCGTCAGGACGCCGAGGAACACCATCATCGACCAAAAGCCGAAGACGCCGATCTTGCCCAGGGACACGGCCCACGGAAACAGGAACGCGACTTCGAGATCGAAGATGATGAATAGGATCGCAACCAGATAAAAACGCACGTCGAACTTGTGGCGAGAATCGGAAAACGCTTCAAATCCGCACTCATATGCGGAGGTTTTTTCCACGTCCGGACGCTGCTGCGCGACCAATACGGACGCGCCAACGGCGATCCCGGCAATCGCCACGGCGATTGCCAGAAAAATCAGGATCGGCAAATAGTTCGCCAACATTGCGTCCACGGCGGACACCCTTCACCCAGGCCCACACGGCGATAGTTTCCGGAACGCTGTTTGTCCCGGGAAGGCGCCACATGGCCGTCGCTTGCCTCGGGACTTGCCCCCCCTTGGCCTTCGCGGGGCCAGTTTAGGCGACCTGATCAATCAAAACAATGGCGCAACAGGTTCGACGATGGTCAAACCCCGCCCCGATCCCATTGCAATTCCGTTAAAAAAAACCGTGTCGAACGATTGAACGAAAGAATGGTGGCGGGAGTGACGGGACTCGAACCCGCGGCCTCTGCCGTGACAGGGCAGCGCTCTAACCAACTGAGCTACACCCCCGGCGAAACCACTCGGACCCGACAGGGTGGCATCATGTAATGCACGCCCCAAGGGGGTGTCAAGCACGCGTCCCGGTTAGTACCGTCGCCCGCCCGGACGGGAAACGACGTACGTGCACGTGGCCGGAAAATGGTGGGCGATGACAGACTCGAACTGCCGACATCTTCGGTGTAAACGAAGCGCTCTACCAACTGAGCTAATCGCCCACTATCCCGGCTTCAAGCGCTTAGATATGACACGACCGACAAAAAAGCAAAGCGCCGACCGCCGTATTCTTGGTGAGCGGCCGGCGCTTCGATGCGCTTCAGCGGACTTGGATCCCTTTGGGGAACCCGGGATTAATTGACCGCGGCCTTTAATCCCTTGCCAGCCTTGAATTTCGGCTGCTTCGACGCGGGGATTTGAATTGCCTCGCCGGTCCGCGGATTGCGCCCCTGGCTGGCCGCCCGGTTGGACACGGTAAAGGTGCCGAAGCCGACCAGACGGACCTCCGTTCCGCGCTTGAGCGAACCGGTGATGGAATCGAATACGCTGTCGACGGCCTTTGCCGCATCGGTCTTCGACAGCCCTGTGCCGCCAGCGACGGCAGCAACGAGATCGTTTTTGTTCAAGGTAGGCCCCCTTCTGTCATTTCTGGTGAAACACCGACGAAATTGCTCTTCGAGTACCAAGAGCTCAGGCCCGAAAGGCTTGAAACCCCGACAACAGGGCGAATTTTACGGGTTGGCCGTTCGGTGCGTCAACGTTGCCCGGCCCGGCGTTTCCTCGAAAAGCCTTGAAAGACGCGGATTTTCGCTCACCCGGAACGCGCCGCACCGATGGCGGGCATGAGGCAAGTAACTTCGATTTCAAAGGCT
>CAZDFF010000215.1:0-6219 GCA_964504425.1 uncultured Hyphomicrobiales bacterium
GGTCGAGGAACTGCAGGCCGCGGTTGGTGTATTTCTTGGCGATCGAGATCACGAGGCGCAGGTTGGCCTCGATCATTTCCTTCTTCGCCTTGTTGGCTTCGCGCTCGCCCTTCTGCACCGTCATCACGATGCGGCGGAACTCGCTGATCGGCAGGCGGACCTCGTCGGAGACTTTGTTGACCTCCTGGCGGATCGCCTCGATTTCGTCGGCATGCTTGGTGGCGAATTTTTTCCAACCCTTGCCCGGCAACTCGCCGACCCGTTCCAGCCAGCCCGGATCGAGCTCGGTGCCCATGTAGTGTTCGAGGAATTCCTCGCGCTTCACCTTGCAGCCGAGGGCCATGCGCAGAAGCTTGCCTTCGAGGCCGACGAGCAGGCGGTTGTATTCGTAAAGCTGCTCGACCAGCTGTTCGATGCGCACGTTGTTGAGATGCACGCCTTCCATCAGCGTGACGAGTTCGTGCTTCAATTTGGCGTAGCGCTTTTCCGCGGCCGGCTTGATCTTGTCGCCGGTGTTCAACGTCTGCAGGCGCTGCGCCAGCATCCGGTGCAGGCGCTTGTAGGTGGCGGTGATCTTTTCGAAGTTTTCGACGACTTCGGGCGTCAGCTTGGCTTCGAGCGCGGCCAGCGACAGGTTGTTTTCGTCGTTTTCCTCGCCTTCCTCGACCTCGCCCTCGGGTTCGCCGCTGGGCGGCCCGCTGGGTGCGCCGACGATGATCCCGTCCTTGCCGTTGGTCTTGCCCTTGGCCTTCTGGGCGGCGTCGGGATCGCCGGACGCGGCGGCCCCGTCCTCTTCGGTCGCTTCCGCCCCCGGGCCGCCGCCGTGCGTAGCCTCGAGGTCGATGATGTCGCGCAGCAGTATCTTTCCCTCGATCAAGGCATCGTGCCAGATGACGATGGCGCGCATCGTCATCGGGCTTTCGCAGATGCCGCCGATCATCATTTCGCGGCCGGCCTCGATGCGCTTGGCGATGGCGATTTCGCCCTCGCGCGACAGCAGCTCGACCGAGCCCATCTCGCGCAGGTACATGCGCACCGGATCGTCGGTGCGGCCGAGCTCGGCTTCGTCGACGTTGCCGGCGGGGCTGGCTTCGGATTCGGCGGCTTCCGTGCGGGCTTCGGGGTTTTCCTCGGCGTCCTCGCCCTCGATCACGTTGATGCCCATTTCCGAGAGCATCGACATGGTGTCCTCGATCTGCTCGGAGGACACCTGATCGGGCGGCAGCGCCTGATTCAATTCGTCGTAGGTGACATAACCGCGTTCCTTGCCGCGCGCGATCATCTTTTTGACCCCGGCGCCAAGCGTGTCGAGAAGCGGGCTGTCGCCGGTTTCCTCGGTGGTGGTGGCTTCCGCCGCAGTGGCCGATTTGCTCGCCATTGAATTTCCGTTTTTTGCCGATGGAACACGCGCCATGAAGATCGACTCCCAACCCCGCCATCAGGCACGAAAGCCGCCCCCCGGACGGGTGTCCAGGAAGCCAAGTCGATCCGAAATAGGCTGACGCCACGCTTGAAATAGCGTCAGGCCCCGCTTGATTCAAGAGCCCATGTCGGGCCCATGGTTTTTATTGCTAAGAATCCCGGCCGATTTCGGCGGCCCGGCCAATTCCTTAACGAAATCAATGGCGATTCTGGCCTTATCTCTGGCCTTATCGCCTAAGCATCCCCGTCGGCTTCCTCGAGAGCGGCGGCCAGGCGCGCCCGGCTTAGGGCCCAGGCCTCTTCCGGGTTCGGGTTCTCGGCTAGGTCCGCCGACAGGCGCCGCCGTTCTTCCGCCCCCGCCCTGAGCTTCAGCAGGCGCATGTTTTCGCGCCACGTCATCAGCACGGTTTCCGGGGCCGCGCCCGGCTGAAGCAGCCGATGGCTGCGGATCAGATCGTGATTCAGGATCGCGGCCAAGGCGGGCCCGAAACCGGCGCGCTCGACGGCCGCGGCCAGCGCGGCCCCGTCCTCGGCGCCGTCCGCCAGCGCGGTGACCAGAACCTGGCGCAGCGCGTCCAATCCTTCGTCCGCGAAATGCGCCGTGCCGAGGTCGTCTTCCAGCACATGAAATAAATGGGGATGATGGGCGGCGATGGCAATGATGGTGCGTTCGGCTTGGCGCCCGCCATCGCTGGAGGCGGCGCCCGCCGTGCCGTCGACCCCCGGCACGGTGCTGAGCGGCGCCGGCCCGCGAAAGCCCGTCCGGGCGGGCCGGTCGGCGCGCGCGGCCTTCCACATGCGGTCCTTGAAGTCGCGAAGGAAATGGCCGCGCACGGTTGAATCCTGAATCCGTTGCGCGTGCTGGGCGAGCGCGGTTTCGACGGCGGCGCGCTGTTCCGGCGTTTTCAGGGTCTTGCCCTGGGTTTCCGCACGCCACAGGATTTCCGACAGCGGCAGCGCCGCGCCGACCGTCTGCGCCATGGCTTCGACACCGCTTTTCTTGACCAGGCTGTCCGGGTCCTCGCCGGCGGGCAGGATGGCGAAGCGCAGGCCCTTCCCCGCCGTCAGCAGCGGCAGCACCCGCTCGGCGGCGCGGTTGGCGGCACGCGCGCCGGCCGCGTCGCCGTCGAAACACAGCACCGGTTCCGGCACCAGCTTCCACAGCAACCGGATCTGATCCTCGGTCAGCGCGGTGCCGAGCGGCGCGACCGCGTGCTCGAATCCGGCCTGATGCAACGCGATCACGTCCATATAGCCTTCGGCAACAATGACGGTGCCGGCCTTGCGCGCCGCCGCCGTCGCCTTGTCGAGCGCATAGAGATTGTGGCCCTTGTGAAAGAGCGGCGTTTCCGGCGAGTTCAGGTATTTCGGCTCGCCGTCGCCCATGACCCGGCCACCGAAGGCGACGACCCGGCCGCGCCGGTCGGCGATCGGAAACATGACCCGGCCGCGAAACCGGTCGTAGGAAACGCGCCCGCCCGTGGTGTCTTCCGGTTCAATCAGCAATCCGGCGGCGATCATTTCCGGTTCGGAAATATTTTCGCGCGTAAGCGCGGCCTTCAGGGCGCCCCGGGAATCGAGCGCGAAGCCCAAGCGAAACGTCTTTATGGTCGCATCCGACAGACCGCGGCCCTTCAGGTAGTCGAGCCCGGCCCGGCCTTCCGGCATGTTCAGCGTGCGCTGGAAATACAGGCACGCCGCCTCGATCACGCCGTAAAGGGACTGGCGCTTCTTTTCCTGGGCCGCTTCCTCGGGGCTCGACACGGGGACCGCCATGCCGACGTCGGCGGCCAGCCGTTCGACCGCTTCGGGAAACGACAGCCCGTCGGTCTGCATCACGAAATCGAACACGCTGCCGTGGGCGCCGCAGCCGAAGCAATGATAGAAGCCCTTGTCCTCGTTCACGGTGAAGGACGGCGACTTCTCTTTATGGAAGGGGCACAGGCCGGAATGCTCGCGGCCTTTCTTTACAAGGCGCACGCGCCGGCCGATCACGTCGGCCAAGCCGACGCGGGCGCGAAGCTCGTCCAGGAACTGCGGCGAAAAGGCCATGCGCAAAGGTCCCGCGATCTTTCCGGCCGGGATGCCGAACGGTCATTGTAGCCGACGGCACGGGCCCCCGGCGCGGCAACGGGGAATTATCCCCGCGTTCCTTGTGTTTAAGTTTTCCACAGGCGGTCGCGGCAACCGTCGATTCGCGCGAATCGAACGTTAACGGCGTGCCTTAGATTATAAAGCCTCAGGTCAGGGTCTGCTTGACCTTGGCGCTGGCCTTGGCGAAATCCATGCGCCCGGCGTACTTCTCGCGCAACGCCGTCATGCACTTGCCCATGTCCTTCAGGCAGTTGGCGCCGACTTCCTGAATGGTCGACTGGATCGCCTCGTTCATTTCCGCCTCGCCCAACTGCGACGGCAGGAACTGTTCGATGATGGCGATTTCCTGGGCCTCCTGTTCGGCCAGCTCCAGCCGGCCGCCCTTTTCGTAAAGCGCGATGCTTTCGCGGCGCTGCTTGATCATGGATTGCAGCATGCCGAGGATTTCCTCCTCGCCGATGCCGTCCGTCACGCCCTTGGGTCGGGCGGCGATGTCGCGATCCTTCAGCGCGGCCAGAATCAAGCGCACGGTCGACAGGGTGACCTGATCCTTGGCCTTCATGGCCGTCTTCAGCGCATCGTTGAGGCGCTTGCGAAGCATGGGAACGCTCCCTGGGATATGTTGGGAAAGGCGGAGATTACTCAAAAGCGACCGAAAAGGCAACCCCGGCGATTTATATAACCCATTGAAAAAACAGAAATAATTTAGCCGCTTGGGGGTTGACGGCGGCACGCGGATTGCTTAATAGACCCGCCGAAGGCGCATTGGCAATCCCGGCCTCTCCGCCGCCCGAGCGTTCCCGACCGTCGCCGCCCGCACCCCGACCCCGAGGCCGCCGCCACCCGATGACCGCCTCCGCCCCTGCCGACGCCCGGAACCCCGGCGCGTCCCGTCCGCCGAAGGCCAATGCGGCGATCGTATTGGCCGATGGGACGGTGTTTTGGGGACGCGGCGCCGGACGAATCGGCAAGGCGGTCGGCGAGGTCTGCTTCAACACCTCGATCACCGGCTATCAGGAAATTCTCACCGACCCCAGCTACGCCGGGCAGATCATCACCTTCACCTTCCCGCACGTCGGCAACGTCGGCGCGAATCCGGAAGACGTCGAAACCGGCACCCCGGCCGCGCGCGGCCTGATCCTGCACGCCGACATCACCGAACCTTCGAACTGGCGCGCGGCGCGGTCCTTGGACGATTGGCTGAAGGCCAACGACCTGACCGCCGTGACCGGCATCGACACCCGGCGCCTGACCCGGCTGATCCGGGACAGCGGCGCGCCGCACGGCGTCATCGTGCACGCCAAGGACGGCGCCGAGATCGACGTCCGGGCGCTCGCTAAAGAAGCCGCCGAATGGCCCGGCCTCGAGGGCATGGACTTGGCCAAGACGGTTTCCTGCCGGCAGATGATGTCCTGGTACGAATCGACCTGGACGCTGGGCGAAGGCTACGGCCGCCAGCGCGACCCCAAGCACCACGTGGTCGCCGTCGATTACGGCGCCAAGCGCAATATCCTGCGCTGCCTCGCCGCCGCCGGCTGCCGCATCACGGTGGTGCCCGGCAAGACCACGGCCCAGGAAATCCTCAATCTGAAGGCCGACGGCGTGTTCCTGTCGAACGGCCCCGGCGATCCGGCGGCAACCGGCGAATACGCGGTGCCGATGATTAAAGGTGTCATGGACGCCGGCATGCCGCTGTTCGGCATCTGCCTCGGCCATCAGATGCTGGCGCTCGCATTGGGCGCCAAGACCTACAAGATGCACATGGGCCATCGCGGCGCCAACCACCCGGTCAAGGACCTCGCCACCGGCAAGGTCGAGATCACCAGCCAGAATCACGGCTTCGGCGTGGATCGGGATTCCTTGCCCGAGGGCGTGATCGAAACCCATCGGTCCCTGTTCGACGGCACCGTCGAGGGCATCCGCGTCGAAGGCAAGCCGGCGTTCTCGGTGCAGTACCACCCGGAAGCCTCGCCCGGCCCGCAGGACAGCCATTACCTCTTCCACCGCTTCGTCGACATGATCGAGAAGGGGAAGAAGTAGTCCATGCCTAAGCGCACAGACATCAAGTCGATCATGATCATCGGCGCCGGGCCCATCGTCATCGGCCAGGCGTGCGAGTTCGATTATTCCGGCGCGCAGGCGTGCAAGGCGCTGAAGGAGGAAGGCTACCGGGTCGTCCTGGTGAATTCCAACCCGGCCACCATCATGACCGACCCGGGCATGGCGGACGCGACCTACATCGAGCCCATAGAATTCGCCACCCTGACGCGCATCATCGAGCGTGAACGCCCCGACGCCCTGCTGCCGACCATGGGCGGACAGACGGCGTTGAACGCGGCGTGCGAATTGTTCGACAAGGGCGTGCTGACGCAATACGGCGTCGAGATGATCGGCGCCGACGCCAAGGTCATCGCCAAGGCCGAGGACCGCCAGCAGTTCCGCGACGCCATGGGCAAGATCGGCCTGGAATCGCCGCGCTCGAAAATGGTCACCACCATGGCCGAGGCGAAGCTGGCGATGGAGGAGATCGGGCTCCCCATCATCATCCGCCCGTCGTTCACCCTGGGCGGCATCGGCGGCGGCATCGCCTACAACAAGATGGAATTCGAGGCGATCGTGTCGGGCGGGCTGGCGGCCTCGCCGGTGCACCAGGTGCTGGTCGAGGAATCGGTGCTGGGCTGGAAGGAATTCGAGATGGAGGTG
>CAZDFF010000216.1:0-3944 GCA_964504425.1 uncultured Hyphomicrobiales bacterium
CCTTGACGGGCGTCAATGCCGCCCGGCCTCCGATGCGGCTATTTCCTATTTGAAACCCGCGAAATACCGGCGCCCCCGGCGGAGGTAGGTAATTCGCATTGTCGCCCGGCCGTTCGAGAGCGCTTTTAATGGACGTCGACGCCTACCCAACCTTCGAAGCGCATTTGCCAGCACGCCCCCTTACGTCAACAAGGTCGGTCGGATCATGAACCTGCGTCCGGTCGCTTGGCGTGCTTGGTTGCAGGCGCGGGGGAATACGCCCTCCCATCTCGAATCGATTCGAGAGTGGGAATCCCTTTCCCCGATGGAAGTCGAAAGCCGACAGAACGAGCGGTTGGAACGTCTGGTGGCCCACGCTCATCGCACGACTCCGTATTACGGAACGGTTCTTGAAAAAGCCGGCGTAATAACCGATTCGGGCATCCACCTCGATCGGTTCATCCACGTCCCCCTCCTCGACAGGGCGACTCTCCGCGGCCGTTATCGAGACTTGCTGGCCGCCGGCCACGAAAACCGCGGCGCATTCGAGAACTCCTCCAGCGGATCGACCGGCGAGCCGGTCCACTTCGTTCAGGATCGAGAATATCAAGAATGGAATCGCGCCGTCACCGCAACGTTCGATCGCTGGCTCGGATACGAAGCAGGCCTCCCCCAGGTGCGTCTTTGGGGATCGGAACGGGATGTCACCGCCCAGACGGGAACGATCAAGGGCCGTGTCGGGCGTTGGCTGCGCAACGAGACGTGGCTGAGCACGTTTCGCATGTCGCCGGAACGGATGCGGGATTACGTCGAGACCATCAATCGCGTCAAGCCGGTCCAAATCGTCGGCTACGTCGAAGGGCTGAACGAACTTTCGCGGCTGATCGAACGGGAAGGCCTGTCCGTCCATGCGCCGACGTCGGTGGTGACATCGGCGGAAACTCTCTATCGCTCGGCGCGCGAACGCATATCGCGCGTCTTTCGTGCCCCCGTCATCAATCGCTATGGAAACTGCGAAATGGGCCCGGTGGCTTCCGAAAACACCCGCCACGAGGGCTTGATCGTTTCCGCCCCCACTCATTATGTGGAAATCCTGCGTCCCGACGGGCAACCGGCCCCGCCCGGCGAAATCGGCGAAATCGTCATAACGCTGCTGACCAATTTTTCGATGCCGCTGATCCGCTATCGGGTCGGCGACCTGGGAGCTTGGCAACCCCCGACGCAACCGCATTCCCCCTGCTGGCCGGGGCTTCTGGAAGTATTCGGGCGCACCAGCGACGTTCTGATCGCCGACGACGGCACGCGCATACACAGCAACAGTCTTCTGTTCATTTTCGATCCTCTCGATTTCGTTGCGCGATTTCAGATCGTCCAGGAAACGACGAGAAAGGTGGTCGTTTCTATGGTCTTAGCGAATTCGGCTTCCAATCCGAAACGGCGATTCAGCGGCGAACTCGACTCCATCGTCGATGCCTTCCGCCGCGCCCTTGGCCCGGACTGCGAGGTCGTCTTCGACTTCGTCGATGAAATCCCACAAACGGCATCCGGCAAATTCCGTCACGTCATTTCCAAAGTGACGTACGGATAGGACAACATCGAATACCGCGTATTCCCAATACCATTCGACGTCGGCAGTTGACTTGAATCAAGGACGACCGCCGCGCCTCGGCGTATTGAAATCCAACTGTGAATTTCCCGAAGGATAGGTCAATGACCGATAAACTCACTTTCAGCGTCATCAAGGCGGATGTCGGCGGTTACGTCGGCCATTCAAGCGTCCACCCCGAACTGATGCAAACGGCGCGCGACAGGATCGCCGAGGCGATCTCGAAGGGGATGCTGATCGACGGTCAAGTGGCGCGGTGCGGCGACGACATCGAACTCATCATGACCCATCGTTCGGGAACGGACGCGACCCATATCCACGAATTCGCCTGGAACACGTTTCTCGCCTGCACCGAGGTGGCCAAGCGCCTGAAACAGTACGGCGCCGGCCAGGATTTGTTGAGCGACTCGTTTTCCGGCACGGTGCGCGGCATGGGACCGGGCGTGGCCGAGATGGAATTCGTCGAACGGCCGAGCGAGCCGGTGCTGGTCTTCATGGCCGACAAAACGTCGCCCGGCGCCTGGAACCTGCCGTTGTTTCAAATGTTCGCCAATCCGTTCAACACCGCGGGGCTGGTCATCGATCCGGCCATGCACACCGGCTTCACGTTCGAAATCGTCGACGTCTACGAACACCGCAAGATTCTCTTTAATTGCCCGGAAGACATCTACGACTTGTTGATGTTCGTCGGCGCCGTGCGGCGTTACATGGTAAAGGCCGTCTACCGGCGCAAGGACAACGAGATCGCCGCGGTCGCATCGACCCAAAAATTGAGCCTGATCGCCGGCAAGTACGTGGGCAAGGACGACCCGGTCATGGTCGTCCGTTCGCAATCGGGCTTCCCCGCCGTCGGCGAAGTCCTCGAGCCTTTCGCATTTCCTCATATGGTCGAAGGGTGGATGCGGGGTTCCCATCGCGGCCCCTTGATGCCGGTCGCGTTCGACGATGCGAACCCGTCGCGCTTCGACGGGCCGCCGCGCGTGATCGCAGCCGGCTTCCAGCTCGCCGAAGGCAAACTAATCGGGCCGCGCGATATGTTCGACGATCCGTCCTTTGACGGCGCCCGCGCGCAAGCCAACGACATCGCCGACTACCTGCGCCGTCACGGTCCGTTCGAACCCCATCGCCTGGGCCTTGAAGACATGGAATACACAACGATGCCGAAGCTCATGGACAAACTCGCCGGTCGCTGGACGCAGGAATGACGGCAGCGGCATCCGCAATATCCGAAACGATCCGCAGATGACATCCGCCCCGTTCGCGCAAAGGAGAATCCTCGTCACGGGCGGCGCGGGGTTCATCGGCTCGCACCTCTGCGAACGATTGATCGGGCTCGGCCACGAAGTTCTGTGCATCGACAATTACTTCACCGGCTCCAAAGAAAACGTCCGTCACCTTCTCGACGAACCGAATTTCGAGCTGATCCGCCACGACGTGCGCGAACCGATGTCGGCCGAGGTCGACGAGATTTACAATCTCGCCTGCCCGGCATCGCCGGCACACTACCAGTTGGAGCCCGCGCGCACGGTCGAAACCAGCGTTCTCGGCACGATCAACATGCTGCGATTGGCGCAAAGCGTCCACGCCGTGTTTCTGCAAGCCTCGACAAGCGAAGTCTACGGCGACCCCGAAGTCCATCCGCAGAGCGAATCATATTGGGGGCACGTCAACACTATCGGCCCGCTCGCCTGCTACGACGAGGGCAAGCGGTGCGCCGAGGCCCTGTGTTTCGGCTACCACGAGCAGTTCGGTGTGCGGGTTAAGGTCGCCCGCATCTTCAATACCTACGGACCGCGACTGGCGTCCGGCGACGGCCGGGTGGTCTCGAATTTCATCGTTCAGGCTTTGCGCGACGATCCGATCACCGTCTACGGCGACGGACATCAAACCCGGTCATTCTGCTACGTCGACGACATGGTCGCCGGCCTGATCAAGATGATGGGCGCGCCGGACGCCGTCACGGGGCCGATCAATCTGGGCAATCCCGTCGAATGCACGATCAAGGACCTTGCCCATACCGTCGTGGAAATGACCAATTCGCGATCGAAGATCGTGCATCGACCGTTGCCGGTCGGCGATCCGGTGCGACGAAAGCCGGACATCGCCTTGGCGATCGAACAACTCGGCTGGCGGCCAACCTTGGATTTCCGCGCCGGCTTGGCCAAAACCATCGCCTATTTCGAACGCGCCTTGTCGTCGGACGACGCTTCCGGCGGCCCGGAGAATATGGTGCGATTGGCAAGAACAGCGACCGAGTAACCGAAACATGTCGGTTCTGCGCAAGCTGATCTTTTCCGCGTGGCTCGAAGCCACTGAAAAATCCGGGCGCTACACCCGGACTCTCCAACGCTGGCAACGG
>CAZDFF010000216.1:3954-6196 GCA_964504425.1 uncultured Hyphomicrobiales bacterium
GCCTGACGTCGCAGCGCGCAGGGCCGAGGCACGCCTATCGGAAACCCTTCTCCACGCCCATCGGCACAACGCATGGCACCGCCGGCGATTGGATGCGGCGGGCGTCATCCGTGGCGATGCCGTCCGGCTCGAGGCTTTGCGGGACCTTCCCATTCTCGAACGGGACGACTTACGTCACCGCTTCGATGACTTGGCCTGCGACGATCGCGTCAAGGGTACATACGAAATCAATCGGTCGGGCGGCAGCACGGGCGAGCAGGTCCATTTTCTGCAAGACAGGGACTACAACGATTGGCGCCGCGCGGCGCAATTCCTGATCGAATCCTGGGCCGGGTACTGGTACGGCATGCCCAAGGTCCTGCTGTGGGGCTCGGCCGAAGATCTCATGATCGGCCACGAAACGGTGCGCGCGAAGATCGGGCGCTGGCTACGCAATGAAACGTGGCTGAGCGCCTTCGATATGACCTCGGAACGCATGGCCGGGTATCTCGACCGGATCGATACCGCAAGGCCTTATGCCATTCACGCTTATGCCGACTGCGTCTTCGAACTGGCGCGCGCGGCCATCCGCATGAATCGCAAGGTCTACCGGCCTCGCGCCGTGTTCACCACGGCCGTTACTTTGTTTCCGCATATGCGCGAAGCGCTCGAACGGGCATTCGGGCCGACATTCAACCACTATGGCGCCCGCGAGGTCGGTCCGGTCGCGGCCGAAACGACCGATCACGACGGACTTATGATCATCGCGCCGATCAATCACGTCGAAATCCTACGGCCGGACGGCATGCCGTGTGACCCGGGCGAACCCGGAGAAATCATCGTCACCAATCTCACCAACCGCACCATGCCGCTGATCCGCTATCGGATCGGCGATATGGCCTCGTGGAAAGATCCGCGTTCGCACACGAAGGTCTGGCCAGTTCTCGAAAAGGTCCTGGGCCGAACCGACGACATGATCCGATTGCGCGACGGCCGCATCGTTCCCCCGGAAACGATGATTTTCCTTCTCGTCATCCTGCTGAACAACGACAATTGGATCGAACGGTCACAGGTTCACCAAAACGCCTACGACTCCATTACCGTCTCGTTGGTGCTGTCGCCGGCCGTTGCCGCGAGCGACACGCTGCCCCGGCGAATCGAGGAAGTCGCACAGGCGGTTCGCCGCGCGGCGCACGATATGTGCCGAGTCGACGTGCGGATCGTCGACCGTATCGCGCCGTCGGCGAGCGGAAAATATCGCGCGGTGACGTCTTCCGTCGCCGCCTGACGGCGACGGCCCTCTCCCGAATCAGTTCAAGCTTCCGGCCGGCGAAGGCGTATGGAAATCCGCGCTTAGGCCGAGCGCATCGACATATTGCGCGACGATTGCGTCCGGCGCGAAGAAGGCGGCACGGTTTCGCAGGCGATCGGCGGGCGGCGGGCGATCGAGGACGTCCGCTATCGCCATCGCCATCGCATCTTCGTCGCCGACCGGCACCAAGGCGCCGGCAGCACCGTCGTCGAGGATTTCACGCGGCCCACTCGGGCAATCCGTGCTGACAACCGGCAATCCGCAGGCCAATGCCTCGACCAATACGTTGCCGAAGCCTTCCCAACGGGACGACAGAACGAATACCCGCGACCGCGCCATATAGCCGAGACGGTCCGACTTGTAGCCAGGCAAGTCCACATCAGCGGCAACACCGAGATCGATCGCCAAAGCCGTCAGCGCCTGTCGATCCTCGCCTTCGCCGAGAACGATCAACCGGGCCGGACGCGTCTTGCGAAGCCGGGCAAAGGCCCGCAATAAAGTTGCGAAGTCCTTTTGATGAGTGAGCCGACCGACGCCAAGGACGACGGGGATCGTATCGTTTAGCCACGGATGCCCGGGATCGTCCAGCGCCTCGCGACCGACTCGTGCGATGTCGATCGGATTGTAGATGACCGACAGCCGCCGCCGGTCAACACCTGCGTTGGCGACCAAATCCTCGCCGACGCCTTTCGATATTGCCACCGCGCCATCCGCCATCCGATACAGGCGCGCGGCCAGCCAGGCGATAACGCGCATTTTCATCCGGTCGGACATGTTTTGGGTCGCGCTCAAATGCGCCGCCTGGCGGATGACCACGCGGATCGGCACGTTGGCGATCCGTCGCGCGATCAAGGCTACGACGTTGGCGACGGTTATGGTCGGCATCAGCACGCGCGGGCGGGCGCGTTGCAGATACTGCGCCAGGGCCGGAATCGCCGTCAGCATGCGCGA
>CAZDFF010000217.1:0-6184 GCA_964504425.1 uncultured Hyphomicrobiales bacterium
GCCGTCCGCGAGCACGGTCACGTCGCTCGAGAAGGCCTTGGGCATGTTGAGGCGCGGATAGTCTTCCTTGGTGAAGTCGTCGAGCGCGACCGTGAAGGGCATCTCGTACTGCTCGCGGCGCACGGGGCTCGTCTCGTTGCGGCGCCGCACGTCCAGAGGATCGAGGCCCAGCGCATGGGCCAGCTCGTCCATGGCCGACTCGAGCGCGAACGCGCCTTGCGGGTGGCCCGGGGCGCGCAGTGGCGCTGGCCGCCGTCCTTGGCGATGGCGAACAGCACTCGGTCGGGGTGGTGCCAAGTATGGCCGCTCGGGTCGTGCGGCGGCGCCGGGAAGGTGCCGTCCGGGTTGCGGGTCTGCCAGTTCGGTTGGCCTTCCAGTTTTGCGCCGTGGCATTCGGCGCAGTGTCGGGCGTAAACGGCCCGGCCCTCGGCCACCAGCTTGGCGTCGCCGGCATTCGCCCGCGTGCCTACGCCCCCGTCCATCGCCGCCTTGCCGTAGACGAACGCGAGGCCGCCCAACGCGATCGCCGCCAGGGCGACGATGGGCAATACGCCGCGCCGCCGGGGGCGATCCGCTTTCTCGTCCTTTGTCACCGCTGCCGCTCTGTGTCCGATTTTGCCGTCATGCCGCGCGAACCATCGGCCTTCTCGTTGCGGGAAGGTCAAGGCGGCGAGGGCGCCTCATCTTCCGGCCGCTTCAAGCCGTCGATCATCGATCGCGTCAGGTTCTCGCGGTGCACGAGACTGGCCAGCAGCACGCCGGCGATGTGCAGGACGACCAGCACCAGTGTCAGATTGGCGAAGAACTCGTGCACGTTTTTCAACAGCTTGCCCGGTTTCTTGGGCTTGCCGCGTTGCCGTTCGCCGGGTTCGCCGGCCGATGCCGACGGCGTCACCGCAAGGCTCGCGGTTTGCGGGTTGCCCAGCCAGGGGGCCAATGGGCCCTTGTTTTCGCGCACGGCGTAGGTGGCAAGGCCCGTGCCGACGGTCCCCGCCAGCGATACGAGGAGAAGCAGCACCATCGCGCCGCCGGCCGGGCTGTGGCCGACATGGCGTTCGGCGCGAAGCAGCAATAGGTCGCGCAGATAGCGCAGCGCGCGGCCGGGGCCGGTGACGAAATCGGAAAATCGGGCGTGACGGGTGCCGACCAGCCCCCAGCCGACGCGGATCAGCACGATCGTACCGACGGCGTATCCGGCCCAGACGTGCGCCGTCTCGAAATCGTCCTCGGTCAGATAGGCGACGGCGAAGGCCAGGACCAGGGTCCAGTGCAGGGCGCGAACCAGAGGGTCCCATACGGCGATTCGCCCGGTTTCGGTGCGGGTTATTGGAGTCATTGATTAAGTATGGCGCTCGCGCGGGGGATTGCCTTGAGGGCGGTCAAGCCGGCGAGGCATTTCAGCCGCCGCGCGGGACGATCCATCGCTGAAATCGATGGGCATGCACCGCCAGGTCGCGCGGAAAGTCTATTTTTTCAATCATTAGAATGGGTTGATAACGCTACTTTTGTTGGATACAATAGTATGCATATGTCTTCATTGTCGAAGATAAAAATGCTCGAGAGGGAATCGTTACAAGAATTAACGTGCGCCCATCGCCCAGCGGGGGGGCGAAATGGACCAGAACGTCGTCGATTTCGTTGATCGGATTAAGACAACATTCGATCTAGAGGGTCTGCGAAGCCAGTTCGCGGACGTGGCGTCGGGTTTTGACTTTTCCAAGTTCGCCTACTTAGGCATCCACCTGCCCGGTGCCCACGAAGACCGCCCTCTTCTGCTTTCCACCTATCCGGTCGGCTGGACCGACTATTACATGGACCGCAGTTACCACACCGTCGATCCGGTGGTGACCAACGCATCCCGGTCGGTCGTGCCCTTCGTCTGGGGCACGACGGAAATGACCAACCAGTTGAGCGGGAAACAAAAACTCCTTTTCAACGAAGCCAACGAATTCGGCATCCGCTGCGGTTTCACCGTGCCGATCCACGGGCACGGCGGGCAATTCGCCGGGATCACGATCTCGACCGAGGAAAGGGACGATTCCTTCCTGTCGAAAATCAAAAAATATCAGCACGAACTGCACATCATGGCGCTGCACTATCACGCGCAGATCGCCAAGACGCTGGACCGGGACTCGACGGAAACCCACAGCATCAGCCTGACCGACCGCGAAATCGAATGCCTGCTGTGGGCGACGCGCGGCAAGACCGCCTGGGAAACCGCCGAAATCATCGGCGTGGCGCAAAGCACCATCGTCTTCCATCTGCGCAACGCCAAGCAAAAGCTGGGCGTCTACACGATCAACCACGCCGTGGTGAAGGCGATCGTGCTGAACCTCATCCACCCCTAAGGCCGGCCCCGAGCCAATCCCCCCAGTTTACGCACACGATTGTATTCGGGTACCTCCCAAATTCGGGGGGCTGATTCCCTAAGCGATTCGCCTCTCAATGGTTGCCATAAGCAACCTTTGGAGGCGGATCATGATGTATGTCATATCGCGCGAACATCGCGGCCATGAATGCCAAGCGGCCATGGATGCGATGTTCCGGCTTCGCTACCGAGTGTTTAAGGAACGGCTGAACTGGGATGTCGACGGCACCGACGGCATGGAACGGGACGAATACGACGATTTCGATCCGGTCTACCTGATCCATCGCGGCGTCGACGGGCAGGTCGAAGGCTGCATCCGCATGCTGCCGACGGTCGGTCCCAACATGCTCCGCGACACGTTCAGCCAATTGTTGGACGGCAACACGCCGCCCGAGGATACGCGCATTTGGGAAAGCAGCCGCTTCTCGCTCGAGACCACCTCGACGGCGAAAAGCCCGGTCGGCCTGTCGACGGCGACCCACGAACTGTTCGCCGGGATGATCGAATTCGGCCTCGCCTGGGGGCTGACCCACATCGTGACGGTGACCGACGTGCGCGTCGAACGCATTCTCAAGCGCGCCGGCTGGCCGCTGGAACGCCTGGGGGCGCCTCGGAGCGTCGGCAACACCACGGCGATCGCCGGTTATTTGGAAACCTCGCGCGCCGCGCTCGAACAGGTCCGCCAGGTCGGCGACCTGCAGGGGCCGGTGCTCTGGATTCCGGCGCCGTTCCAAGTCGCCGCCTGATCCGCGCGGTCGGGAGGCCGCGGACGAGAAGAAAAGATGGATACCCACGCGATCACCGCTTCGCTAAGACATGGAAGGAAACTGGGCATGGGCAAGAAAGTCAAAAAAGCGAATGGGCACGATTTCGCGCGGTCGCCGAACGGCGACAAGCAGGAAGGCCAGAAGCGGGAGGACATCAAGAATTGCCTGAACTATCTCGAGGCGCAGGCCGCCAAGGCGGGCCTGACCGAAGTGGCGCATTGGATCGGCATCGCCCGGCTCGCGGCGTCGGACCTGCCGAAAGGGAATAATACGAACGCGGTGAAAGTCTCCCCAGACTGACCGCCACTTCCCCGCCCTCCGGCGGGGATTTTTTTGCCGGGGCGGCGCGACGGCCGCCCGCCGACAGGATCAATCCGGTTTTGCCGCGCGACCGTCCCGGTCCGCCGCCGGAATCACGGTGATGCCGCCGCTGATTTCCAGGATCGCGTATTTGATTTGGTCGAGACGCTCCACGCCCTGGAGCTTTCGCGCGGCCTCCATGATGTCCATCTCGTCGATGCGGGCACGCCGCATGCGTTCCTTCAACGGCCGTCCGTTTTCGACCACGATCATCGGCACGCCATCGGCCATCTTGCGCAGCAGCGGGGAATGCCGCTTGACGACCGAGAACGCGATGTCCATCGCGATAAGCGTGGCCACGACGATGACGGCGTTAATGACGGAATAATCGTTTCCAAGCAGCGCCTGTTGCGTGGCTTCGCCGATGATCAGCAGCAGCACGAAATCGAAAGCGGTCAACTCGGCGAGCGTGCGCCGGCCCGCAAGACGAAACAAGATCAGAATGGCGATGTACAGTGCGGCCGGTCTCAGAACCGATTCCATGGGATGCTTCCTGTCAGGGATAGACGAATTGGAACAGGGGGATCGCCGGCTGTCCCTCGAGCCCGATCTCGCTTCGTCGGCTTCCCGCGACGTCCGTCTCGAATGCGATATGGATATCCAGCGGTGCGCCCGGCGCCGTCGGCGCCATCCGGAACAGCAGCGCGTCGTGCGATGAATGACTGACGAGCGGATGAGGATGAAGCGATTCGATGGTGAACTCGCCGGCCAAGGCGCCGCCGACCCGAACGGTCGCGCCAGCGGCGGCGACGGCGGAATCCACCCGGATGTGGACGCGCGACCGGGCGCCCTGGCGCAGAAACCGTTCGTAATCGACCGTCACCCGGCCCGCGGGATCCTTGGCGGTTGCGCTGCTGAGGGGGCCGTCGGAAAAGACGCCGGCCAGCGCCAGGACGATCCCTGCCGCCATGCATGCCCATCCGGCACGCTGCACGGTCCAACTGCGCCGTTGGAACGCCATGTCTTCTTCGATGCCGGGAGGCTGCGAATCCGATGAAGGCGAAGAAAGGGACATCTGGCAAACCGATCCGGGATGCAGCCGAACGATGCGACCGTGCGGTCGCTTGCCCATCGATGGACATTGTGGCGGGCGTGCCGCTTTGCAACGGCGGCGGTGCGGGCGAGGCCGGAAAATGCGCTGCCGCCCCGGAATGATCACAGCGGACGGACAAGTGGCAGCTGTCGGGGGACGTTCGACGGTGCCGCGAGGGCGCGGTCGAAATGCCGCGCGTGTTAAATTCGGCAGTCGGTCTGCACCGGAAGCCCGGCGGCGCTCCATTCCGGCAGGCCGTCTTCCAGCCGGCGTGCATTGAACCCTCTGGCACGCAAGGTGGCGACGGCTTCGAACGACAGCACGCAATAATGGCCGCGACAGTAAGCGACCACTTCTTGGCGCGGGTCGAGTTCGGCCAGCCGCGATTCGAGTTCGGCGAGCGGGATGTTGATGGCGCCCGGCAGATGGCTCATGGCGAATTCGTCGGCCGGCCGGACATCGAGCACCGTGACAAGACCTTGACGAAGGCGGTCGAGCAACGCCTCGCGCGATACCGGCTCCATGCCGTCGCGATCCGTGAAATACCCTCGCACGATCTTTTCGACCTCGGCGCTGTTACGCTCGGCGAGCTGTCGCAGTTCCGTCAGCAGGCGCAGCACGCCGACGTCGGCGAGACGGTAGAGGACGAACTTGCCGTTTCGTCTCGCCGTCACCAATCCCGCGCCGCGAAGCTGTTGCAAGTGTCGCGAGGCGTTGGCCACGGGCAGGCCGACCTTCTCCGCCAACGCTTCCACCCCGCGCTCGCCCTGCGCCAGGTGTTCGAGAATTTCCAACCGGTGCGGATGGCCGAGGGCGCGCGCGGTGCCGGCGAACTCGGCGAACAAGGCTTGTTTGGGCGTGATTGACATCGTCTCGTTCTCGTCATTATAACATTATCGATATTGATTGAATGTATCTCATTGTCGGTATTTTGCAAAGGTTTGTGGCCCGTGCCGGACCCCCTGTTGACGAACGAGCCGATGATACGCGCCGCCGCCTTCCTTGGCATTTTCATTCCGATGGCGGTCTGGGAAGCGATGGCGCCGCGCCGCCGGCACACGATTCCCCGGCTCGTCCGCTGGAGCAACAACCTCGGCGTCGTCGCCATCGACACCATCCTGGTGCGTCTCGCCTTTCCCGTCGCGGCGATCGGGCTGGCGGTCGTCGCCGAAGAACGCGGTTGGGGGCTGCTCAATATTCTCGAGGCGCCGGGGTGGCTTGCATTCGTGGTCGCCATTCTGGCGCTCGATCTCGCCATCTACCTCCAGCACGTGATGTTCCACGCGGTACCGGCCCTGTGGCGGCTGCATCGGATGCATCATGCCGACCTTGAATTCGACGTTTCGACCGGCCTGCGGTTCCATCCGGTCGAAATTCTGCTGTCGATGGGCGTCAAACTCGTCGTCGTGGCCGCGCTCGGACCGCCCGCCGTCGCCGTGCTCGCGTTCGAAATCCTGCTGAACGCCACGGCGATGTTCAACCACGGCAACGTCCGTCTTCCGGAGGCCGTAGACCGGGTCCTGCGCTGGGTCGTCGTGACCCCCGACATGCACCGGGTTCACCATTCCGTCCATCCGGCCGAGACCAACAGCAATTTCGGCTTCAATCTGCCCTGGTGGGACCGGCTTCTCGGCACGTACCGCGCCCAGCCGAAGG
>CAZDFF010000218.1:0-6139 GCA_964504425.1 uncultured Hyphomicrobiales bacterium
CGATGGCACTACGTTTCTCTACCGGTCACGCTCGGCGTGGGGCGCGCGTCGGACTTATCCGCGGCACGCTTCGAAGGCGACGCGCCGAAATGGGAACATCCATGGACCGACGTAACGCTCTTCTACCCGGGCCAGGTGAGTTGGCCGCTGCTCAACAGCGCGAAGCATGCCGGCGCCGATAAGATCCGCAAGAACGTGCCGGTCAAGTATCGCCACAGCGAAATCCAGTTGGCCCACTACGGGATCGAAATGGAATTCGCCGACGCGATCCGGCGCCAGTGGATATTCACGGTGGCGGGCGGCGTGCTGTTGATTATCGGATTCGGCGTCGCCCTCGTGGGCTTGCTTGCTCGAAAGGAAGGTTGATTATGGCCGCCTATCATGTCCTGCTCGTTCATTTCCCCATCGCGCTCTGGACCACCGCCGCGCTGGTGATTCTGATCCGAACCCTGTCCGACGGCCCGTTCGCCAAAGCCTGCGACCGCACGCTGGTGCCGCTTCTCGCGCTCAGCGTCCTGTCGGGAGCGGCGGCCTATGCGATCGGCCTGCTCGTCTGGCCCCTCGAGGCGCTGACCGCCAGCCCGCTCGGGCGCAACCACATGTTGGCGGCAACTTGGTCGCTCGCTTATTGGACCTTGGTCGCCGTCGTACGGTGGCGCGCGGGCGAAGAGGTTTGGGCCGGGCCGGGGCGCTTTGTCATGCTCGGTCTCGGCGTGCTCGGTGCCGGGTTGCTGACGATCACCGGCACGCTCGGCGGCCATCTGGTCGGGACCGCGACCGCGGTTTCCCAGATGCTTCGCCTGCTCGGGTGGGAAGTCTACACGACCTACTACGTTCCCGATGCGACCTTGGCCGCCATCGTCGTGGCCGCCGTTGTCCTCGTCGCGATCGGCGTCAAGGGAGTCCGGCGCGCCGCCGGCTAGCGTACCTTCGCGGCGGAACCGCCCTGACCGCCGGATGGCCCCGCCATCCGGCGGTTTTCGTTTCAGCCCCGATGCTCTAGCATATGCGCACGAAACAGCGAGATCGCGATATGGCCGCCGGCGAGCGCACCGAAACGGATTCCCTGGGCGAGGTCCGCGTGCCCGCGGACCGCTACTGGGGCGCGCAGACCGAGCGCGCGCGGCGCAATTTCCCCATCGGCGATGCGTCGGAACGGATGCCGGAAGCCTTGATTCGCGCCTTCGGCCTGCAGAAATTGGCCGCCGCCCGCGCCAATCGGGCCTTGAATGAAATTGCGCCCGAAATCGCCGATGCCATCGTCGATGCCGCGCGCGAAGTCGCCGACGGCACGCTGATGGATCATTTTCCGCTGCCGGTTTGGCAAACCGGGTCCGGCACCCAGACCAACATGAACCTGAACGAGGTCATCGCCAACCGGGCGATCGAAACGCTGGGCGGCACCCTCGGCAGCAAGACGCCCGTTCATCCCAACGACCATGTCAATAAATGCCAATCGTCCAACGATTCCTTCCCGACGGCGATGCACATCGCCGTCGCCCTCGAAACCGTCGGACGACTGTTGCCGGCGCTCGACGCGCTCGGCATCGCGTTGGGTGCCAAGACGGACGCGTTCATGGATATCGTCAAGATCGGCCGCACGCATCTTCAGGACGCGACGCCGTTGACCTTGGGCCAGGAATTTTCCGGCTGGCGCGCGCAGGTCGACCAGGCCCGCGCCCGCATCGCCGCCACCCTGGACGGCGTGGTGGAATTGGCCCAAGGCGGCACCGCCGTCGGCACCGGCCTTAACGCGCATCCGAAATTCGCCGCGGCCTTCGTCGCCGAGATCGCCGCGCTGACCGGCCTGAAGTTCCGCGAGGCCCCGAACCGCTTCGCGGCGCTGGCCGCCCACGACGCCCTGGTCGCCCATTCGGGAATGCTGGCGACCGCCGCCGTCGCCCTGAACAAGATCGCCAACGACATTCGCTTGTTGGGCTCGGGACCGCGCGCGGGCTTGGCGGAGCTGATCCTGCCTGCGAACGAACCGGGCTCGTCGATCATGCCCGGCAAGATCAACCCGACCCAGGCGGAGGCGCTGACCCAGGTGTGCGCCGAGGTCCTGGGCAACGACGCCGCGGTCAAGATCGCGGGCGCCCAGGGCCATCTGGAACTGAACGTCTTCAAACCGGTGATCGTGTTCAACGTGCTGCGTTCGATCCGCCTTCTCGCCGACGCGACCCGGAGCTTCACCGAACGCTGTATCGCTGGCATCGAACCCGATCGCAAGCGGATCGCAGAATTGGTCGAACGCTCATTGATGCTGGTGACCGCGCTCGCCCCCCAAATCGGCTACGACATGGCGGCCAAGGTGGCGCTGAAGGCGCACCGGGAAGGCATGACCCTGAAAGCGGCGGCGCTGGCCCTGGACGCGCTGTCGGAAGCGGATTTCGACGCCTTGGTTCGGCCCGAACGGATGATCGGGCCCGGCTGAGACATCCCTCAAAGCACCAAGCTTGCCCCCGCCGCCACGACCACCATGCCCAGCACGGCGCGGCGGACGATTTTTTCGTCGACTCGATAATGGGTCCGCGTCCCGATTTCGGTCCCGGTAAAATAAACGGCCGCGAGCACGACAATCGTGAGGATATCTTTTTCCGTGAGCGTGCCTTTGAATCCCAGCAAGGCAATCAACAGAATCGTGGCAAGGAACGTCCAGACCACCAAATTGGCGCGATTTTCCATCGCCGTGCGATTGCTCGCGGCCAGGAACAGCGGCGTGACCACCCCCATCGACGTCGACCCCATGACGAATCCAGCAAGCGCGCCGACCGCGCCGTAGACGGGCCGCCGGATCGGCTTGCGATACCGCCAGCCGGTCAACAGAAACAGCGCCGCGACCAAAACCGCAGCGGCGATCGCCTTCTTCATCGTCAGCGGATCGGTCGACACCAGGACCAAGGCGCCGAGCGGCATGGCGATCAGCGTCCCCAAGGCCAGCGGCACCACGACATCCTTCGTCGCATGGCGGCCGACATCGGGCAGCAGGCGGATGTTGACGACGATATCGACCCAGAGAATCAAGGCGACGGTCGTCGCGGGCGGCAGGAACAGGTTCAACACCGGCACGATCAGCAACGGACCACCGAACCCGGCGAACCCGCGTGAGAAACCGCCGGCCAGGGTTATCGGCACCAGAATCCAATAGAAGAGCGAGGGATCGAGCATCCGGGCGTCCGTCGGCGCATCCTTGGACGAACGTCCGGCGCCATCGCCGCACTATGGCACGCCGAAGCGACCGGTCGCAAATCCGCTCGTCCCGATCCCCTAAAGAATCAAGCCCACCGCCGCGGCCACGATCACCATGCCCAAAACCACGCGGCGGACGACCTTTTCGTCGACCCGATAATGGATGCGAGTGCCGACTTCGGTTCCCGCTAAATAAAAAACCGCGAGGATGGCGATAACGACGACGTCCTTTTCCGTCAGCACCCCCTTGAACCCCAGTATGGCAAGGATAAGCAGCGTGGCGAAAAACACCCAGACAATGAAGTTGGCGCGATTTTCCGTCGCCGTGCGATTGCCGGCGTTCAGGAAAAGCGGCGTGACAGTGGCAATCGACGTCGAGCCCATGACGAAGCCGGCAAGCGCGCCGACCGCGCCGTAGACGGGTCGTCCGATCGGCTTGCGGTACCGCCAGCCCGTCAGCAAGAACAGCGCCGCGACCAAGATCGCGGCGGCAATCGCCTTCTTCATCGTGAGGGGATCGGTCGACAATAGCACCCAGGCGCCAAGCGGCATGCCAACCAGCGTCCCTAAGGCCAACGGCATCACGACATCCTTCGACGCATGACGGCGGGCATCGGGCAGCAAGCGGACGTTGACGAAAATGTCGATCCAGAGGATCAGGGCGACGCTGGTCGCGGGCGGCAGGAACAGGTTCAATACCGGCACCATCAGCAACGGGCCGCCGAACCCGGCGAACCCGCGCGCAAAGCCGCCGACGAGAGCCATCGGCACCAATATCCAGTAGAAAAGCGAGGGGTCGAGCATCCGAACGTCCGCCGGCGCATCTGCGGACGATCGTCCGGCGCCATTGCCGCACTATGGCACGTCGAAGCGACCGGCTGCAAATCCACTCAGTCCAAACGCACCGCCCAAACGCAACGAACGACCCCGGGGGGAACCGGGATCGTTCGCGCCTGGCCGAACCCTGCCTGACGGCAGGGCCGAGGGTCGGCCGAGAGTGGAATCAGTTGCCGACGGACGCGTGCTGGCGGCCGTCGAGGACGGTCGCGGTCCGGACGATGATTTCGGTCGCCGTCGCGCGATCGCGGAAGATGCCGGTGGTGCGTTCGGCGGTGACCTGCATCCGTGTCGCGTTCGGGCTTAATGCCTCGAGTTCGATCGCGATTCGGTGTTCGTTCGCCGCCGCTTCGATTTTACGGCCGAAATTCGCGGGATCGTCGGCGGTCACGGCGAATTCGAGTTCGCCGAGGCCGGTCAAGGCCGCCGAACGCATGGCGTCCAACGGTGCCGCGAACGTCTTGTAAGCCACACCCGAAAGCGTGTGATCGATCGCAACCGAGGTGCCGCCGCCCTGGCTCCCGGTGGCAACTGGCGCGCCACCGGCGTCAACGCAGGCCTGCAGGCCGATCATTGCCATGAGAGTCGCCGCCGGCATGACCGATTTGAGCAAAATTCGACGGTACACCGGCGTTTCCCTTCGGCCGCTTTCAACGGGTGGACCCGCCGCCGGCACCGCCATGGGCGGCATCGGCCATGTCCTTGCACAACGTGTCGAGAGTTTGGCGCGGGCCCCCGCCGTCGTTCTGGGTCAACACGATCTCCCGGCAAATGCCGCCTTCGGGTCGGGTTGCCGCGCGCGACACGAACAGCGTGTAGCGGATGTCGGTTCTCGGATTGAGCCACTCGACGTAGACGTTGGAAACCGGCCGTCCGACGGCTTCGGCGACGCGGGCTTGATCGCTCTCGTCCATGCCGCGCGGCCATTGCATGCCGACGACCGTCGCGCCGGCGCCGGATTTGGACGGGAACGGCCCCGCCCAAGCCGCCGGATCCATGAACGTCGCCATCGTCGCGGCGAGCGCCAGCGCCATGAAGCCGATCCGCCACGGACGGGCGGGCGCACCGGGACCGGCGGCCGAGTTGGCCCCGTCGAGACCGTCGAAAATACGATCCAAATCGCCGCCGATCGGCATCGGCCGCAGCCAGGACAGGTCACCCAAAGCGTCGATCAGGTCGCGGGCCGCACCGATTTCGTCGGTCCAACGGTGCACCGTCCGGATTCGGAACGGCGGGAACCCGCCGGCAACCGCCGGCCTCCGCAACGCCTCGGCAACTCGATTGGCAACGGCACGTTCGACATCGAGGTCGGCCTCGACACCGGCGGGACGGGGCCCCAGGTAGAGTATGCCGACCAATCCGCTTGTAAGCCGTCCGACGATATGCGACGGCGCCAGCCGCGTGGCGAGCGTGCGGACGACATCGACGGTCCGGCTGCCATCGACGGCGATGGCGAACAGCGACAGCCGGACATTGGCAACGCCAAGGGCGTCTAGGATGCGATCGACGGTCGCCTCGAAGCGGCGGCTTTCGCGGCGGTGAACTTGGCGAGGAAGCAACGGCATAAGGACGCGATCCTTGAATTGAATCCAGGGGCGCTGCATTGCAGTCTCCTCCGTTATTTTTTTGGCGGTCCCACGCAGGACGCCGGGGCGGACGATCCGCGCCGTTTCATCCCAACCGGAAAAACCATAGGTCGGCCGTGAATCCCCGTGTTGCGGCAAAGTCGTGACATTGTTGTGTGCGAGCTGTCACAGCCGGACATGGGCAAATTCCGCCATAATCAGGCCTTAATGAACGGGCAGGTTTCGACTCAGGGGGTTATGATCGGCTATGAGTTAGACGACTGGCCGCGCCGACAACCGAGGGTTCACGGACGATGACTTACGTCACGCGTATGGGGACTATGGCCATTCTTTCGGTCGCGCTTGCCACGGCAACGGGATGCGCCGCCGTCGAGGATTTTTTGGCTTCGAAGCCGAAAGCGGATACCCCCACCGGCTCTCCTGCCTCGGGCTCCGCCGAGCCCACGACCGAGATCCGGCCGGAAACGGCATCGGCACCGACGCCACCATCCGCAAACATGTCCGCGCAATGAAGTGGGGTGCGTTGC
>CAZDFF010000219.1:0-6138 GCA_964504425.1 uncultured Hyphomicrobiales bacterium
CATGGCCAAGTCCGCACATAAGCTCACGCGGAAGGATTTTTTCGGCGGTTTGGTCGAAAAGGCCGGCGAAGTCGATCGGATCATCCGGGACGTTTATCGCCAACGCGGCCGGACCGCGGCGGCGATATTCTGGCGCTTCCTTGCGGTGATACTGCAGACCGGCGAAGTATGGCTTGCCGCCTATCTGCTCGGCCATCCGCTGAGCCTCGTCGAAGCCGTGATGCTCAAGAGTTTGAGCGGCACGCTCAGCGATGTGGCCTTCGTCATCCCCAACAGTTACGGCGTTCAGGAAGGAGCCTACATCGTGCTCGGCGCGATGGTCGGTCTCACGCCGGACGTCGCGTTGGCGATTTCGCTCGCGACGCGCCTCCGCGAATTGCTGTTCGACGTTCCGGGGCTGATCTTGTGGCAGCACGCGGAGGGACGGGCCTTGATCCGGCGCCGCCGTTCGGAAAATGCCGCATGATTTCCGCCGTAACCAAGTTTTGCGTGTTCCGTTGAGACGATCGCCGGCATGACGACGTTCTTTTTGTACGGCTCCCTGGTCTTGTTGGCGCTGTCAGCCGCTTATGCTGTCCTGGCGATCGGCTGCGTTCTCGTCTTCCGCCGCCGGGTGAAAACGGCCGTCTTCGCCACCGAACAACCGTCGGTGACGATTCTCAAGCCCCTCTGTGGACTGGAAGACGGACTTGCGGACAATCTTCGTTCGTTTTGCCGGCAGGATTACGGACGATTTCAAATCGTGTTCGGCGTTCGCGATTCCGACGATCCGGCCATTGCCGTGGCCGAAGCGATCATGGCGGAGTTTCCGAATCACGATATTTCCCTGGTCGTGAATAGCCGGACGATCGGCCGCAATCTCAAGATCGGCAATCTTGCCAACATGTTTCCCGCGGCGCGTCATGACATCCTGGTGATCGCCGACAGCGACATGCGGGTCGGAGAGGATTATCTAAAAACGGTGGTGGCGCCGTTTGCCCGGCACGAAGTCGGCGCGGCGACCTGCCTTTATTCCGGCAGCGGCCGGCGGGGCCTTGCGTCCCGCCTCGGGGCCATGTTCATCAACGACTGGTTTTTGCCTTCGGCGCTGATTCCGGCGACATTCGGCAAGCTCTCCTTCTGCTTCGGAGCGACCATGGCCGTCCGCCGCGACGTTCTGGAGGCCATTGGCGGCTTCGAGGCGCTTGCCGGGTTTCTCGCCGACGATTATAAGCTGGGCCGGCTTGTCGCCGAGCGGCAGGGCGAGATCGCGCTGGTGCCGTATATCGTCGAGAACGTAATCGCCGAAGAGAGCCTGTCGAGCCTGTTTAACCATGAAATCCGGTGGGCCCGCACGATCCGATCCGTCCAGCCCTATGGGTATGCCTTCTCCATCGTTACCGAGATATTGACGATCGCATTGTTCGCGGCCATTTCTGTATATGTTGCTACCGGTTCGGCGGTTCTGGGCGCGGCGCCTGTCCTCGGCGCGCTGGCTTTGCGGCTCGGTTTGCATTATGCCGTAGGGGCGACGGTGGGGGGGCGAGGGGTTCACGCGCCTTGGCTGGTGCCGGTCCGCGATCTTCTATCCTTCGCGGTTCGCGTGGCCAGCTACGGCAGCAATACGGTCCTCTGGCGCAAGCAGGTGCTGACGGTGCGGTCCAACAGCCGCATTAAGGAGCCGCAATGACCGTTCTCGGGAAATGGTGTTGTCAATGAAGAAGACGTTGTTTTTAAGTCCTCCGACCTACGACGGTTACGATGGCGGCGCCGGTTCGCGCTATCAGTGCAAGCGCGAGGTCAAATCCTTCTGGTATCCGACGTGGCTGGCCCAGCTCGCGGCCCTCGTGCCGGGAAGCCGGTTGATCGACGCGCCGGCGCGAGGCCTTTCGCTCGGCGAACTGCTGCCGCTCGCCGGCGATTACGAATTCATGGTGCTTTACACCAGCACGCCGTCGTTCCGAAACGACGTGCGAACGGCGGAAGCCTTCAAGGCGGCGAACCCCGGTCTGATGATCGGGTTTTGCGGCGCCCATGTCGCGGTCAACAACGAAACGTCGATCATGGCTTCGCCGGCGATCGATTTCGTCTGCGACAACGAATTCGATTTCACGGTCAAGGAAATCGCCGAAGGCCGGCCGCTCGATCAGGTCCTCGGGATCACCATCCGCAAGGACGGCGCGCCGCATTTCACCGGCACGCGACCGATCATCGAAGACATGGATTCGTTGCCGTGGGTGACCCCGATCTACAAGGACAACCTGGTCGTCACCGATTACTTCAACGGCTATATGCTGCATCCGTATATGTCGCTTTATACCGGACGAGGATGCAAATCGCGCTGCACCTTCTGCCTGTGGCCGCAGACGATCGCCGGCCATCGTTACCGCACGCGATCGGTCGAAAACGTTGCGGCGGAACTGGCCTGGGCCCGCGACAATTTTCCGCAGGTGAAGGAATTCTTCTTCGACGACGACACGCTCACCGACAATATCCCGAATGTCGAGGCGCTGGCCCGCGAGCTCGGCAAGCTCGGCATCACCTGGTCGTGCAACGCCAAGGCCAACGTGCCGCGCGAAACCCTGAAGATCATGAAGGACAACGGCCTTCGACTGCTTCTCGTCGGCTACGAGTCGGGCAACCAGAAAATCCTGCATAACATCAAGAAGGGCATTCTGGTCGACCGCGCGAAGCAGTTCACGCGGGACTGCCACGATCTCGGTATCGTTATTCACGGAACCTTCATCGTCGGCCTGCCGGGCGAAACGCGCGAGACCATCGAGGAAACAATCCGCTACGCCCAAGAGATCAATCCGAAGACCATCCAGGTGTCGCTGCCGGCGGCCTATCCCGGAACGTTCCTATACAAGCAGGCGATGGAAAACGGCTGGCTGGTGGACGCCGGAACCGAGAAACTGGTCGACGAACACGGCGTGCAGAACAGCGTGCTCAACTATCCCCATCTGTCGGGCGCGGAGATCTACGCGGCGGTGGACGAATTCTACAAGCGGTTCTATTTCCGGCCGCGCAAGATGGCGTCCTTGTTTTTCGACATGTGCCGCGATTGGGACGTGATGAAGCGCCAGGCCCGCGAAGGCGTGGAATTCTTCCGCTTCCTGTGGGGACGGGAGAACGCGGCCTGAAACGCCTGATCGTCACGGGCGACGATTTCGGCCTTTCGATTCCGGTCAACGAGGCCATCGAAGGCGCGCACCGCGACGGTATTCTGACGGCCGCCTGCCTCATGGTCGGCGCCCCGGCGGCGGCCGACGCGGTCGCCCGGGCGAAACGGATTTCTAATCTCGCGGTCGGACTTCACGTCGTGCTGGCGCGCGGCCGCCCGGTTCTGCCGCCGGAACGCGTTCCGGACTTGGTCGACGGCACGGGAAAATTCGACGACAATCTGGTCCGCGCGGGGTTCCGCTACTTTTTTTTGCCGCGTGCGCGGCGCCAGCTCGAGGCGGAAATCCGGGCCCAATTCGAGGCCTTTCGCGCCACCGGTCTGTCGCTGGATCACGTCAACGCGCACAATCATCTGCACGTGCATCCGACGATCCTGGGCGCGATCCTGCGGATCGGTCGCGAATTCGGGCTGAAGGCCGTGCGCGTGCCGTTCGAACCCGTCGCCGGCGGCGGCGTCGGCCGTCGTATCCGTTCCGCGCTGCTCGGTCTCTGGGTCGCGCCGATGAAGGCGCGTTTGCGCCGGGCAGGGGTAGTCTATAACGATTATGTTTTCGGATTGAACGACTCAGGGGGCATGGATCGCGAACGGATGCAGTCGCTTTTGTCGCGCCTGCCCGATGGGACGTCCGAGATTTTCACGCACCCGGCGACGCGCCGCTGGGAGGATATGGATTCGGCCGCGTCGGCCTATCGATTCGAAGCCGAATACGCGGCCCTGGTCGATGCCGACGTGCGCGCGGCAGTGACGCGATCGGGAGCAACCCTGGTCGCCTTCCGCGATCTTCATTGAAACTTACCGGACGGTTCGCGGCGCCATGGTCGGAGATTCCTGGACTCACAAGATCGCGCGGATTTGCATCCTGCCGTTGGTCCATACGCCGATCACGCCCAATCATCTGACGACGGTGCGCCTGATAACCGGCCTCGCGGCCTGTGCGGCATTCGCTGTCGGCGATCGGTCCTGGGATATCTGGGGCGGCTGGCTTTGGCTTTTGTCGGCCTTTCTCGATCGGGCCGACGGCGAGCTCGCTCGGGTCAGCGGCAAGACCAGCCCCTGGGGCCACAAGTACGATTACGTCTGCGACGTGCTGGTGACCGCGCTATTTTTTGTCAGCGCGGGGTTCGGCCTGCGCGACGGGTGGCTGGGCGACTGGGCGATCGTCGCCGGTTTGGCGGGAACGCTGGGCGTGATCGCGGCCGAGATTTTGGCCGAAAAAATCGACAGCATGAAAAAGGATACCGGCGAGAAGGCGTATTCCGGTTTCGCCGGGTTCGACTTCGACGACGTGCTCTACCTGTTCGCGCCGGTGATGTGGCTGGGCTGGCAAATGCCCTTCGTGCTCGGCGCCGCGGTCGGCGCGCCGGCTTTCGCGTTGCTGACGTGGTACAAGCTGCGGGGGCTGCACCGGACAGATTCGTAAGCCAATGATTTTAGAAAGAAGGCGGGGCAGAATTTAAGTGGGCTTTTTTTCGAATATGAAAAATTTGATGTCGGCGGGAAATAGCGGTTCCACGATGGCGAAGCCGCTTGCCAGCAGGTAAGTGAATAAAGCCCCGAACTTATTATCCGCCCCCGACAAGACCCGCTTCCACATTCCATTCAAGTGTGTCGACCGCAAGCGAGCGTTCAGGCGAAGGCGGAATCCGATCGTTCTCTCGAGCAACCGTACCAAAGATGCGTCCGAATAATAAAATAAGTGCGGCGAGGAAAATCCCTTTTGCCACATCCGATCGTAAGGGCCGTCCAGGCCGACATGCCGCAGGATTCTGGCTATCGAATACAGGATCCCGCCATTGACGGGTAAATTGATGACGATCCGGCCGTCGTCGGTCAACAAACGGGAACACTCGGCGAGAGTGCCGGCCGGATCGGCGAGGTGCTCGAAAACATCGTTGAATACGATGATATCGAAGGAATTATCGGGATAGCGCGCGGCCGCCTCGTCAAACGTTTCGGGCAGGACCTCGAAATTCTTCGCGCGCGCGTCGTTGCCCGAATCGCCCGGCTCGACGCCGACAACCGAATAGCCGCGCGCCTTGGCGGATTCGAGAAACAACCCTGACGCGCACCCGACTTCAAGCAGCCGTTTGCCCGTTGCGGATAAGTCGCTTTGCAGCGCTCGCCATATGGCATCGAAATTCTTGCGTCTCAGTTTTTCGAGACCGTCCACGGTGCTTCCGATGCCGGGCTCAAGGCGCGACGCCTCGAGCCCGCAGGCGGGGCATCGGGAAACCCAAGCGTGGATCGGGTGCGTTTCTGTGGCGCAGGCGGGGCAGGCCATCGACGAGTTCGGAAGAGTGTCGTCCATGGGCCTCAATCGAATACGCCTATCGGAAGTTAAAACCTTACCGAATGAATCGGCAAACTAAACGGCCTTTTAGTTTAAGTAAAAAAAGTGGTGCCCAGGGGCGGAATCGAACCACCGACACCATGATTTTCAGTCATGTGCTCTACCAACTGAGCTACCTGGGCATCGCCGCAAACGAACGTCGCGGGCGCGGCGCCGAAGGCGGCGCCGGTTGGTCAGGGGCCGCTTATAGAAGAATTAGGCGGGGCTGTCCAGCGTGGGCGGGCGCCTTCGGCGGATGCCTCGAAGCCCGGAAAGCCTTTCTTGTTCAAGGCTCTCGGTGGTCGTCGTCAGGACGTTCCGACGCGCCTCCGGCGTCGTCCGGCGCCTCTTCGGTCGGAACCCGATAAGCGCCTGTCAGCCATTGGCCGAGATCCTTGTCGGCGCAGCGGCGTGAACAGAACGGCCTGAACTCCTGTTGCGCCGGCCGCCCGCATAGGGGGCATCGCTTGCCCTTGATCGGCACCACCTTGGCTTTGCTCATCGTCGGTCTCCGTAGCCATTATCGCCCGAACCGGCAACGATGGAAAAGTCTCCGGGGGCCAGCGCCGGGTCGATCTCCCGTTCCAGGGCGCGCCCGAGTTGGGCTTCGACGGCGCCAAGCGCCGCCGCCGCCGGCCCTTCGAGC
>CAZDFF010000220.1:0-6131 GCA_964504425.1 uncultured Hyphomicrobiales bacterium
GATTCGATGAAAGATATGTGCCGCCTGACCGCCACCGAGGCGGGCTCCAAAATCCGCGCCGGCAAGCTGACGTCGGAAGGCTACGTGCGCGCCTGCCTCGAGCGCATCCGGGCCCGCGAGCCCGAAGTCGCCGCCTGGCATTACGTCGATCCGGAACACGCCATCGCCCAGGCCCGCGCCCGCGACAAGGAACGTCCGCGCGGCCTGCTGCACGGCGTCCCGGTCGCCTTCAAGGACATCGTCGACACCGCCGACATGCCGACCGGCTACGGGTCGCTCGTGAATCCGACCCATCGCCCGGCGATCGACGCCGTCTGCGTCGCCCTCGCCCGCCAGGCCGGCGCCGTGGTCATGGGCAAGACGGTCACCACCGAATACGCCGTGCGCTATCCGGGCAAGACGCGAAATCCGTTGGACCTGTCGCGCACCCCCGGCGGTTCGTCGTCGGGGTCGGCCGCCGCCGTCGCCGACGGCCAGGTGACGCTGGCGACCGGCAGCCAGACCGCGGGATCGACCATCCGGCCCGGCGCCTATTGCGGCGTCTACGCCTTCAAGCCGACCTACGGCATCGTGCCGATGACCGGCATCAAGACCTTGTCGGCGACCTTCGATACCATGGGCCTGTTCGCCCGCGCGCTCGACGATCTCCAGCTTTTCCGCGACGTGCTGGTCGGCGCCGACAAGCCGTCACCGCATAGCGCGCCGCCGAAGAAGCCCAGGATCGGCTTCTGCCGCACGCCGGCCTGGAAGAAGACCGACAAGGCGACGCAGCGCCATCTGACCGACGCGGCCAGGCGCCTCGCCAAGGCCGGCGCCACCGTCGCCGACGTCGAATTGCCGAAGGGCTTCGAGAACGGCGACGCGGTCATCTGGCGCATCATCTTCTTCGAGATGGCCCGCAACCTGGCGCCCGAATGGCGCGAGCGCCGCGAGAACCTGTCGCCCTGGATCCAAAGCACCATCGCCGAGGCCCTGAAGACGCCGGTCGAGGCCTATCTGGAAGCGTTGGCCGAGGTGCAACGGTTGCGCGAGGCCGCGCGCGACGTTCTTTCCGGGTTCGACGTGTTCATGGCGCCCGCCGCGCCCGGCGAGGCGCCGGTCGGCGTGCTCGACACCGGGCCGCCGACGTTCTAGGTGCCGTGGCATCTGCTCGGCATGCCGGCGGTGACCCTGCCGTTGTTCACCGGCGCCAAGGGCATGCCCATCGGCCTGCAACTGGTCGGCCATTTGCGCGAGGACGACCGGCTGTTTGCCGCCGCGCGCTGGGTCGAACGGAAGCTTTCCTGACGTGTTTCAGGTGATGAATTCGAGCTCGGCTTCGTGCGACCACTTGAGCAGCCGCCGTTCGAGCCATTCGACGGCGTAGAACTGCGCCGCGGCGACGATCGCGATCATCACCAGGGCGGCGATGGTGTGGCTCATCTGATAAAGCTTGGCCGTCGAGTCGACGAGGTAGCCTAGCCCTTGCGACGACGACAGGAACTCGCCGGTGATGACGCCGATCAGCGCTAGGCCGATGTTGATCCGCATGGTCGTCAGGATCCACGGCAAGGTCGTCGGGATCACGATCTTAAAGAACACGTCGCGGCGCTTGCCGCCGACCGCGCGGACCATGTCGCTCTGGTCCTGATCGGTCGCCCGCACGCCGTCGAAGGCGCCGAGCCAAGCGACGATGAAGCAGATCAGCACCGCGATCATCACCTTCGACAGGAGGCCGATACCGAACCAGACGATCAGGATCGGCGCGACCACGATCTTCGGCGTTGCGTTCAGCACCACCGCGAACGGTTCCAGCACGCGCGACATGAACGGCGACCACCACAGCGCCCAGCCGCAGGCGGTGCCGACCACGGTGCCGATCGCGAAGCCCAGAATGACTTCGTAGATCGTGACCCAGGTGTGGATCAGCAGGTAGCCGTTCATGGTGTTTTCGATCAGGTAGGAAACGACGCCGCTCGGCTGGCCGAAGAAGAACTCGCTGATGTACTTCTTGGCGACCAGGAATTCCCACACGCCCAGGCAGACGACGACGATGCCGACCTGCCAGGCGACGATGACCCAGGTTTCGACGTTGGTGCGCGGTTTCGGCCGGGGGACGGCGTCAGACTTTGACATCGACCTCGAGCTCCCGCCACAGCATGTTGAAATACTCGATCGAATCCGGATTGTTGCGCGCCTCCTCCGGCGAGTGGCCTTTGGAGAACGGCATCGCGAATTCAGCCTTGATGCGCCCCGGCCGGGCCGAGCACACCAGCACCCGGTCGGACACCGACACCGCTTCGGCGATGTCGTGGGTGATCAGCATCACCGTTTTCTTTTCTTCCTGGAGGATGCGGACCAGTTCCTCCTCCATCTTCAATTTGGTCTGATAGTCGAGCGCCGACAAAGGTTCGTCCAGCAACAGGATGTCCGGATCGACGGCCAGCGTGCGGGCCAGCGCCACGCGCTGGCGCATGCCGCCCGACAAGTGGCGCGGATAGGAATCCTCGAACCCGCCGAGGCCGTACTTGTGGATCAGGTGACGGGCCTTGTCGTTGCGTTCCTTCTTGCCGACGCCGCGCATCTCGAGGCCGATGGTGACGTTTTCGAGGATCGAGCGCCACGGCAGCAGCAGGTCCTTCTGCAGCATGAAGCCGACCTTGGGAGTCGGGCCGGTGACGGTCTCGCCGTCGACCCTGATCGTGCCGGCCGCCGGAAAGTCGAGCCCGGAAATGAGCTTCAGCGTGGTCGACTTGCCGCAGCCCGACGGGCCGATGATGCTGACGAATTCGCGGTCGTAGATCTTGAACGTCATGCCCTTGACGGCGACGATCTCCTGCTCCTTCTGGCGGAAGATCTTGGTGACGTCGAGAAATTCGACCCGCAACTTCCGTTGGTCTTCGTTGCTCATATCGCCTCTGTTGCCGGTCGCGTCCGCGATCTTGGCTTTGTCGTTTTGTATTTGCTCGCGCGTGCCGGCGCGGCGCCCGCCATGGGCACCGCGCCGTCCGACGCGTTACAGTTTGACGGTCTTGGCCGCCTGTTCGGCGAAGCTGTTGTCCATCAGTTCGGCCATCGGGTACTTGGCCGCCGGGTGTCCGGTGCGGATCAGCAGGTCGTTGAAGTTCTTGTCGTAGGACTCCTTGGTGACCAGCAGGCTGACCGGATAGGCCTTGTCGCGGATGATGTTCTTGGCCGCGGCGGCGATGATCTTCGGGTCCTGCGTGTTGTAGCGCTTGACCGCCACTTCGGCCGCCTTGTCCGGATACTTGTGGCCGAACAGGTATGCCTTCTGCATGGCGTTGGCGAACGCCTGCACTTCCTTGCGGCGCTTGGCGATCGAGTCCTCGCTGACCGCGAAGCTGGTGTAGAAGAACGGTCCGAACTCGGCGGCGAACGACGTGATGTGGGTATAACCCTTGGACACGCCGATGGCGATGTTCGGTTCCAGAACGATCGACAGTTCGGCCTGCCCGGCGTCCAGCGCCGCCAGTTCGCCGCCGGCGACGATCGGGATCAGGCGCACGGCGTCCTTGTCGCTGCCGCCCTTCGGCTTGAACATCATGCCGTCCTTGTCGGCCTTTTCGTAACCGGCCTTGAGCAGGACCAGCTGCACAAGGGAGACACTGGTGTGCGGCGGACGCGGCGTGATGATGCGCTTGCCGGCCCAGGTCTTCGGGTCTTTGCCGACGCCCTTCTTGGCGAGGATGGCGCCGCCGGCACGATCGACGATGACGCCGAAGTTCTTCACCTTGGCGCCGCGTTGGCGGGCGATGGCCGGTTCGGCCGGGTCGCCGTTGTAGGTGAAGGCGTCGCCGGCGACGACCGCGCGCATGGCAATGGTGCGCTGTTGCGCGTTGAAGATCGTCACGTCCAGGCCCTGCTCCTTGAAAAAGCCGAGCGCGTGGGCGACGTAAAGCGGAAGGTAGTAAAGCGTTTCGACCGCTTCGGCGGCGGTGATCTTGACCAGCGCCTTGCCCTGTCCGAACGCCACCGGGCTCATGGTTGCCAGCGCGCCCGCGCCGGCCAATGTGGAGAACTGTCTCCGGGTTAGGATTGTCATGACTTTTATGCCTCCGTCTGGGTGAAGTGTGTTTGTGTCCCTGCCGTTCGTTTCTTCGCTGTTGGCGGCCCGAAGGCCGCGTTTCCCCCTCTAATTCCTCGTCGCTATCCCCTGATTCTTTCGTCGCCCATGTAGCCGAGCAGGCGCCGTTCCAACCACAGCACCATCCAGTACTGCGCCGCCGCGACCAGCATGATGACGAACACGACCATCCACAGCCGGTTCATCTGATAAAGCACGGACGCCTGCACCGCGAGGTGCCCGAGCCCGTGATTGGACGCGACGAACTCGCCGACCACGGCGCCGACCAGGGCGAAGCCGATGTTGATCTTCAGCGCCGAAATGATCCACGGCATGGCCGACGGAATGACGATTTTGCGGAAGGCCTGGAAGCGGGTGCCGCCCATCGCCGTGCACATGTCGAGCTGGTCGCGGTCGACCTGCCGGGTGCCGGCGTAGGCCGACAGCCAGGCGACGACGAAGCAGATGGTCGCCGCCAGAACGATCTTCGAGGTTTCGTAGATGCCGAACCAGACGATCATCGGCGGCGCCAGCGCGATCTTGGGTATTCCATTAAAGACGACTGCGAAGGGTTCGAGAATCCGGGTCAGCGTGCGCGACCACCACAGCCCCAGGCCGATCGCCGTGCCGCCGCCCATGCCGATGGCGAAGCCGACGATTTCCTCGTACAGCGTGACTTTCAGGTGCGCCCACATTTCGCCGGACGCGACCGAGTCCACGAAGAATTTCCACATCTGCGACGGTTGGCCGCCCCGGTTGGAATCCATCCAGCCGGCGACGGCGGCGAATTCCCAGAGTCCGAAAATGGCGACCAGCAACAGAACTTGGCTGACGGCGACGACGCTTTGGCGTTCCGTCAGCGGCCGTTGGATCGTCGGTGTTGGCGCAGTATCGACGGCGGCGTTCATCGAATGATCCCGAGCCTCTCTGTCGCGCGGCCTTGTTGATTTGGCAATCGCGCCTTAGGGCGCGGGGGGCCGCTTTCACACCGGAGTATGCTCGAGAAATCGGCAAACGCAGTCAAACGAATAATGTCCGGCGGCGGAAGGTTTCCCTACGCCGCCAAGCATTTAGCGGCATTCTAGGACCTTGGTACCGGCCGCGGGTTTCCGTTTTCATCGAGCGCGACGAAGGTAAACACGCCGTCCGTCACCTTCAGGCGCTTGCCGGCGTCGCTGCCGCGCAGCACCCAGGCCTCGACCAATACCGTGATCGAGGTATTGCCTATCTTCCGCACGTCGGCATAGCAGCAGACGATGTCGCCGACGTGGACCGGGCGATGGAACGTCATGCCGGTGACGGCGACGGTCGCGACCCGGCCTTTCGCCTTCAGCCGCGCGGTGGTGCCCCCGGCCATATCCATCTGCGACATCAGCCAGCCGCCGAAGATGTCGCCCGACGGGTTGGCGTCGGCCGGCATGGCCAGCGCGCGGATCGCCAGATCGCCCCTCGGTTCGCCTTGGTCCTCGCTTTCGGCCATCGTTTCCGCCATAACCCGCAGGATACAAGATATTGTGAGCGCCGGGCGCAAAGCCTACTTTATCATGCTTGCCCGAACGGGCGCGAGTTTTATAGGATGCGGCCGCCAATGGCCAAGAAACCGAGCAAGGGCATGACCGATCTGTTCGACCACGTGGGCGTCAAGTCCGCGAGCGGGAAACCTGCGGCCAAGAAAGCCGCCAAACCTTCCAAGCCTGCGAAACCGGCCAAACCCGCGAAGGCGGAAAAGGCGCCGAAGCCGTCGTCCGGCGGCGGCTACTCGGCGAAGGACATCGAGGTCCTGGAGGGGCTCGACCCTGTCCGCCGCCGTCCCGGCATGTACATCGGCGGCACCGATGAACGGGCCATGCACCACCTGGTCGCCGAAATCCTCGACAACGCCATGGACGAAGCGGTCGCCGGCCATGCCAACCGGATCGAAATCCGCCTCGATCCCGACAACGAAGTCACCGTCACCGACAACGGGCGCGGCATTCCGGTCGACCCGCATCCGAAATTCAAAAAGAAATCCGCGCTCGAGGTCATCCTCACCACGCTTCATTCGGGCGGCAAGTTCGGCGGCAAGGTC
>CAZDFF010000221.1:0-4645 GCA_964504425.1 uncultured Hyphomicrobiales bacterium
GTTCCTTTGCCGTCGCATTCGACCGAACCGGCCAAACCGCCGGCGTTTGCCGTCTCAATCGATCAAACATCGGTGGCCAATAACGAGCCAGTGATCAACCTGTGACCGCCCCCCTGAAACCTTGCGCGGGGCGCTTGTACGCGGCAAACCGGTTGAAAGTCGAAGATGTCAGGAAAGAAAGGATCATGGCCCAAAGGCGTCAATCGTCGATGCGTGTGTTCGTGGCAATTGTCGGTGTGATTCTGGTATCTGCGTGCTCGTCGGCGCGGGAAACGACCCCGCAACGATCGGCGATGGAACAGATGTTGATTTCCTCCGCCGCGGAACGGGCTGCGAACCGCTTGGATTTCCAGATACCCCAAGACTCCAAGGTGTTCGTTGATTCGTCGAATCTGGAAGGCTACGACGCGAAGTACGCGATCGCGGCCGTTCGCGATAGGGTATTGCGGCAAGGCGGGAGACTCGTTGCCGATCGGGCCACCGCCGATACGATCGTCGAGCCGCGCGCCGGCGCCTTGTCGATCGACGAGTATTCAACGCTGTTCGGGATCCCCAGCATGGAATTGCCCATTCCGCTTGCCGGACCGCTTAAGACGCCGGAACTGGCTCTGTTCAAGAAGCATGAGTTTCGCGGTGTCGCAAACTTTGCTTCGAGCAGCCACGACGCGAAAACGGGCGCGCTGATTCAATCGATTTCTCCGGTGCTTGCCACATCCCATAAGACGCGTTGGGTTGTCTTTTTCATTTCGTGGACGACGGAGGATATGACGCCCGTGCCGCAGTAAAAGTCGCTCTGGTCTTTTCCGCCACTCTAATTCTTTGGAAGTAAAAGGCTTTTTAGCGGGTTGATGGTCGGTTTAATCGTTTGCCACAGCTTGTTGACTGTCGATGGAATGCAAAATGCGGTCGAATTTCGAAATTGCGAGTGACTACGGTCGCGTAATCCGTACGAAAGGAGAGAACATGGACGTTGTATCGAATCCCCAGGAAACGAACGAGGCACGCCGACGGTTTCTTGCCAAGTGCGGAAAATTCGCCGTCATCACGCCACCGGTCGTGACCTTGATGCTAACCGCGACTCACGGGAACTACGCCGCGGCCCGTTCCGGATTCCACGGCGGCGGTGGGCATGGCCACGGACATGGACACCACCACGGACATGGTCGAGGCAAGGGACATGGACGCGGCGGGCGTCATCCCAATAACGGCTTCGGCAACGGCGGTGGCGATGGCGTTCCGGGAAAATCCGGGAAGCAAGATAAAACTCGCTAAGGAGCCCTTCCGACTCGAGTACCGGCGGCGGTCACGTTCGGTGATCGCCGCCGGTTTTATATAGGGGAAAATTCACTCGGTCCGAAATACCCGGGCGAGCAATTGGCGCATCGTGCGCTCGCCTAGATAATTCCATGCATGGCGCAATCGTGCGGTCATCGGCAAGCCATGGCGCCCATAAAGAAAGATCATGCGATGCCAGGCGAGCGCGCCGCGAAGATTGCCCCAAGGGATGGCGAGGAATCGCAGGGCCGGAATCCGGAATTGCAGCAGGCATCGCCGGACATGGAGCCCGGCCCGCCATCGGAGCTCGGCCGCCAGTGGCCAGCGCAATCCGAATAGACGCTCGGTAGCCAGCAAATACGAATGTAGCGGTGTGGAAAGGCGGAAGTCGGCCATGCGGCCTGCAATGAGGTTCCAGTCGATTTCGGATTCGTATTTTTTTGCCAGAACGGCGAATTCATAGAGCTGATTCAGCCGGAGCGTGCCGTGATAATAATCCCCGAGATAATGGACCTGCGCATGCAGCAAGTGATGGAGGATTCGATCCGTCGGCGAGGGGGCGGCCACCCGAAGATGTTTTGCCGACAACGCGACCGATCGCTCTCGGACTTCCTCCGCCGGCAGGACGTAATATGGATCGACCAGTTCGGTATGTAGGTCGACGCTGCCCGGCACGCCGGGTCGGGAAAATTCTCCGTATGCATGATGGCCGTTGGGGTAACGGTCGGCGACGACGTAGCCGAGTTCTGTCAAAATCCCGACGGCGCGTTCGAGATCGGCGGCAGGGACCAGAATATCCAGATCGCGCATCATTCTGGCGCCCTTGTCGCGACCGGGATAGGCCGATTCAAATAAATGAATCCCGCCCTTCAGGACGATCGGAACGATATGGACGCGATTGAGCGCCCTGACGATTTCCGTCATTTGGTGCAAAAGAGTCCGGTTCCTGTCGCGGTTCAAGCGATGCAAGTCGGCAACGTATTCGCGAACGTCGGCGGGCAACATTGGCAGCCAGCCAAGGCGGCGCCATCGCGCATAGAGGGCAGGCCCCAGCAAATGCTGGTTTGCCAGCGATAGGACGGCAAGCCATCCATCGTCATGCAGTGGGGGAGGGCCAAGATTTGCATTCTTGGCGTCGAGCGTCAGGCACTTGGCCAAAACTTCCAGCGTGGACGAATCGTTCATGTGTCCAGATGGCCCAGAAGCCATACCGCTTCGTTCAGCGACGACACTTGCAGGTCGTAGCACGGTATGTCGGATATCCATGCCACCATGCGGCGGACGTCGGCGTCGTCGAGCCGGCCGCGCAATGCCACGAAACAATCCATCAAACGACGCAGGGCGGTGCCTTGGCCGATGGGGTTCATCGCCGTCGGTTCGCCCGGCCGATAGCGCGGGAATACGATCGAGGCGACAGGCACGCGGGCATTGATATCGGTCACGGGGTATTCCGGCGGCAGGATGTATCGCACCGATTGTCCATCCGGGCGGCTTTCGATCATGCGCCGGCGCAGCCGCGGGAATCTAATCGCCAGTGCTTCCCAAGCGCCGGATTTTGTGCAGATCCCGCAGGCGACGGGACGGACCGCTACTGGATACCGAGACAGGACGACGGTGTCGTCGGCCAGCAATTCGAATCCCTCGGATACCAGGCCCGCGACCAATGTGCTTTTGCCCGAACCCGACGAGCCGGGCAGCAGAATGCAGCGATCGCCGCGGCGCACGGCGCCGGCATGGATCGCGCACAGATCGGTGCATTCCTCCAGGGCTCGCAAGATGACGCACGATTTCGCCAGCGCCCCCAATTGGTCCAACGACGGGCACGTTTCGACCAGTTTTCCGTTCTCGAGAACGGCGGCGCCGTCGCCTGCGGCCACGACGTCGAAGACCGTGCCACGCCGGGCGGAGTCCTCGGTCGAAAGATGTCCGAGCAACCGATCGACCCGGCGCATCAACCGCCGGGATCCGAATCGCATGGCGACCACGCTGTCCAGCAACCGGTATTGTCGCGTCGCGGCTGGCGGGGCGCTGATCGGAACGGCCGTTCCGGTTGGGGTCCGTGCCGGACGGGATTCCCGGCGCGTGGACACCGAGCGGTCGGCCATCGCGCGTGATGTCCATCGGTGGATTTCGCCGATGTATTGAGTAGCGGACGTCGGGTCGATGTCCATGCGATCGGTAAGAAAGTCGGCGATCTCGCTCGGCGGCATTCTCTCTTCGAGGCAACACCAGATGATGGCGGCCGTGGTGTTCGCGGCATAGAGTTTCTGGCCGATGCGGTCGAACAGTACCGCTTCGTCCCCGAGGATATGCAGGCTGATGCCATGCGTTAACGCGCGGGACGCGAGATTTTCCTGCATTTGCCGTAGGCCTCCCGGTCGAGTACGCAGGCCGCACGCAAGCGCGATGGCGCCGTCACGACCGATCACCGCGCGGATTTTACCGATATGGGGGACGAAATGATGTGATCTGTCTGTGAGAACTCGCCTATCTGTCTGTGAGAACCCGCCTAAATGCGACGCAAAATGGCGTTATGAGAGGGGTCGGCGAGATGGATGTCGCCGCGGCGCGCCAGAAAATCCGCGACGGCCTTTCGGCAACCGCCGTAATCGTTGTAATCGTCGAGAACGACGATTCCGCCCGGCGCCAAATGGGCGTAGACGCGGTCGAGGCATAGCGCAACGGGGTCGTACCAATCGCAATCGACGTGCGCGAAGGCGATTCGAACATTATTGTCGAAGGAAACCGTTTCCTCGAACAGTCCCTTGACCAGGCGCACGCGTGCGTCGTCGACGGGTACGCCGAATTCGGTAAAACTTCCTTTCACCTTTTCGAACAGATTGGATTCGTAACCGTAGTACGTGTCGCCGCCGATCCCCGAGGATCGGCCGCTGGCGATGACCCGATAACGTTCGTGGGATTCCAGGCTGTCGCGATCCGATGGTGGCGGAATCGTGCCGAAAAGATCGTATCCGACGAAGCTCCGGCTTCCGGCCATCCGTTTCGCGATTAGGACTCCGGTACCGCCTAGAGCGACGCCGAACTCGACGCAATCGCCTTCGACCCGCGCCTTGTCGATTTCGGACAGGCACCGTTCGATTCGATAAAGCTTGGCGGCGGAAAGATACGTGAGCCGCGCGTCCTTAACGGCTCTGGCCGTTTCGGACAGGCATCGCCGCCAATAGGATTCGGCAAGACGGGCCCGTAGGGATGACGCAGCATGGCTTTCGGGCCTTTTCTTGTTTCTGGTCGTATATAAATAAGTGCCTGTGCTGCGATCCAACCCGTGCAACGGCGGCCTCCATGCTTCGCTGTTTGAATTTCGTGCATTCCAACAAAGCACGGCAACGGCATCCGGCGAGTGAAACAA
>CAZDFF010000221.1:4655-6108 GCA_964504425.1 uncultured Hyphomicrobiales bacterium
AACAAATCTGTGACAACGAGGCGGCGAAGCGGGTTAAAATTCATAAAGCCGCAATAACCGCCCCCATTCTGGTCCGGAAGCGGGCATCATTTTCACATGAATGAGTCTCATCGGACGGCATGCCATTTGCGCGATGCCTGGATGTCGCCAGCACATGCGTTCGCGTACTCCTTGACTCCGCGCGGCAAATGCGGAAATGCTTCGGGTGTATCGGTTTCCCGGGTCGCGCCGGGAAGGAAAGAGGGAACGCGGTACGCCGAGCGTTTCGGCCATTCCGCGGCTGCCCCCGCAACTGTAGGCGCATAGCCTCCGTCCAAGATGGCCACTGGGCAACCGGGAAGGTCGGACACATGAGGCCGAGACGCGCGAGCCAGGAGACCTGCCGATGCTGTCACCCAACCGATGGGCGGGGCGTACCATACGGAGCGGTCTTTCGCAGCGGTGACTATCGGTCCGGCGCGAAGGCCGCACGTGGGTCCTAAGTCTGTACGCTCGTTAAAGACTTTGCCCAGTACCTGATGCGATGGCGCCGGCGGCTCCTTGTTGGGGCCGATTGTCGTCGTCCGTCCGACGCCCTGCGGCGTCGGCGTGCGGTCCTTCGCGTCGGCGTTTCGTCGAATTCGCGTGTCGTTTCGGGCCTTTCCCGTTGCGACCGGATTTCGTCCGACAGTCGGATGGCTTGACGTCGCGACGGGGATTTGCAAAGTATTTCGCAAGACGCGCGACGTCGTCGCCGTCTTTCCAGCCTGGGCTTATCGATGACGGCCTTGCCGTCCCAGCCCTTCGTCCGCATTGGGTCGTGATCCCGAAAGGCACGAAGGGTAAAGCATGTCCAGCGCACGCCGAGTATCCGTGCAGACCGACGGCATGGGCGCGCCGCGCGTCGACGGTTGCCGTTCGTTCGCGCCCGGCCGCGCGCTCGTCACCGCGGAGCGGATCCTTCGCGTTCAAGGCTATACGCCCAGCCGCCGGATTCCCCCAGTCTTGCAAAACGCGGCCGAGAGCACGGCCGAAATCCTGGCGCGTATCGCCGCGCCGCAGGCGCGCTATAGGCGCCTCGCCACGCGAGCGCTGGACGAGGACGGCACCCTGCATCTCGCCGACGGCGTTCGATTTCAGTGCGAAGCCTTCAACGCCTATCTCGGCGACTGTCGCGAGGTGGTTCTGTTCGTTCTCACGCTCGGCCCCGGGATCGATCTGATCGAACGAAATCTGATCGGATCGGGAAATCTGATGGAAGCCGTCCTGCTGGAAAGCGCGGCATGGATGGCGATCGAGCACGCGACCAAGAAACTGGCTCGACACATCGCCGCCGAGATGGAAAGCGAAGGTCTTTCGCCGACCCGGCGCATGGCGCCCGGTTACGAATTTCGCGTCGGCGGCCGCAAGCTGTCCTGGCCGCTCGAGCAGCATAGCCAATTTTTCGCCGACTTCGGCCCCGGCCCGTTGCCGG